>NZ_JBEZDO010000012.1:0-258028 GCF_040648355.1 Nonomuraea sp. NPDC049152 | reverse complement strand
CCGCCGGCCCGCACCCCGCTACGACGTCGGCAAAACCGTCAAACGAGGCCGCACCCTCGCGGCACTACAACAATCCGGACGATAAAGAACAAGCTGAGTCGCCGACAGGGTTGCCTCAGGGCAGGAGCAGGGCGAACCCTGAAGCCCGCGTGGACCGGTGGCGACAGCATCGACCCATGCAGATCGCCAGATTCGCGGCCGTGGCCGCACCGCTTCTCATGCTCGCGTACGGGGTCATCAGACTCGTCGGCCGGATGGACGGTGTGTACGGGCCCGGCCTGGACTGGCAGGCCGCCCACCTGGCGAACTTAGCCGGCCTGGTGCTGTTCGTGTTCCTGGTGCTGGGCATCCGCCGCCTGCTCCCCCGTAGCGTGGGCAGGGAGACCGTCGTGGCCGTCACGCTGGTCGGGGCGGGCGCGTCGATCGTGCAGTTCGTGGTGGACATCGCATGGGGGCTGCTCGCGGCCGACAAGGCGGGGATGCGCGAGCTCAGCCGCCAGTTCCGCGCGCTGCCCGGTGTGGATCTCGCCTTCTACCAGGTGGGGCCGCAGTTGCTGTACGTCGGTGTGGTGGTGCTCACCGGGATGCTGGCGTACCGGCGCCTCCTGCCCTGGTGGAGCGTGGGGTTGGTGCTGGTGAGCAGCCTGCTGCCGGTGGCGACGCTGGACCTGCTCCCGGTCGCCGCCGCGGGATACCTGGTGGCGCTCCTGCCCCTGCGGCGCCGGCTCGGCACGCAGGCGCAATCGCTCGGTCGCTGACCGCGGCTGCGGCGGCCGGGACTGACGAGTGCGAGTTCGAAGGTCCGTTCACCGCCGTCCATCCGGCTCACCCGTCCGGACGCGACCAGCCTCGAAGCGGTAGTTGGTCCGCTGCCGACGGAGCTGCTCGCCCGATGTCTCCTCGAGCGTGTCTCCGACGGTCCTTGACCCCGTGAGCCGAGGCAGGACGCCGTGAGCGTTCAGACCCGTTGGGGCTGAAGATCATGCCGTGGCCGGGACAGAAGATATCGCCGCCGTCGGTTCAAGGCGACGGCGCGGCGCTGTCACCAGTGCCGATCACCTACTCGAAGAGGGACGGGTCTCCGGCGCCTCGGCGGAGGATCTCAGGCTCGCCCTGCGAGAGGTCGACGACCGTCGTCGGGGTGGCGCCGCACTCGCCGGAGTCGACGACGGCGTCCACCACGTGGTCGAGCCTCTCCTTGATCTCCCAGCCCTGCGTCAAGGGCTCGGTCTCATCGGGCAGCAGCAGGGTGCTCGACACCAGCGGTTCGCCGAACTCGGCCAACAGCGCCTGGGTGACGACGTGATCGGGGATCCGGACGCCGACCGTCTTCTTCCGGGGATGCAGCAACCGCCGCGGCACTTCCTTGGTCGCGGGCAGGATGAACGTGTAACCGCCGGGGGTCGCCGCCTTGACCGAGCGGAACAGCGCATTGCTCACATGCACGAACTGGCCGAACTGGGCGAAGTCCCTGCAGACCAGGGTGAAGTGGTGGTCACTGCCGAGGCTGCGGATCTCCCTGATCCGGTCGATGCCCTCCTTGTTGCCCAGCCGGCATCCCAGCGCGTAGCACGAGTCCGTCGGGTACGCGATCAGCCCGTCCGTATGCAAAAGCTCGACCACCTGGCCGATCAGCCGAGGTTGAGGACTGTCCGGATGAACATCGAAATACTTCGCCACACCCCAGAGCTTAAGGCGGACACTGCACCGCGCCGCTCAGGGGCGGGGGATGGCGACGGCGTTGTACGGCGTGTCCTGGGTCTGCTTGGCTGTCGCCTGAGAAGCCAGTCAGGTCGGTCATGGGCACACGCCGGCGAATTCACCGGGTGGCCGGATGTCCCCGCTAAGATCCACGACGAGCTTGTGCCGGGCCGTACCGTCGGCGAGGGAGCCGAAGGCGGCAGCGAGGTCCGCCATGCAGTGGCGGACCGGCGGGCGCGGCGCCACGAGACCGTCGGCGTACCAGCCCAGACACTGCTCCAGGGCCAGGACAGCGGTCGCGATGTCCCGGTTCGCGTAGCCGGTGACGTCCTCGCCGATGATGGCGATGTTCCTGACCGGGACGTCGAGCAGGCTGGCCTCCGGGATCGAGCAGCCGCAACGCCCTGAACAACGATCACGGCGAGCGAACGCCGCCGTGCTGGTCGAGTTCACGCGCAAGGTTCGATCGGCACGAGCCCAACCAGACCGGCCACTGCATCTCTCGCTGGGCTGTCACGGCTTACGGGCGATGCCGCAGACGGCGCTCACGACAGCCGTCGGCTCATCCCACCGGTCAGGCTCTGGCCGCCATTGCGGCGTCGGCACCACGCCTGGGTCCACCAGATCGAGGCCGGCGAAGAACGACGCGATCTGTGCTGGGCTGCGTAGTTGGTAGGTGTTGGCCGCGGTGCGGTTGTAGTTCGTCACAGCCTGGACCAGTGCCGGGTTGGTGTTGGTGCCGTCGCTCAGCGCCAGATAGCTGCCCGACGGCAGGCGTTCCAGCAGTTGGTCGATGATGCCCGCGGGGTCGTCATCGTCGGTGACCTGGCCGGCGATGCTCAGCATCATCACGGCGACGGGTCGGGTGAAGTCGAGAGTCTTGGCTGCTCCGTTGAGGATCACGTCGGGGTAGCGGACATCGGCATCGATGTAGTCGGTGACGCCGGGCTCCGCGCTGGTGAGCAGCGCGCGAGCATGCACCAGGACAATGGGGTCGTTGTCCACGTACACGACGCGGGTCTCGGGTGCGATGCGCTGGGCGACCTCATGGGTGTTGTTGGCTGTCGGCAAACCGGTGCCGATGTCCAGGAACTGGCGCACTCCCGCCTCGCTCACCAGGTACCGGACAGCGCGCATGAGAAACTCGCGCTGTAGCCGGGCAACCATCGCGAAGTCGGGGAACAGCCGCAGCAGGGTCTCGCCGGCCTCGCGATCAACGGCGTAGTGATCCTTGCCACCCAGCAGGAAGTCCCACACCCGGGCGGAGTGCGGGATGGTCGTGTCCACGCGCTCCCATGCCGCCTGCGCGGCGGAACTCTCGTCGCCCATTGTCAATCCTTGAAGATAGAGGGCTTCCGACCGTACAACGTTCTACCCGGGCTCACCATTCTTCGAGCCCGGTGACGCGAACAGGCCATCCTGAGCGCGCTGAAGATCTGCAACCAGCAAGCCGGCCGCACCCGGAAAAGAGATGGGTGCCGAAACCGACCCAGCGGATGGACCCGTACCACCACGCCTGACCCCTGCCGGGCTGCTCGCCACGCCCTCAACGTCGGACCGATCATCACTATGGGAGGGCTTCAACCCCGCATCGGTTTCCGAGATGCCTGCTTGCGTCCCTTCCCGGGCGATATGATCAAAAGTGATGAGTTACATCGCCGAGCGCATCGATGGTGACAGTTGGCTGATCAGGCCGGCGTCCGGCGGCGGGTCGGTCCTCGTCGTCATCTTGGTGCTGGTGCTCATCCTCAAGGCATGCGCCACGGGCGTCGAGACGCCTGCACCCCCCGACTACCTGAAGGTCGCCTCACCCCGCCCTTCCGCGGCCTCGATGCCAGGGCTGGACACGCAAACGACGGCTGACGGCATGCGCGGGCTGGGCCGGTCGATGACCTCGCCCGACAAGCTGGTCGCGTTCGCCAACGCCCGCATCGCTCCCTGTGGGTACCCCCGGAAAACCGAAGGGCGGGAGATCGCCGCCTACCTGCCGGACGGCGGAGCTGCACTGCTCGCCGATGTGGTGGTGTGCGAGGACAGCGGCGGCCCTATTCTCGGCATCATCCGGTCGGGGGCCTCGACCAGGTTCCAGAAGACCTACAAGAAGGCGTTCCTGGACGACCCCGATCTGTGGAAGAGGACGAGTCACCAGATTTGGTTCGGCAACGGCTTCTTCGTCATCGGCGCCGACGTCGGGGAGACCGGTCTGGGCTTGGCCAGGCTCATTTGCGAGCCCGACCCGTACGAAACGCACTTCGCGGACGTGGCGGACGTTCCCGGCTGCTACTTCACCCAGGCGGACCAATGACCACGTCGCGATCCCGTCGCCTCCTGGCGCTCGCGCTGGCGGGCACGCTGGGCACGACCGGCTGCGCGGCCATCACCGAGTGGCCCGACCACACCACCATGCCCGATGTCTGCAAAGCCCTGTGGCAAGGGCCCGCCACCAGGGCCATCGTGGGAGAAGAGCCACCGTGGAAAGCCGTCCAAGGAGGGCGCAGCTTTCTGTGGAGCTCCGAGGTACGCCCCGACGAGGGCACCGGCAAGTCGATCGTCTGTGAGTGGCGCGCCACCCAAACCAGGGACGGCGACCACATCACCGTGCGGACGGTGGCGTACGGCCTCGAACTGCAATCCAGTTTCAAGGGCCACCTGGAGGAACCCGACTGGCAGTCGGATGGGAGCCGTTGCGAGGTCTCCGGCGCGGTTTCGGGCTACGACATCCGGCTGACCGCAGCCAATCCCCGAGCGCTGCTCCTGCGCGGGCTCATGCGCATCGACGACAACGTGTTCACGTTGGTGGAGATCCAGACCAGGAAGCGGGTCGGGAAGATCGGGCTCGCGGCTCAGGTGCCTCGATCCCGGGATGCCACGGCGGTCCTGTTGCAGGGCGTCGCCGACTCGTTCGGTGTGGCGAAGGCCGTGTCGATGCCCGCGGGCAAGCCCGTGTGCCACGAGGGGTAGCGCCCTGTCACATACACCCTGCAGCCAGCGCCGCGCTTGCTCCTGCCGTGCCCGGACCACGGCAGCACCCTCGCCTCGGCCGCCGCACGACCCGATGCACCGCCCACGGCCGCGACCGTACCTGAGGTTACCGGCGCGAACTCGCCCCGTGCGCCGAACTCGCCACCCCCAAGCTGATCGACATTGACGCTACTGTGCGCCGGGCATGCCGTCGACGCCCGCAACAGCGGCGGCCGCTGGAACCGTTCACGCCCTGACCGCACTCCCCGACGCCCCGCCCGGCACCGCACCTGCGGGGCGTCGCCATGTTGAGCGCCGAAACAATGGGCTCTGACGAAGCCGCATCCGTGGCACGGCCTTCCTCCTGCCCGGACACCCACCACGCGTCGGCGCCGCTCGCCCGGCGGACCTTGCTGATCGGCGCCTGCTCGCGCAGTCGCTCGTACACGGCGGGCGGGGCGAGCGGTCCCCAGCCAGGTCTGTGTGATACGGTCAGCGACGCTGTGCAGCACTACGACTGGAGGAGGTGAGACCGATCAACGCTGTGACGACAGGTCGGGGCTCCCTCCCGTGCATGGTCTAGGGAGCGCCCGCACAAGGCACCCCGAAAGGCTTAGAAACGCTATGCGCTTCAGCTTGACCTCTCAGACGTCGACCGACGGCGTCACCGAACAGTCCTTCGCCCTCGGCGAGATCCCCGGCGTGCTGTTCACGCCGCGAGGCGCCACCGGCCCCCGCCCGCTGATCCTGATGGGACACGGCGGCGGCCAGCACAAGAAGGCCCCTGGCGTCCTGGCCGGCGCGCACCGGTTCGCCGCCGAGGGGGGTTTCGCCGTCGCCGCGATCGATGCCCCAAACCACGGCGACCGGCCGAAAGACGAACAGTTCATCCAGTTCGCGGGTGCCATGCGGGCCCGCATGGCCGCCGGAGAGGATCCGACTGAGCTGGTCGCGGCCATGCACGACCTGCTGGCCGGGCAGGCCGTCGATGACTGGCAGGCCGTTGTGACCGCGGTCCAGGAGCTCGACCACGTGGGCGCCGGCCCGGTCGGCTATTGGGGTGTGTCGATGGGCTGCGGGCTCGGTATGCCGCTACTCGCCGCCGAACCCCGGATCCGCGCCGCGGTGCTGGGCCTGCTCGGCGTGCACGGGCTGGCCGCGACCGCCGCCCGGGTCACCGCGCCGGTGCAGTTCCTGCTCCAATGGGATGATACGCGGGTGCCCCGGGACCAGGCCTTGGCGCTGTTCGACGCCTTGGGCTCGAGCGACAAGACGCTGCACGCGAACCCCGGCGACCACGGGGGAATCCCCGCGTACGAAACCGACAACGCGTTGCAGTTCTTCGCCCGGCATCTTGGCTAAGACCGCCTTGTAGCACGCGACGCGCTGGCCGGGGTTTCCCGGCGAGCGCGTTCGACCATCCCGGATGAGGGCGCTTCAAACACCCTGGCAAGGGGCAACTCGTAGCGGCTGACCCACGTGATCGGGCCGTCATCCTGCCGCTGGCCCGGAGCCCCGCCCACCGCCACGTCGCCGCGGTGCCGGGCGACGTCGGCCCACAACGGGTCCGACCAGTCCACGGTGGCAGTGCCCGCCACCTTGCCCCCGGCCTCCGCGAGCCAGGTCTCACCCCGGGATATCGCCTCCTCGACCCACGCGGCCTTGAACCGCAGAGGCCACTGGCTTACCCCACGTGCGTCGAGCCACCCCGCCGCCTCGTCGAGCACGCTCAACACATCGTCCACGTGCTCGCTGACGGCGCACCGGAAGGCAACTTCGGTGCCGTTCCAATCAACTGTCATGGCATGGATGATCGCAACCACCTTGCCCATTCTCACGCCCCGATCGGCGCCCCCGCGCAGTCAGGCGATGGGCCAGCACCCCAATGTCAGGCGAGAGCGCTCGCAGCCGTGACGGCGTCGTGCTCGTCGTTGAAGTAGTGGAAGCCGAAGCGGACCTGTCGCCCAGGGCGGTGGCCCGCACGCCGCGCTCGCGCAGCCGTACGGCGATGCCGTCGGCCTGGCCAGTGCGCAGGACGACGATGTGGGAGGCGGGACCGTCCGTCACCCGCCGCAGGCCGGCGGCCTCGGCTCGCTCGGTCAGCTCGCCCGCGAGGGCGAGGCAGTGCCGTTCGACCCGCTCGGCGTCCAGCGAGCCGAGCAGCCGCAGCGCGGGGATCGCGCCGACCCAGGAAAACCAGGCCGGGGAGGCATCGCAGCGCGCGGCGTCGGGCGCCAGGTCCGCGGGACCGAAATAGCCGTGCGGTGGGCTCGTCGACTTCCAGCCGGGCGCCAGGGCTCGTAGCCCGTCGAGCCGGTCGGGCCTGGTGACGAGCCAGGCCGCGCCGCGCGGGCACAGCATCCACTTGTAGCCGTGCACGGCGAAGTAGTCGGGGCGGATCCGGGCGGCGTCGAAGTGGAGCGCCCCGAGCGACTGAGTCAGGTTGACGAACAGCCGCGCGCCCACCCGGTCGGTCGCGGCGCGCAGGGCGGCCAGGTCGAGCCGCTGCCCCTCCCTGCTGGTCACCTCGCTCACCGCCAGCAGGGAGACCCGGTCGTCCAGCGCGTCGACCAGGTCCTCCACCCGCGTCACCCCGTCCCGCGTGGGCACCGCCACCACCTCGTGCCGTGGCGACCAGGGAAACAAGTTGCTGCGGAACTCCTCGGCAGGCACCACGATTCGGCCGGGCGGCAGCGAGGCGGCGACCGTGGCGGCGGCCTCGGCGAGCGACCCGAGCGCCGACACGGTGCCCGGATCCACACTCTGCATGGCGCCCCAGGTCACCACGGTCACGTCGGCGCCTGGCCGGCGGATCCGGGCTCCGCCGATGGGCCGCACCTCGCCCACCGGGTACTCGAGGCCGCGGACCGCCTCGCCGCGGGCTCGAGGCGGAGGTCGTCGACGCCAGGTGGATCAGGCCGCTGGACCTCGACACGGTGCTGGGCAGCGTCGAGCGCACCAGACGACTTGTCGTGGCGCACGAGGCGCACGTCACCGGCGGGGTGGGCGGCGAGATCGTCGCCGCGGTGGCCGAGGCGGGGATACCGCTGCGGCGGCCCCCGATCCGGGTCGGCGCCCCGCCGACCCGGATCCCGGCCGCGCCGGCACTGGCACAGGCCGTCATCCCGTCCGCCGACACCATCGCCGAAGCGCTGACCCTCGCGGTCTCGCCCGGCGAAACCCGATGAAAGAGGGGATCATGGGAGACTTCATCGCCGTTCACCAGACGGCCAGACCACAGGGGGCGCCGACGCCGGAGGAGTTCGCGTTCGTCACCGGCCCTGTCCCCTCACCCGTCCATGGGACGGCCTTGGTGGAGAACCTCTGCCTGTCGTCGGTCGACCCCTACATGCGCGAGTGCATGGACGGGGAATGGGAGCTGAACAGCCCGCTGGAAGGACGCTCGATCGGGCGCGTCATCACGTCAAGGGATCCTCGGCTGGCGGTCGGCGACCTGGTTTTCCACCGCAAGGGGTGGCGGACGCACGCCGTGGTCGGCCCGGACGAGGCCCGCGTCCTGCCTCGGGTGGACGGTGTTCCCGCCAGCGCCTTCCCTCGCGCAGCGCAGAGCCGCCAGCGGTGGCGACGGCGACCTCGTAGTGCCTGGCCACCAGGTTGATGCGGAGCGCCCGGAGAATCTGGGGCTCGTCGTCCACGACGAGGACGCGGGTCACGAGACCACCGCCCGCGAGCTGATGGGCAGCGTCAGGATCATGGTGAGACCTCCCCCTGGTGTCTCATCGGGTACGAGGGTGCCGCCCATGGCCTCGGCCAGTCCTCGTGAAAGCGCGAGGCCGAGGCCGACACCCGTGCCGTTGTCGCGGTCACCCAGGCGCTGGAACGGCAGGAAGATGCGGTCGTGGGCGTCGGGAGGAACACCTGGCCCCCTGTCGATCACCCGGATCTCGACATGGTCACCGTGCCAGCTCGCGGTGATGACCACCCTCTTGTCCTGCGGGCTGTAGCGCACCGCGTTGGTCATCAGGTTGACCAGCACGCGTTCGAGCAGCGTGGGATCGGCGACGATCTCGGGCAGATCAACGGAGAGGTCGCCCTCGACCCTGTCCCGCAGCGGGCCGAGGTCGTCGACAGCGCGGGGCACGACCTCCTCCAGCGCCACCGGCTGGTGGTCCACGCCCAGGACTCCCGCCTGCAGGCGGCTCATGTCCAGCAGGTTCGCGACCAGGCGGTCCAGCTTGGCCAGCGACTCGTCGGCGGTGGCCAGCAGCTCGCGGCGGTCCTCCTCGCTCCATTCGATCGCGGTGTTGCTCAGGCTCTCCACGGCGGCCTTGGCGGAGGCGAGTGGGGTGCGCAGGTCGTGGCTGACGGCGGCCAGCAGCGCGGTGCGCATCCTGTCCGCCTCGGCCAGCGGTCTGGCCTGCTCGGCCGCCTCCTCCAGCCGCTGCTGGCGCAGCGCGACCGCGGTCTCGGCGGCGAACGCCTCGAGCACCCTGCGGTCGGCCGCGTCGAGCAGCCGTCCGCGGGCGGCGAGGACCAGGTTCTCGTCGATGACGACGTCGGTGTCGGCGGTGGAAGGAGAGGTGCACGGCGTGCCCCCGGTGGTCGCGATGATCCGCCATGCGTCGGGGTCGGTGTGGTCGTCCGGCATGCCACCGGTGTCGGGCCGCCGTTCCAGCAGGGTGACGGAGGTCAGCCCGAACGTCTCCCGCACCCTGGCCAGCAGCGAGGGCAGCGCGGCCTCGCCGCGCAGCACGTGCCCCTCCAGCGTGGCGAGGATCTCGGCGTCCGCGCCCGCTCTGGCCGCTTCCCTGGTACGGCGGGCGGCCACGTCGACGATCGTGCTCACCATGGCGGCGACCAGGACGAACACGATGAGCGCGAACAGGTTCTCCGGATCGGAGATCGTGAACTCGCCGACCGGAGGGGTGAAGAAGTAGTTGAGCAGCAGCGAACCGCCGACTGCCGCGGTGATGGCCGGCCACATGCCGCCGATCAGAGCCACGCCGACCACTGTGGTCAGGTAGAAGAGGATCTCGGTCGGCAGCGACAGGTCGTTCCTGAACGGGATCAGCGCCGCCGTCAGCCCGAGCATGCCGGCGATGGCGACCGCCCATCCGGCCAGCCGCCGCTTCGCGGTCAGCGCCGCGTGGGAGCGCTCGGGACGGCGGCGGCCCCTCTTCGCCTCGGCATGCGTGATCATGTGCACGTCGATGGTGCCGGACAGCGCGGTGGTCTCCACGCCGACACCGCGGGAGAAGATCTGCGCGAACCTGCCTCGCCTGGACGCGCCGAGCACCAGCTGGGTGGCGTTGACGCCGCCTGCGAAGTCGAGCAGGGCGCGGGGGATGTCCTCGCCGACCACCTGGTGGTAGGTGCCGCCCATGCTCTCCACCAGCGTGCGCTGCCTGGCCAGGTTGGCAGGGTCGCCGCCGGACAGGCCGTCGGCGCTGGTGACGTGGACGGCCAGCAGGTCGGCGCCCTTGGTCCTGGCCGCGACGCGGGCGGCCCGCCGTACCAGGGTGTCGCCCTCGGGGCCGCCGGTCAGGGCCACCACGACGCGTTCCCGCGCCTCCCAGGTGGTGTCGATCCCGTGGTCGGCGCGGTAGCGATCAAGCTGCTCGTCCACCTTGCCGGCGACCCAGAGCAGGGCGAGCTCGCGCAGGGCGGTCAGGTTGCCGACCCTGAAGTAGTTGGACAAGGCGGCGTTCACCTTCTCCGGAGCGTAGACGTTGCCGTGGGCCATCCGCCTTCGAAGCGCCTCGGGCGACATGTCGACCAGCTCGATCTGGTCGGCGCGGCGCACCACCTCGTCGGGGACGGTCTCACGCTGGGGGATGCCGGTGATCTGCTGGACGACGTCGTTGAGCGATTCCAGGTGCTGGATGTTGACCGTGGAGACGACGTCGATGCCGGCGTCGAGGATCTCCTCGATGTCCAGCCAGCGCTTGGTGTTCCTCGATCCCGGCACGTTCGTGTGGGCCAGCTCGTCGATCAGCGCGATCTTCGGTTTCCGTTCTATGAGGGCGTCCACGTCGAACTCGGTGAAGGTGGCGCCCCGGTAGTGGATCGTCTTACGCGGGACGACCTCCATGCCGTCGAGGAGTTCGGCGGTGCGGGGACGGCCGTGGGTCTCGACGAAACCCACGACGACGTCCCTGCCGCGCTCCAGTCCCCTGCGGCCCTCACAGAGCATCGCGAAGGTCTTTCCCACGCCGGGCGCCGCGCCCAGATATACCCTCAACCGCCCGCGTGCCATCGCGCTTACCCCTTGTCGAGGGCCAGGTCGAGCTGGAGCACGTTGACCGCAGGCTCGCCCATGAACCCGAGCGCCCTGCGGTGGTGTACTCCTTGATCAGATGCTCCACATTGGCCTGGCCCATGCCGCGTTCCGCTTTCATGGCCAGGTGGCCACAGGAGAAGCAAAACCGGTGATTTGGGGAGCTTTGCCATTCTTGACGGCATCCATACGCATCTGCGCTGAGTCCTGACGCGATGCGTACGGCGTGCCTCATCGGCGGCAGATTGTCGTAGGGATGTCGTCAGGACCGGCAGCACGACGCTCCACCACGTGGTCGTCATCGACGGGCAGGCCCCTGGCGGTCATCCGGAGCCGACGGATCCTCGATGGAGGCCGCTTCTTGCTGGTCGGCTTCCGCGGCCGCCCCTCTCGGTCTACGGAAGGCGGCTATCAGCCCTAGAAAGAACCCCCCGAATATCGCCCAGGAGTTCAGAGCAGCGCCGCAGGCATCCGACAGGGTCGTGCCCTGGATGAAGACCTTTTCGCCGAAGACGCCAACGAAAGCACCACCCGTCGTGGACGCGACCGTTGTGAGAACGGTCCACGTTCCTCTGGGGCCGAACATGACGTGATCGTATACAAGCGGGTCGCCGCCCCGATAGCAGCCGGAGGCCACGGCGATCAGGCATGCCGACGCAAACCGACAGCACCATCGTGATCGGGGTCCATGCGGCATGACGCTTTCTTGATGCGCAGCTGTCTGCACCGGCAGACGCCGGAGCAAGTCCCAGGTCACAGGCCCTGCGCGTATCACTCTCTGTGACGGTACGACTGCGGCCATTGACGCATTCTTGACGCCTCACCACGACGAACAGGCACAAAGCAGTCAGTAGTGTGCGTTCGTCAAGACGAGAGCACAACGTCGGGGGACCCGAGCATGACAAGGACGAGGCAACCCGCCTCCGCACCGGGAACTCCGCTACGGACCTGGTTGCTCGAGGGCCTGCAGACCGATCGCAAGCAGATCGAGCACGGCCCGCACACCAAGCACTCCTGGTGGCGGGTGATGTGCCTGACAGGCGTGGACTACTTCTCCACCCTGGGCTACCAGCCGGGCATCGCCGTGCTCGCGGCCGGACTGCTCTCGCCCCTGGCCACGATGTTCCTCGTCGGCCTGACCTTGCTGGGCGCCCTGCCGGTCTACCGGCGGGTGGCCGAGGAGAGCCCGTACGGGCAGGGCTCGATCGCGATGCTGGAGAAGCTGGCCCCGCAGTGGTGGGGCAAGCTGTTCGTGCTGGCCCTGCTGGGCTTCGCGGCGACCGACTTCGTCATCACGATGACGCTCTCGGCCGCCGACGCCACGGCGCACATCCTGGAGAACCCGTTCGCGCCGCACTGGCTGGAGGGCCAGCGGGTGCCGGTCACCCTGATCCTGCTGGCCCTGCTCGGCGGGGTGTTCCTGATGGGGTTCACCGAGGCGATCGGCATCGCCGTGCTGTTGGTCTTCGTCTATCTGGGGCTCAACGCCGTCGTCGTGGTGACCGCGGTACAGCACGTGCTGGAGAACCCGGACGTGGTGGTGACCTGGCGCAACCTGCTGAGCGCCAACTACAGCAGCCCGCTGGCCATGATCGGCCTGTCACTGCTGGTGATGCCGAAGCTGGCGCTGGGCATGTCCGGCTTCGAGACGGGCGTCGCGGTCATGCCGATGGTCAAGGGCGACGTCCAGGAGCGGGTCAGAGGCACCAAGCGGCTGCTCACCACGGCCGCGCTGATCATGAGCGTGTTCCTGATCCTGAGCAGTTTCGTCACCACGGTGCTGATCCCCGCCGAGGAGTTCAAGCCGGGCGGCAAGGCCAACGGCCGCGCGCTGGCCTATCTCGCGCACGGCTTCCTGGGCGACTGGTTCGGTACCGCCTACGACATCAGCACCATCGCCATCCTCTGGTTCGCGGGCGCTTCGGCGATGGCCGGGCTGATCAATCTAGTGCCGCGCTATCTGCCCCGGTACGGCATGGCGCCGGAATGGACAGGGGCGGTGCGCCCGCTGGTCCTCATCTTCTCCGCGATCGCGTTCGCCATCACGATCATCTTCGATGCCGACGTGGAGGCCCAGGGCGGCGCGTACGCCACCGGCGTGCTGGTGCTCATGCTGTCGGCCGCGGTGGCGGTGACGCTGTCGGCCCACAGGAAGGGCCAGCGCGGCGCCCGCCTCGGCTTCGGGTTGATCAGCGCGGTGCTCGCCTACACGCTGGTCGACAACGTGATCGAGCGCCCGGACGGCGTCAAGATCGCGTCGTTCTTCATCGCCGCGATCATCACCACCTCGCTGATCTCCCGCGCCACCCGCTCGACCGAGCTGCGCGTCACCGAGGTGCACCTGGACCCGTTGGCTGAATCGTTCGTCAACCAGGCCTGCGGCGACATCCACGTGATCGCCAACGAACCCCACGAACGCGACCAGACCGAATACAACGACAAACTGCGCGAAACGTGGCTCAACCATCGGCTGCGCAGCTCGGAACCGGTGATGTTCGTCGAGGTCACCGTGCCCGACGCGTCCGAGTTCGAGACGGAACTGCACGTCAAGGGCGAGGAACGCTACGGCCACCAGATCCTGCGCATCGACAGCTCCGCCGTGCCCAACTCGCTGGCAGCCCTCCTGCTCTACCTGCGCGACCGCACCGGCCGCGTCCCGCACATCTACTTCCACTGGGCCGAGGGCAACCCGATCGTGGCCATGCTCCGCTACCTGGTCTTCGGCGGCGGCGACGTCCCCCCGCTGACCCGCGAGGTGCTGCGCAAGGCCGAGCCGGACCTCGAACGCAGACCCCATGTCCATGTCGGCTGAGCCGCACCCTGGCCCAGGCTGTCGGCGAGCGGGGGATTTCCGTCAACGCCGTGACGCCGGGTATCGCCGACACTGAGGCAGGATCCACCTCAACTCAGAGATCGAGAAGCCGGCTGCGTCCGTCGCCACGCTCAACCGCATCGGCCGGCCTGCCGACATCGTGGCCTAACCATGACGCCCGCTGGCTGACCGGCCGCGTGATCGACGCCACCGGCGGCACCTTCCTCGATCCCCGGATCTGGCGGATCACACGGGCGGCGAGCGTCCGGGCGATCACGCGCAGGGCAAGGGCCTCCAGATCCGCGAAGGCCTGCGGGGCCTCGGTCGCCGGGGCTGCGGCCCGCGTGCCGTCAAGCGGAGTGGAGCCGACCGACACGCTGGGAGCCCCGCGGCCCCTTGTCCGCTTCGCAAGGCCGAACGCCGCCCGCCCTGAGCGGGAACCGGCCACCTTCGGCGAATCTCGTACGCAAGTCTGGAAAAGGACGGCCCGCGGATCTGTTCAGCTGATTCGACTGACGGCGACGTCGACCAGGCCCTGGTCGACGTCGCGGTGCGCCCCTCAGGACGAATTCCTACAGCCGGGCCGCGATCCGTTCGGTACCTGGTCCGGACACCCCTGCGAGCCCGGCGGCCCGTCCGGTCGCCAGCAGGAGCAGATCACCTGCCGGCCCTCGAACGTCGTCCGATCCCGCACCAGCCGACCACGCCTGGTCGGTGGCCACCAGTCTCGTACCGAGGAGGCGCTTGCGGGCACCGTAGAACGGGCTGGCAAGGACGTGTTCGAGCGCCGCGACCGTCTGCTCTGCGGGCATCTTCCGCTCGCGCCCGAGCGGCCGGGCGACATCCTGCCCGTGCACCAGCGCGTCGACGAGCGGGTCCAATGGGCCGGCCAGGGGTGCACGGCGAGCCGAGCCCGCCGTCTCGCGGAGTTGTGCGACGAGTTCCCCCGGCCCGAACCGGGCCGCCCGTTCCCGTGCCTTGTCGGCCTCCATCCGCTCCCAGTCGCCGCGTGCCCGGATCATGCCCTTGATCGTGCCGAGGAGCGTGGTGCGCGTGGACAGCGTCAGGTGCGCGGCCACGTCGTGCACGGTCCAACCGGGGCAGAGGGAGGCCGCCTGCCACTCGTGCTCGTCGAGGTCGTCGAGGAAGTCAGCGAGGCTGAGCCGTTCAGCCTTCACCCACGCGAGTATCTCGTCACGGTCCATGTCCGACTCTCCTCAGGTAGCAGCTGAGTGGTGTACGTGGTGTCGACGGCCGGGGTGTTCGCTGTCATGGGCCGACCCTGTCATCCGGGCCGGACGGCTCGACAGCGTTCAGCTTGCGCCGCAGGTGGGCCCGTTCGGGCTCGGTGCCGACCAGGTCGAGGGCTTCCCGGTAGGCCGCCGCGGCCTCGGGCAGCCGGCCGAGGCGCTGCAGCAGGTCCCCCCGGGCGGCCGGGTAGGGGTGGTGACCGCGCAGCTGCGGCTCGTCGGCCAGCTCGTCGAGCAGCGCCAAGCCAGCCTCTGCCCCGTCGCGCATCGCCATCGCCACTGCGCGGTTCAGTGCGACGACGGGGGACGGCGTGAGCGCGAGCAGCACGTCGTAGAGCGCCACGACCTGCGGCCAGTCGGTGGTCGCGAGGTCGACGGCCTCGTCGTGAAGGGCGGCGATGGCGGCCTGCACGCCGTACGGGCCCGCCGGGCCGCCGGTCAGCGCGGCGACCACCAGGCCGCGGCCCTCCTCGATCATCGTGCGGTCCCAGCGGCCGCGGTCCTGCTTGTCCAGCAGCACGATCTCGCCGTCCGGACCGGTCCGGGCGTCGCGTCGCGCATGGATCAGCAGCATCAGCCCGAGCAGCCCGGCAACCTCCCGCTCGGCGGGCAGTAACCGGCGCAGAATCCGCGCCAGCCGGATGGCCTCCTCTGCGAGGTCGAGGCGCTGCAACCGCGGGCCCGAGCTGGCCGCGTAACCTTCAGTGAAGATCGAATAGATGACCTGAAGCACCCCGGGCAGGCGCTCCGGCAACTCGTCGGCGCCGGGCACGCGAAAGGGGATGCGAGCCTCGCGGATCTTCTTCTTCGCCCGCACGATCCGCTGGGCCATCGTCGCGGTCGGTACGAGAAAGGCCCGCGCCACCTCGGGCGTCGCCAGACCGGCCAGGCAGCGCAGGGTCAGCGCCCCGCGGTCCTCGGCCGCGAGAGCGGGGTGGGCGCAGGTGAAGAACATCTGCAACCGCTCGTCGGGGAGATCCCCGTCGGCGTCCGCGGGCGGGGCAGGGTCGGCCCGGTCCGCCTCCGCCTGCAGGATGGCGAGGCGGGCGGCGTAGGCCTGGTCCCGCCGCAGTCGGTCGACGGCCCGGCGCCGCGCCGTGGTCAGCAGCCAGGCGCCCGGCCTGGCCGGAACGCCCTCGACCGGCCATTGCACCAGAGCCGCCTCGATGGCCGCGGAAGTGACCTCTTCGGCCAGGTCGAGATCGCCGAAGCGGCGGACGAGGGAGGCGAGCAGCCGACCGCGCTCCTCACGGAACACCGACTCCACTGACGACTGGACAGACGACTCGACGGGCATGCCGGGCCCGGCGGTTCCCTCGTCCACCACCGTCAGGCCCCGAACTCGGCGATCGGACGCACCACGACCGACCCGCCGCCGCTCAAGCCGGGGCAGCGGGCGGCCCAGTCGAGCGCAACATCCAGGTCCGGCACGTCGATGACGTAGAAGCCGCCAAGGATCTCGCGGGTCTCGGCGAACGGCCCGTCGGTGACGGCCCGCTTGCCGTCCGGGCCGACCCGCACCGTCGTGGCGGTGACCAGGTCCGCCAGTGACTCCCCTGAGACAAAGATCCCAGCGCCCTTCACCTCGTTGTCGTAGTTCATCCAGTCCTCGACACTGCAGTCTGCGGCCGCGCCGTTCTCGTCGATCGCACCAGCGTTGATCAGCAACATGTACTTCATGGTCCGACTCCCGTTGGGTTCCGTTGTATCCGCGCGCGGCGGGGTTGCCGTACAACATGACGTCGTGCGACACACAGCCAAATCGACAGGCCCCCGAAGATTTTTGCAAGGCGAGTCACGGCGCCCTCGACCTGGGCGGCATTCACGCGTTGCCGGACCACCTGTGGCTGTACGGCCTCCGCGGCACCGGTTGGCCGGCCTGGTCGGGGCCGAAGCGTTCCGCATCATGACGCAGTCGCGGTTCGCGCCCTTCCCGAGCGAGGTCACCGAGCACGACGCGCGGACGGCCTACCTGGCGATGATGCGTGACTGGCTCGTCCTCACCGTGGGCCGGCTACGACCACCCGGAGCTCGTTCAGCTCTGGCAGCGGCCGGATGCCGACATCCACTCCGCGGTGCCGCTTCGTCCACCGCGGCCTTCGGTCCTTATTCGGCTTGTGCTTGCTGAGGGGCAGGCGCATCCTGTCAGCGTGCTCTACCGTGTCCTGACCGACAGCATCCGTGGCTGGATAGATGCCGGCGTCCCCGACGAGGAGTGGAACCGTCCCTCGGGTACGCAGCTTGGCGGCGCCTGGGTGAAGGGTGGCGTCAACGCTCAAGTGCGCGACCTGCCTATGCCGTACATCGAGAACCGCAGGGCCAGATTCTGGTTCACCGAGGAGGGCTGGGGCGTTTATGGGCGGGACCTCACCGCGGGACTGCGTGCCCACGGCCACACGGTGCGCGTGATCCGTATCAAGAACCCGGCCAAGTCACGGGTGATCTACCGCGACCGCTTTCAAGTGGCGCTCCTCCCCACCGAGCGGGCTGATCCGAAGCCGTAGGAAGCTCGACCAAGAGGATCGTCGAAGACGCGATCCTCCCTTCATGTCGGTCAGCCACAGCCGGTCGCGCGGCGCGACGTCGAAGCAGCGCTGGACCAGGTCATCCTCGGTGGCCTGGTTGACCAGGTTGCGGCGGCCCTCAGACTCCTCAGACCTGAATGACCGACAGCACGTTGCCCGCCGGGTCGGTGAACCAGGCGATGGGCGGGCCCTCCGCGCGCATGACGCCCTTCGCGTCCTGCTCCATCTGCGGGTAGCGCTCGAACCGCACCCCCCGCTCGGTCAGCTGGTCGACGACGTTGTCGATGTCGTCGACCGGGAAATTGAGGATGGTGAACGTCGCCGGCGTGTGGTCAGGCTTCGGGTAGACGAGCGTGTCGCGGTCGCCGGCGAGATGCAGCGTCAACATTCCGTTCTCCTCCGAGAGCCGGATGCCGAGTGTGTCGCCGTAGAAGGCCTTGGCCGCCTCGATGTCGTCCACCGAGAACCCACTGAACGCCTTCGTGTCACGGAACATCGGTTCTCCTCCGTTGCTGCCTGGTGCTCATCTCTGACCTGGACGGCCCGCGCATCGTTGCCGTCCGGTCCGATCGCGGTGGCGAACCGACTGCCCTCGCGGTCCTCCAGCTCGGCCGGCCACGTGACGCCCCTCGCGTCCATGCGGGCGGCGCGGGCGCGCGTCGGCCACGTAGAGGTTCAGTATCACCCGGCCGGGCTCGGGATTCCTGTCCGACACACTTCGGCCCCCGCGGTCGATGAGCAGGTGCTGCTTCACCTGCTCAAGGACCGCGACCGGGTGACGAAGCTCCACTCCGCGTGACGGCCGTCCTTTACCGGGTCACCCGGAAGGCGTCGACCAGCATGTAGGTGCCAGACTTCTTGACGACCTTGATCGTGTGCGTCCCCGCGCTGAGGCCGTCCGCCTTGAACAGCACCTGCTGGGTCTGCTTGGCCTCGGAGAAGCAGTCGACGGTCGCCTTCAGGGCGCCGTCCAGGTAGACGTCCACCCTGCCCATGTCGCGGAACCGCTCGGTGACGTACTCGATGCCGGTCCCGGAGAAGGTGAACTCGGCCGAGTCGCCGTCGGTGGAGGTGTAGTGCACGTCACCCCCCAGGTCGCCCGGGCGGCCGCCGTCGGCACCCCACGAGCCGGTGTACCTGATCAGGAAGTCGTCGTCGTTGTAGACCCCTCCCGTGGGCTCGGGGATGGGGGCGCCATCGCGCACGACCTTGCGGACCTGCTCGAGCTGAGCGAGTTGTGCGGGGTCGAGCCTGCCGTACCTGTTGACCTTGGTGTCCAGGCCGATGGCGCCGCCCCGGTCGGTGGCCGCCTTCACCCAGCGCACCAGCGAGGTGGTGTCCTTGGAGGTGCCCTTGTTGCCCCAACCGGCCCAGTAGGGGTCGTTCGCCCCCAGGAAGGTGAAGTCGAACCATTGGGTGCTCTGCTCGGCGTCGGCCCATCGCCCGGCTGAGGGGATGGCGCCGAGTCCCCTGGACTCGCCGGGGGTGTAGTCGTCGTAGACGGACGTGGGCTGGTGGTTCCGGGCGCCCAGACCGGAGTTCAGCGCGATGATCCGGTCGGGGTTGCCTGCCTTGAGCGCGGCGGCGAGGCTGGACCAGTTGTAGGGCTTCGTCATGTCCTGGTAGGCGGGGTGCAGTGCGGGGTACACCCCGTCGACCCACCAGCCGGCCAGCTTGGTCCCGTAGCGCTCGGAGTACTCCCTGATGACCGACTGCCACTTCGCCAGCGTCTCCTGCGAGGGCACGCCGTCCGTTCCGGGCGAGTAGCCGAATGCCCTGGTGATCGCGTAGTCGCCGGGTTGCTTGTGCGCCGAGTGCGGCGGGTTGCCCGGAATGTAGAAGACCAGCTTGATGCCGCGCTTCGCCAGCGCGTCGGCGATCTCCATGGGCAGGTCGCGTCCGGCGGGGGTGCGCTCGCCCGGCTGCAGCCCTGCGATGCGCTCATAAGCCTGGTTGGGGGCGAGCATGTAGCCGCTGTTCTGGCCGAGGGTGATCATGGCGAAGCCGGCGCCCGCCTTCGCCAGGTCCTCGGCATAGGCCTCGGCGTCGAAGGTCTTGACGAGGTCGTCCCATGACTCGCCGTCCTGCCACTTCTCCTCGGGGGAGGCGGCCACCCGGTTGATGTAGTTGGACAGGAAGTGGTGGGAGACGCCGTACCGGGCGTCGTGCAGCCAGTCCGTGCCGGGATTGCCGTCGACGGTCTTGATCAGGACGGGCTCGGACAGGCGTGCCCTGCCTGTCGCGCCGGTCGCGTCCACCGGGGTGACCTCCGCGCGGAGGTATGTGCCGCCGTAGCTCAGCGGGATGCCGATGTTGCGGGTCAGCACGCCCGTGAGCGGCGTCCACGGTCCGGACGCGGTGGGGCCGGTGAGCCAGCGGAAGCGGGTGGTGCCCTCGGCGTCGCCGTCGGGATCCTGGAAGCGGTAGCGGACCTCAAGGCCGCCCTTGGTGCGGGCCTCGCCGGTGATCTTCACTTTCTGCGCTTTGGGTGAGTGCTGGGTCGTGGCCAGCGCGGGTGGGGCGATGAGGATGGCGGTGACCGTGATTCCCAGAACGAGCGTGGAACGCATGGCTCTCCTTCATACGGGGGGTGACTACAGTTCGACGACAGTGCTGGTGTGGCGGGCGCGCTCGGCGCCGAACACGACGAGGTGGCTGTCGACGCTCTCGGCGATGCCGGACAGGATGAGTTCGGGACGGCCCTGGTGGAGGGCGTCGACGAACGAGCGGACCAGCGCCGCGTCGCCGCCGGCATGCCCCTCGGCCACCGAGGAGCCGTCTCTGGAGGTGTCGATCGTGGTCGTGCGCTCGGTGACGAAGTCGTAGAGGTGGATGAAGCGGCCGTCGCCGGTGAGCTGGCCGCGAGTGCCGAAGAACTTGGTGTGCCGGTTCTCCAACGGGGTGAACGCGGTCATCGTGAACGACGCGGTGACGCCGCCCTGGTACTCGATGTTGACCACCTGGTGGTCGACCACGTCGTTGTCGCATGCGTAGACGCACCTGCCGTACGGGCCATCGGCCAGCGCCCGGGTCACGGCCTCCTCGGTGAGCACGCCGGCGGTCATGACCCGGGTGAAGTACTGCTTGGTGCCGCCCTCGCGCAGGCCTTCGCGGTACATCCGGGCGGCGGAGTACGGGCAGGAGGCCTCGACGGGACAGTCGAGGCAACGGTCGGCGGCCCCCGAAGGACGGTTCTCGGGGCGGAAGTGCCGCAGCCCGCCGAAGGAGGAGACCCGCTCGGCCCTGCGGCCGATGACGAAGCCGAGCCAGTCGAGATCGTGGCAGGACTTGGCGAGCAGAGCGAACGTGGTCTCGTCGGTCCGCCGCCAGTTCCCGCGCACGAAGGAGTGCGCGAAGTGATACCAGCCCACCGGCTCCAGGTGCTCGACGGAGACGATCTCGCCGAGCTCGGGGAGCACCTCGCGCAGCGCCGTGGTGTACGGCGTGTAGCGCATGACGTGGCAGACGGCCACGGTGGCGCCGGTCCGCGCGGCGACCTCGCCGATCGCGATCGACTCGGCCGCGGTCGGCGCGATCGGCTTCTCCAGCAGGATGTCGTAGCCCAGTTCGGCGAAGGCCGACGTCGGGTCGAGATGCTCGGAGTCGAGGGTGGTGACCGCGACCGCGTCGGCGAGCCTGGGCGACGCGGCCATCTCCTTCCAGTCGGAGAAGACCCGCTCGGGGGGCAGTGCGTGCCGTACGGCGAAGCGGTCGCGGACGGCGTCGCGCGGCTCGGCCACGGCCACGATCTGGACTCGCTCCGGCCATTGGGCGGCGAGCTCGGCGTAGGCCGAGCCGCGGGCGCCTGCGCCGGCGATCGCCAGCGTGACCGGACGGTCCAGCGGAACGCCCACGTGCGCCCGCAGGTTGGTGTGCGTGGTCATCCCTTGACGGCTCCCCCGGTGAGACCCTTGACGAAGTGCTTCTGCAGCACGAGATAGAAGGCGAGGATCGGCAGCGTGGCCAGGAACATCAGGCCGAACATGCCGCCGAAGTCGCGCTGGAACTGACCCAGCGCGCGATACATCCCGACGGTGACGGTGGTGCCGCCGGCCGGGCCGAGAATGATCAGCGGATTGAGGAAGTCGTTCCAGATCCACACGCCCAGGAAGATCAGCACACTGGCGGTCGCCGGGCGCAGCAGCGGGAAGACGACGCGCCAGAACGTGCCGAACTTCCCCGCCCCGTCGATCGAAGCGGCCTCCTCCAGCTCGACCGGGATGGACCGGATGAACCCCGAGAAGACGAACACGCCGAACGGCACGTAGTAGCCGACGTTGAACAGCACGAGCCCGCTGATCGTGCCCATGAGCCCGGTCAGGTTCAGCACCTGGGTCACCGGCATCAGGATCACCTGCGGCGGGATCATCAGCCCGGCCAGCAGCACCAGCAGCGTGATGCGGGCGAACCTGCTCCGCGTCCTGCAGATGTAGTGGCCGAGCATCGCCGAGACGATCGTCAGGATCACGATCGACGGCAGGGTCACCGTGACGCTGTTGATCAGTCCGTTCCAGAACATCCGGTCGGGGCGGGTCAACGCCTGCGTGAGGTTGTCGAGGGTGGGCGGGATCGGCGGCGACGCCGGGGAGGCGGTGATGTCGGGCCCGTGCTTGAACACGTTGGCCAGCACCAGGTAGAGCGGCAGGAAGAAGCAGCTCGCGACGAGGAGGGCGACCAGCGGCCTGACCGGCTTCACAGGCTCACTTCCCTGCGGTTGAGCACGCGCAGCACCACGGTCGAGACGGCGGCGATGACGACGAGCATGACGATCGCCATCGCGGAGGCCTCGCCGGTCCGGTTGGCGGTGAAGCCGACCTGCATGACGTTGAAGGCGAGGGTCGAGGTGGTGCCCACGCCAGGTCCTCCGGCGGTCAGCACCTGGATGTGGTCGTAGGCCTTGAACCCGGTGATCAGCAGCATGACGGTGTTCGTGGTCAGCGAGGAGGCCAGCAGCGGCCAGGTGACCTTTCGGAAACGCAGCCAGGGCCCGGCGCCGTCGATCGAGGCGGCTTCGTGCATCGACTGCGGCACGCTCTGCAGCCCGGCCAGGTAGACCACCGAGCAGAAGCCGAGCATCTGCCAGCTGATGATGAAACCGATCGAGTAGAGAGCGAGATCAGGGTCGGAGAGCCAGCCCGGCGGTTCGGCGACGCCCAGGCCGCGCAGCATGCTGTTGATCAGGCCTTCGTCCGACAGCATGGCCATCCAGACCACGCTGACGACCACGGAGCTCAGCACGACTGGCACGAAGAACACGCTGCGCAGCGTGTTGTACAACCATCCCTTGCGATCGAGGAGTACGGCGACGCCGACCCCCGCGGCGTTCGGCACGATCACGATGATCAGGGTCAGGATCGTGGTGACCCGCAGCGAGCTGAGGAAGGCCTCGTCGGTGAGGAGGTTCAGGTAGTTGGCCAGGCCGACGAACCTCGTCTCGGTGGCGAAGATGTTGGCGTTGGTGAGGCTGTAGCCGACGCTGAGCAGGATCGGCGCGAGCACGAAACAGGCGTAGACCAGCACGCCGGGGGCGACGAAGCTCAGCAGGTAGCCGAGCCGGTGCCAGAGGGCGGGCCCGCGTCGTTTCAGGACCATCTGCAGGGCTCTTTCGGTTTGAGGGGGCGCCGCCGAAAGAGGCGGATCGACGGCGACCCCGGCGTGGGAGGGCTATCGGCCGCCGGCCTTGACCCATTCCGCGTCGAGTTCCTTGGTCACCTGTGCGGCGTCCTTCTTGCCGGCGATGATGTCCTGCGCAAGCGCGAAGACCTTGTCGGAGACGCCGGGTAGCAAGGAGTCGTCGCCGGTCTCGACGGTGAAGGCGTTGACCACGCCTCCGGCCTCGAGGGCGTCCTTGTAGACCTGGAGGGTGGCGTCGTAGACCGGCCCCATGGTGGGCGGGGTGTAGCCCTTGATCGCGATGATCGCGGCGTCTGACTTCACCGTCTCGTCGTTGTTCGCCTGGTTCTGGTTGAACTCCAGGGCGAATCTCTTGGCCGCGTCGAGGTTCTTGGCCTTGGCGTTCACAATCGGCCCACCGCCGGTGTAGGCGGGCACGATCGGCTTGGCGCCGTCGTCGGTGGGCAAGGGGAAGACCCCGACGTCGAAGGAGGGCTTGGTGGCGTCGGCGGACGCCGCGAACCACGAGCCCATGGGGTACATCGCGCCCTTGCCCTCGACGAAGGCCTTCTCCGTCGACGGGTAGTCACGCGAGAGACCGGCCTTGTCGACGTACCCCTTCCTCACCAGGTCGACGAACTTGGCGGTGGCCTTCTGGAAGTCGGGGTCGGTGAACCTGACCGTGCCGGCGCGCCGTTTGACCAGGAAGTCGGGCTGCTTGCTGTACACGTCGGTGCCGACCAGGGCGATCCACAGGTATCCGGCCGCGAACGCGTCCTTGCCGCCGCCGCCGACCACGAACGGGTTGATGCCCTTGGCCTTGAGCTTGGCCGACGCCTCAAGGAGTGCGGCCCAGGTCTTCGGTGGGGTGCTGATGCCCGCGTCGGCGAACAGCTTCTTGTTGTAGTAGATGAGCGGCGTCGGCTGGGTGTTGTAGGGAAGCTGGTAGATCTTGCCCCGCAGCGGGTTCACCTTCGGGAACTCATAGGCGGCCAGCTCGGCGTCATCCCATGGGGCGAGCTGGCCGCTCTCGGCGAACCCGCCGGGCGCGATGGCGGCCATGACGTCGGGCAGCTGCCCCGAGGCCAGGAGCTGTTTCGCGTAGCTGTTGCGCTCGCCCGCGCTTGGCGCCACGAGCTTCTTCACCGTGATGTCGGGGTGCTTGTCGGTGACCCGCTTGATCTGGGCGTCCCAGATCTCCGGGCCGAGGTTCGGCGTCTCGAACGTGAGGAAGGTGATCTCCTTCCTCACGCCGCCGGCCGTCTGCTCGGTGCTGGCGCCGCCACCGGCAGGGGCACAGGCTGAGAGTGCGAGCGCGGCGGCAGCAAGCGTGCATACCTTCTTCACCTGGGGGTCCTCTCAGAGTGGTGCTGGGGATATTTTTAGTAGGTTCTCTAATAATTGGCAATGGTCTACCATCATTTCCAGGCATTCATCGACTCGTGACGAGGACCGCGTGACCCTCACTGGCCAGGACCCCGCACTGCTCCGGCGCCTCAACGCAGCCGCGGTGCTGCGCGCGTTGCACGGCAGCGACGCGTTGACGCTGACACAGCTCGTCAACGCCACCTCCATCTCCAGGGCCACTGTGGAGGACGTGATCGCGGGGCTGCAGAGCGAAGGACACGCCGAGGAGGTCAGGCCAAGGGCGGAGGACCCGCGCCCCGTCGGGCGCCCGGCCAAGCGCTACCGGTTCCGCGCGGAGGCAGGTCACGTCGTCGGCCTCGACATCGGCCCCAACAAGGTGCTCGCGCTGACCGCCGACCTCAAAGGCCGCATCGTCGACACCCGCAGGTCGGCCGTCAGCCCGGAGGCCACCCCGGACGACCGGCTCGCCGCCGCCAGGGCCGTCGTCCGCAGGACACTGCGCGCCGCGGGGCTCGAGCCCGCCGACGTGCGCGCTCTCGGCGTCGCCACGACAGGAGTCGTCGACCCGGCCGCGGGCAAGGTCGTGGTCAGCGACCGGCTGCCCGGCTGGGCCGGTCTCGACCTCGCCGGAGCCCTCGGCGGGCTGTGCGCGGGTCCCGTCCTCGTCGGCAACGACACCAACCTGGCCGCGCTGGCAGAGCACTGGCGCGGCGTCGCCACGACCGCCGACGACGTGCTGTGCATCCTGGCCGGGCGGAGCATCGCGGCGGGCCTGCTCATCGGTGGCAAGTTGCACCTCGGCCGCAACGGCGCGGCCGGGGAGATCGGGGTGATGAGCGCCTTCGGGTGGTACACCGCCCTGGACCGGTTCTACTCCTACGGCGCGGACGAGGGCTCGGCCGCGGAGGCCGCCGAGCGGGTTTTCGAGGCGGTGCGCAGGGGCGATCACGAGGCGAGCGCCATCGTCCGGGCCTTCGTCCGGGATCTGGCCAGAGGTGTGGGCGCGGCGGTTCTCACGATGGACCCCGAGCTGGTGGTGCTCGGTGGCGGCATGTCAGGCGCCGGCGACCTGCTGGTGGAACCCCTGCGCGAGGAGCTCGCCGAGCTCTGCCTCTTCCCCGTGCGGGTGGAGGCCTCGACGCTGGGCAGCGAATCGGTGGCCCTGGGAGCGGTACGGCTGGCGCTCGACCATGTGGAGAGATCGCTGTTCGACGTGTGAGGGGAAATGTCCGTGGCCTACGCGATCATCCGCTGACCTCCTGCTCCATGGTCCAGCCCAAGACAGACCGACAACCGGTCCCATTTCACACTGCCGGAATCACCACAGTGGGTTCGACATCGGGAGTCGTCGCCGGGGAGAGGGCGAGGCCTACGTTCTCCGTCTCGGCCGCGAGGCACTTGGCCAGCGACACCTTCTGCTGGTTGCCGCCGGACAGCTGCCCGGCGAGCCGGCGGGACGAGGCGAGCCTGATGCCGAGCCGGTCCACCCACATGCTGACCACCTCGCCCTCGCGGGCAGGCGACACGTAGCCGAGCGCGCCGGCGCCGACGCGGTCGACCACACGCGTGCGGCCGACGGCACCATCACGTTCCTCACCGAGGCGGGCGCGAGCTACCGGATCGGCCACGCACACCGGCCTTGAGCCCCAGCCCTGGTGGCAGGTCGACCTTGGGGCCAGCCGGCCGATCGGCGAGGTCGCGGTGTGGAACGGACGCGACGGGGCGTGGGTGCGTCCAGCACCACCCACGCCCTGTCGGCGCACCTCCCGCGCCTACGCGGGGTCAGGCTCGGGGCTCATGGAACGAACCTCGAAGCGCCACAGCGAGTACCCGAAGCCGGTCGCCCGCTTGATCCCCTGCATCCGCACGTACCGTGCGGTCACCGGGTCGAAGGTGAGCTCGTCCACGCGGGCCCCGTCCGGCTTGCCTCGGACCGAGGCCACCGTCTTCCAGCTCGTGGCGTCGTCGGAGACCTGGATGTCGTAGTCGCGGCCGGAGGCCGTCTCCCAGTCGAGCAAGACGCGCTGGACCCTCTGCGAGGAACCGAGATCCGCCTGGATCCATTCACCGTCGCGGTAGGCACTGGCCCACCGGGTCTTGGGATCTCCGTCGGTGGCGTTCTCCGGTCCCAGGCTCGCCACTTCGGACGACGACGCCGTGGTCGGCCGGCGCAGCGCCAGGTCCGGCACCTCGAAGACGCGCGTGCTCCACAGGGCGTACCCGTTCTGCTTCTTGCCCGCCCGCGTGCCGACGAGCCGTACCTGCCGCGCCGTGACCGGCTCGAACGCAAGAGTGTCCACTCCCGCGGCTTCGCGGCCCGTTCGGCTGGCGACGGTGGTCCAGTCCTCGCCGTCCCGTGACACCTGAACCTCGTAGTCCCGCCCATAGGAGGGCGCCCAATCCAGCTCGACCTTGCTGATCACGACCGGCTTTCCGAGGTTCACCTGAAGCCACGCCTCGTCTCCTGGCCCGCTGGCCCACCGGGTGGTGCGCACCCCGTCGAACGCCACGGCCGCCTCACCCGCGGAGGCTGTCGCCTCCTTGCCCAGGCTCACCTCTCCCGACGCCGACGCGGCGAGCGTCGTGGAGACTTTCGTCAGGCCGGTGCCCACCCCGAGCTTGCGCACCGTGTCGAGGAAGGCGCTGTACGGCACGCCGGACTTGGCCCCACTCCACATCTTCTGCGCCAGCACGCCGAAGGTGGGCTCGACCAGTCCGTGCACGTCCAGCTCCGTGTAGGGGGCCTCGGTCAGGTCGTTCCACACCGCCGACATGGCCCCGAGCAGCTGTGGGTCACCAGGGGCGACGCTCTGCCCGCCGGGGAAGACGTGCGGCTCCCACTGGTCGTAGAGGTACTTTCCGTCCAGCCCGCGGCCGTGGTAGTAGCCCGCGAACGGGACGACGTAGAGCAGGGCGTCATTGGTGTTGATGAAGGAGTAGCCGTCCCGCTTGAGCGCCTGCGGCCCGTACCAGCCGTTGTTCCAGCTGTTCATGGTCACGTCGCGGTCGTAACCGTCGGCGTTGGTCGCCATGACCGACAGGCTGCCCCAGGCCCGCGGCTGCTTGCCGAGCGCGCGGATGTGGGCGGCCATCTCGTTGAAGTAGACCTTGTAGCGGGGCTTGTCCACCGTGTACTCGTCGGCGCCGAAGTGCACGTCGGGACTGCGGAACCAGGGCACGAACTCGTCGAACACCGACTTCATGAACGCGGTGGTCTCCGGCTTGGACAGATCAAGGTGGTCGGACTCGCCGTTGTCGAGGCCGAGCGAAGGGCGGAACCGGATGAACGCCAGCGAGTGGGCGGGCGCGTCGAACTCGGGGATGATCGTGAGGCCGTTCGCGGCGGCGGTGTCCTCGAAGGAGTCCCAGTCTGCTCGGTCATAGGCCCCGTCCGCGGAAGCCAGCCCGGCCAGCTCGGGGTTGCCGGTCTTGAGCCGGAAGCCGGCCTGGACTTCGCTCCAGGGCTTGCCGCCCTTGAAACCGTTGTCGTTGAGGTGCAACTGCAGCTGGTTGAGTTTGAACCAGCCCATCAGCCGCAGGTAGTCGCGGATGTAGTCGGCGGTGAAGAAGCGCCGTCCGACGTCCAGCATGAACCCGCGAACTTTGTAGTTCGGCCAGTCCACGGCCGCGCCCACGGGGACCGAGTCGCGACCGTCGTCGAGCAGCAGGATCTGCAGAAGGCTGCGGGTGCCGTAGTAGACACCCTTCGCGGTCGGCGCGGCGATCGTCACGTTGCGATCGGTGATCGTGAGGGTGTAGCCCTCCTCGGCGAACCGGGCGCCGCCCGCCGCATCGGCAAGAGCGGGATCGATCGACAGGACGATGTCGCCATCCTGTGGGATCCGCGGAGAGACGTCCAGCTTCCGCCCTGTCACCTGCTCGATCTCGGCGGAGAGCCGGGCGCCCTGGTCGTCGAGTTCGCCGCCCCGCTTCTTGGCCAGGACGATCCGGCTGTGCTTGCGCAGCTCGAACGAGCCCGTTCCGCCCTCCCACTGCTGAAGAGCGGGCACGACGACGGGCTTGGTGTTGAGGTTGGTGTTCGCAGGGATGGGTTCGGCCATGGCGGATGGCATCGCGAGGAGGGGCACGGATAACGCGAGCGCCACCCTCCCCGCCAATCGGGCTGCATGTTGATACATGGGCACTTCACCCTACTTTCGAGCGAGACTGAAAAAACTTATACACGAATTTCGAGTAGGGGTATAGACCAGCTGCGCTGTCGGCAGCGGGATAGACGCCTTTCGGTCTAGACCGGGTACCGCCGCAACTGAGGGTCGGAACCGGGGGGCGAGCTCCACTTCTTCGGCGGAGACGTGGGGTTCGCCCGGCAGATCGAAGGAGCGTGTGCCACCAGGCCAGGTCTGCACGGCAGGGGCGACGACAGGCTCGTGTCGAACTCGGTGCGGACGTCGGCGGGGAGGGGTGTGAGGGCGGCTGGGACCGCGAGTATCGCGGCCATCCCGGCTCGGTGCAAGGGACGTCCGGCCTAGACCGGTCTAGATCTCCCTTGCCGAAACTTGTCGGATGACTTTACGGTATGCGCAGAAATGCGCACACTCACCCCCCGGAGGTCAAGCGCATGCGCAGACTCGCCTGCTGGTTAGCGAGCGTGGTGGTCGCCGCTCTCTGTACGGTCGCGATGCCGGGTACGGCGCACGCGGCCACCCTCGACTCGATCACCGCATTCACGGCCGAGAACGACGTCTACACGATGGAGGCGGGCACCGCCAGGCTGCGGCTCACCTTCCAGAAGGACGACGTCTTCCGCCTCGAACTGGCCCCCGACGGCACCTTCACAGACCCGGCCAACACCGGCGCCGGCGCCAAGATCATCGTCAAGTCGGACTATCCGCGGGTGCCCAGCTCGTGGAAGGAGTTCGACGACCGCTACGAGGTCACCACCGGCGCGGTGACCGTGCGGGTCGGCAAGAAGCCGGTGCTGTTCAGCGTGCTCAGGGCCGACGGCAGCCTGGTGTGGGCGGAGAGCGCCCCGCTCGCCTGGGACGCGGAGGGCACCAGGCAGACGCTGACCCCCGGCCAGGTCGCGGGCGGCAAGGAGCAATACTTCGGCGGCGGCATGCAGAACGGACGCCTCAACCACACCGGCACGACGATCCGCATCACCAGGGACTTCGACTGGGACGACGGCGGCAACCCCAACGCCGCGCCCTACTACATGAGCACGGCCGGATACGGCGTCCTGCGCAACACGTTCGCGCCAGGCGGGTACGCGTTCACCTCGCCCGCCGTGCTCAGCCATGCCGAGCAGCGCTTCGACGCCTACTACTTCGTCGCCGCGAAGCCGTATGACCTGAAGAGCCCGCTCGACCGTTACACCGAGCTCACCGGGCGGCCGATGATGCCGCCGATCTACGGCATGGAGATGGGCGACGCTGACTGCTACAACCGCAGCAGCCCGACCTACACCGGGCCGAAGGACCCGGCCAAGTGGACCACGCCGAGTGCCGTCAAGGTGGCCGAGGGCTACGTGGCCAACGACATGCCGCGCGGCTGGATGCTCGTCAACGACGGCTACGGGTGCGAGTACCAGCAGCTCAAGGAGACCGGCGACGCGCTGCGCGAGCGCGGGATCCAGATGGGCCTGTGGACCCAGCGGGCGCTGGACAGCCAGGAGTACGAGGTCAGGCAGGCGGGCGTGCGCGTCCGCAAGCTCGACGTCGCCTGGATCGGGCCCGGGTACCGGCATGCGCTGACCGAGTGCGAGGGCGCGCGGGACGGCATCGAGAAGTACTCCGACGCCCGCGGCTTCGTCTGGATGGTCGAGGGCTGGGCCGGGTCCCAGCGCTGTGCCGTCCAGTGGACCGGAGACCACTCGGGATCACTCGACGCGATCCGCTGGCAGATCCCCGCGATCACCGGCGCCGGGCTGACGGGCATGCCGTTCACCGCCGGCGACATCGACGGCATCTTCGGCGGCAGCGCCGAGAGCTATGTACGCGACCTGCAGTGGAAGGCGTTCACCCCGGCCCTGATGTCGATGTCGGGCTGGGCGGACAAGGACAAGCAGCCGTGGACCCGGGGCGAGCCGTACACCTCGATCAACCGGAAGTTCCTCAAGCTGCGCGAGCGGCTGCTGCCCTACCTCTACACCTACGCCGCCGAGGCGCACCGCACGGGCGCTCCGGTGAACAGGGCGCTCGTGCTGGAGTACCCCTCGGACCGCGCGGCCTGGCAGGTCCAGGACGAGTTTTTGGCCGGCCGGGACCTCCTGGTCGCGCCCGTCTACACCGGCGGTGACGTGCGGAACGGGATCTACCTTCCCCAGGGGCGATGGGTCGACTACTGGAGCGGCAAGGTCTACGACGGGCCGCGCACGATCGACGGCTATCACGCCCCCCTCGAGCGGCTGCCGCTGTTCGTGCGGGCGGGGGCGATCGTGCCGATGTACCGCGACGGGATCAACAACCACTCCGAGGTCGGCCCGGACGATCCGCTGACGCTGGACGTCTACCCCTTGGGCGACTCGTCGTTCGACCTCTACAGCGACGACGGGAAGACCCGCGCCTACGACGGCGGCCAGTCGGCCACGCAGAAGTTCACCGTCGACGCGCCCTCCAGCGGGCTGGGCGTGGTGAAGATCGGGATCGGCCCGATCTCCGGGTCCTACACCGGCAAGCCCGCCGCCCGGCCGTACGAGCTGAACGTTCACACGGGACGCGCGCCCACCGCCGTCCTGTACGGCAAGCGGCCCCTCGCGAAGGTGACGAAGGCTGCCTACGACGGCGGCGCGACCGGCTGGTACGCCGACGGCGACCTGGTCAAGGCACGCGTCCCGGCATTGGCGGCGTCGGCCTCCGCCGAGCTCGAACTGATCGGCGCGGGTGTGGTCGGCGGGCTCTTCCCCGGCGACGGGGACGCCACGGTCACCTCCGTCGTGCCCGCCATGCTGACGCCGGGCGGCACCGTGGAGGTGCCGGTCACGTTCGCCAACAGGACCGGCCTGCCCGCCAGGGACGTACGGCTCGCGCTGCAGGTGCCCGCGGGCTGGACCGCCCCCTCCCCGCGGCAGGCGAAAATCGTGCTGAACGGGAAGTCCTTCGACGGGAAGCTCTCCCTGACGGTGCCGGACGACGCCCAGCCCGGTCCCGCCACGCTGATCGCCTCCGCCACCTATCGGGTGCACGCCGACCAGCGGGAGGTCACCTCGGCGGCCGCCTCGAAGGTGCCGCACAAGTCGCTCGCCGCAGCCTTCGACAACGTCGGCATCAGCGACGACGCCGACGTCGCCAAGGGGAACATCGACGGCGGCGGGTCGAGCTTCTCCCGGCAGCGCCTGGCCGCCGCCGGGCTGACGCCCGGCGTGGCGGTGCAGGTGCAGGGAGCCCCGTTCACCTGGCCGGACACCGAGCCAGGCCACCCCGACAACGTCTCCGGGCACGCACAGACCTTCGCGCTGGCCGGGCAGGGCAACACACTCGCCTTCCTCGGCACCGGCACCAGCGGGTCCGCCGCCGGCGCCCTGACCGTGCACTACGCGGACGGCTCCGCCGAGCAGAGGTCTCTCGGGTTCGCCAACTGGTGCTGCCTCGACCCGGCCGCCTACGGATCGAAGATCGCCTTCTCGACCCGGGGCAAGAACACCGCCGCGGGTCCGAACCAGTTCCCGAACGTCGACTACCGGGTCTTCCACAACGCCGTGCGGATCAACCCGGCCAAGAGGGTCGTGGCCGTCACCATGCCGGACAACGGGGCGGTGCACGTGTTCGCCGCCACAGTGACATCCGTGGCCCTGCCGTCGGCGCCCAAGGGCGAGGTGTGGGCGTCCGACCACCCCTGGCTATCGGCCACGAACGGCTGGGGGCCGGTGGAGAAGGACCGTAGCAACAACGACAGCGCCGCAGGTGACGGCAGTCCGATCAGCCTTGGCGGGACGGTCCACCCCAAGGGGCTCGGGGCACACGCCAGGTCGGTCGTGTCCTACTACACCGGCGGCGGCTGCTCAGCGTTCACCGCGACCGTGGGCGTGGACGACGAGATCCCCGGCTACGGGTCGGTGGTGTTCGCGGTGATCGCTGACGGCAAGGAGGTGTTCCGCTCGGCCACGCTGACCGGAACCTCCGCGCCGGTGACGACGAACGCCTCGCTGGCCGGTGCGCAGTATGTCGACTTGGTGGTCGAGGACGCGGGCGACGGCAACGCCGGCGACCACGCCGACTGGGCCTCGGCCAGATTCATCTGCTGAACAGGACTCGCTAGGTCGCCGAGGACTTCGACCTCGTCGACATCACGAGCTTCTCCGAAGCACCTCGTCGTCGAGGTGATGTCCAGTCGCCCTTGCACACCACAGGTGCGGGCGCCGACGCCTTCCGTGGACATCGCGGCGGGCTGAGCGGCGGAATACAAGGTGCGGGGCGTCGGGGCGCTCGCCGTCAATCCTGCGGCAGGGTGACGGCGAGGAAGAACGTGGATCCGGCGCACGTGACCAGGCCGGCCACACCGATGGTGAACGCCCATCCCTCGTCCCCGAACAACGTGAAGGCGACACCGATCAGGAAGGACACGGCGGCGAAGGCCGCGACCGGGCGGAGGCGCTGCGCTCCGGACACGGGACGTGTGTCCGGTGCGGGTGCCTGGGGTTCGTGGGCCTCGTCCAGGTGGCCGCGGAGGAAGAGGCCGAACAGCAGAACCAGAGACGGGATGAGGACCACCGCGCCGATGGCGACGCTGACGACCACCGCCATGAGGGTCGAGCGGCCGGCCGCCGCCTGCTCGATCGTGAGCCCGGGAAGGAAGGCGGGGCGCTGCGCGACGCCCCATCCGGCCACGATCGCCGCGACGGCGAGCGCGGCCGACAGACGGGCTGAGCCGTAGCGGCGGCGCCGTACCAGCACGAGTGTCGCCAGCCCCGCCGCGCCGGACACGATCACCATGACCAGACCGGCACCGCTCACGAAACCGGCCCAGAGCGACGGAGCATCCACGCGGACGACCAGGAGCCCGGCGAGTGCCAGCGCGCCGGTCACGACCCCCGCCCACATCGCGCGCGACCTGAAGTCGCGCTCCAGCTCGCGCTCGCCGAGCCGCTCGGCGTCGGCTGCCAGATAGACCGCTGCCAGGTAGGCGGAGGTCGCGATCGCGAGCGTCCCGATCATCAGAGACGTGGGGTTCAGCCAACTCGTGAACGGGTCTCCCTTCGCGTTCCCTACAGGTACGCGGCCGGAGGCGATCGCGCCGACGACGGTGCCGAGTGCGAAGGGCGTCAGGATCGAGGAGAGCGCGAAGAGGCTCTCGATGGCTCGCGCGTCCCGGAGTTGGGGGCGTAGCACGTAGGCCGCTCCGCGCAGGATGATGCCGACAGCGGCGACGAAGAGCGGCACGGCGAGTGTCGAGGCAATCGAGCCGAAGGCCACCGGATAGGCGGTCCAGCAGATGACGAGCACGAAGATCAGCCAGACGTGGTTGGCCTCCCAGACCGGGCCCATGGCATGCCGGGCGTGATCGCGGGTCGCCGTCCTGCTCGCCTGCCCGCCGCCGGCCGCGAGGGTCCAGAAGCCGGCGCCGAAGTCCGCCCCTGCCAGCACGGTGTAGGCCACGAGACCGAGAAGGATGAAGACCATCGGGATCTCAGGAAGCATGATCCGCCTGCCCGTCGAGGTCGACGTCGAGGTCGGGGTCGAGCGGGATGCGGCTGAGGCGGTGCAGCAGCCACGCCAGGGCGACGGCCAGGCAGAGGTAGACCACGATGAGCGTGCCGTAGCCGATGGGGATCCCGCGGGCGCCCGTGACGGCCTGCGAGGTGCGCATCACGTGGTAGACGACCCATGGCTGGCGGCCGACCTCTGTCGTGATCCAGCCGGCGATCAGGGCCACCACGGCGAGCGGGCCGGCCGCCACGACCGCCCTGTAGAACCAGCGCGACGTGGGCAGTCGTCTGTGCCGGAAGCGTACGTAGAGGTATATGACACTCAGGAGCGCGAGCAGCGAGCCGATCCCCACCATGGCCTGGAAAGCGAAACGCACGGTGTTCACGGGCGGCCGGTCGGCGACGGGTACGGTGTCGAGGCCCTGGACGGTCGCGGCCGGATCGTGGAAGGCGAGCAGCGACAGCAGGTCAGGGATCGCGATGCCGTAGATGACCTCGCTTCCGTTGTACCAGCCGAAGAAATGCAGGGGCGCGCCTGACGTCGTCGGGCCGAGTCCTTCCATGGCGGCGAGTTTCACCGGCTGCAGGCGCGCGACCTCGCGCCCGGCCCAGTCACCGATGACGGGTTGCAACGGCGCGGCGACCGCGGCCGTGGTGAGCGCGATCGTCAACGCCAGCCGCTCGTAACGGCCCCATCGTCCCCGCGATCTGCCCCAGGCGTAGGCGCCGGCGAGCAGGAATCCGGCGACCATGAAGGCGGCGAAGTACATGTGCACCCACTCGTGCCAGAAGAACGGATTGCCGAACAGCGCGTTCCAGGGGTCCGCGGCCACGGCCCTGCCGTCCCGCAGCGTGAAGCCGCTGGGGTGGTTCATCCAGCCGTTGACCGCGATGACGAACAGCGACCCGGCGACACCGGCGATCGCGACGGGGATGCCGCAGAGAAGGTGGAGCCGTGGCGGGAGCCTGTCCCAGCCGTACACGTAGATCGCGATGAAGATGGCCTCGATGAAGAACGAGAACCCCTCCAGCGCGAAACCGAGCCCGAACACGTTGCCGAAGCTCGCCATGAAGTTCGGCCACAGCAGCCCCAACTCGAAGCTGAGGATCGTTCCCGTGACCACGCCTACCGCGAACAGGGCGAGCATCACTTTCGACCACCGCCTGGCGAGCGCGCGGTACATGACGTCGCCGGTCCGCAGATACCTCCACTCGGAGTACAGCACCATCACGGGGAACGCGACGCCGAAGCAGACCAACGGGATGTGTACGGCCAGCGACAGCGCCTGCATCTGGCGCGCCAGGAACAGGTACTCCTGTTCAGCCGGCGGGATGGGAGTGCCGGCTGCTGTGACGAGACAGCTGGCCCACGCTGTGACGGACATGACGATCCCAAGGTCAATGGTGATGACGACTTCGTGCGCAGATCATGGACTGAGCACAGAAGCGCGCCAGGCTGCCGTATAACTCTGATCTTTCCGGGTTGTGCACCAATGCCCGTTCGGGTCGCGGCAAAGATTGGGAACACGCGCCACGGTCCTGTCCCGGATCTCGGTCTGCCGCCGGCCGCCCTGGCCATGGGTGATGCCAGGGGCGGTGGCCCCGGTCCGGCCTGGTTCACTCGCCAGTGGCGGGGAATGAGCTCAACGTCGCCTTCGGCACCTTCGCGCGGGTCATCGACCTGCCGTTTCGGAGCGGAGCCGACGGGAATCCCCGGCACCTTCGACGCGCGAACCGGAGGTCGCCGTGCCGCCCATATCCAGCATCGTTCCAGCCACCAGCGGACATGACACCTCTACACCGTCTTGAAGACCCATGTTGAGCAGGGTGCCGGCCTTGGCGAGCGCCTCCGATCCCGGGCTGTTCCGCCTGCGGAGGGCGCTACGTGTTCTGACCGCCGTCCTGCTCACCCAGGCCGTCCTGCTCCTGGCCGGCCTGCCGAGCGCGGCGATGGTGCCGGGTGCGATCGTGGCGGCGACCGCCGCGTTCACGGTCACCGACTCCAGCCCCCGGCAGAAGGCGATCACCTTCCTGCTGCTCCCGGTGGCGGCCGGGCTCCCGGTCGTCATCGAAGCCGTACAGGAGCCATACCCGCACATCGTGGACGCCGCCTTCCTTGCCGTCGTCTTCTGCGGTGTCTACCTGCGGCGTTTCGCCCCTCGAGGCTTCGCCGTCGGCATGGTCGCCTTCATGACGTTCTTCATCGTGATGCTCTTCCACGCCACCACGGCCCAGCTCCCCGCCCTGCTTCCGGCGGCATTGATCGGTGTCGCCTGCGCCGCATTCAGTCATTTCGTGGTGGTACGCGAACGGCCCGAGCGGTCGCTGAGCCTGATGATCGGCGCGTTCCGTATCCAGATGGTTCAAGTGATCGACGCGGTCGGCCGGCTGATCCAGGGCGGACGAGCGGACGCCCGGCGGGAACGTCGGCTCCGCGGGCGGATGAGGCGGATACACGAGAGTGCGCTGCTGATCGAGGAGCAGCTGGCCAAAAGCGTGGCCCAGGGCTCCACTGGCGGCCGGCTCCATCTCATCGCGACCGAGCTGGCCGTCGAGCGGCTGTCCATGTCCGCCTCCCGGGCCGTGGCAGAGGGGCTGCCGCCCCGGGTACGGCCGCGCCTGCGCGCCGAGCTGAACGTTCTCCGATCCCTGGTCAGCCGGGCCCCGCACGCCGCCGCAGTCGCCCACGAGGAGGGCATCCTGCGTCGGCTCGCCGACAGTGCCGGGCTCCCTGACGCGGACAGCGGTCCTGGCCTGCGCGGGCTACACGCCGCGATGCGGGAGTTCGCCGTCACGTGGATCAGGGCGCGGCGGGCGATGGCGTCCCTGGGGACCCCGGGCGATCCGGTGGAGGAGGAGTCGGCAGAGCATCACCAGACCGCCGAGCAACCGCCCGGTGAGCGGTCCGAGGAGGAAGCCGAAGCCGCCGAGCCGGGCCCACCCGCCGGTCTGCGCCTGACCACCCGTCAGGCCATCCAGGCCACCGCGGCGGCCGCGCTGGCGATCACCATTGGGGAACTGGTCTCCCCCCAGCGCTGGTACTGGGCCGTGGTGGCCGCCTTCCTGGTCTTCGCCAACACCACCTCGCGAGGGGACATCCTCCTCGGAGGGTTCCGGCGAACCCTGGGCACCGTGCTGGGCATGGTGGCGGGGATCGCTGTGGCGACCGTGGTCGCCGGCAATTTGCCCCTCACACTCCTCCTGCTGCTGGGGTGCGTCTTTTGCGCCTACTACCTGGCCCCGGTCTCGCAGAGCTCGATGATGTTCTTCATCACGGTGATGCTCGCCCTGCTCTACAGCCTGCTCGGGACCTTCACCCCTCACCTGCTCGAGCTGCGGCTGGAGGAGACCGCGATCGGCATCGCCGCCGGCGCACTGGCCGCCGTGCTGATCCTGCCGACACACACCAGTACGACCGTCCGATCCGATCTGGCCGCACTGCTGGAGAACATGCAACAGTTCGTCGAGCACGCGATGGAACTGCTGTCCACCGGGCAGCGGTATGACCTGGTCAGCGAGTCCCGCGACATCGACCGCCGACTCGACACGCTCCACAGCAGCGCGGCGCCGCTGACCCACCCGATCACCCCGTTCCGCACCCAGCGCAGCGACCTGGACTACCTGCTGAACGTGCTCGACAGCTGCGCCTACTACATCCGCGCGCTCGCGGCGCAGGCCAGACCGGCCAGGATGGCCGGCGACGAACGGCTGGCGAGCATGGGCCGCCGCATCACCGCCAACCTGGACCTGCTGCTGGCCGGGGTGCACGGCACCGACCGCCCGCTGGAGAGCCCTTCCGAAGGCGACATGCCGACCCCCTGCCTGGTCAACCACGAAGACCTGCACTGGCTCTGTGCACGGCGCGCTTCCGAGCGCGTCGACACCGACTGGATCCTCTGCAACGTCGATCGTCTCGACAAGTCCGTCGCCGGCTTGGCCAACCCGCTGTGGTTGAGCACCAGATCCGCCGCGGCGAGGCGCGCGGCGTGAAGATCTTGCCACCGCACGAATCGAACGCCGGCACGGGCGCTTGGAGCCCGGAGCCGTTGCCGCGGCCTTCGCCGTGCCATCGTCGACTCGGTGGGCAGCCACTGAGCCGGCGCTGCGTAGACGCTCTCGACGCGCCTGACGTACGGGCATTTGCCCATGTGGGAGGGTGTCGACCTGCCCTGTGCCCGGCTAACGTGGGTCGTAGCAAGCCTGATGCGCCGGACCGCCCGCGATGGTCCCGCCAGGGTCGGCGCCGGACACGCGTACCGGGATAGACGACCTTTTCCATACCGCCACGGCATCCGCGCCGGAGACTCCGGCGAGCCTCGGTTCTTCACTCGGAGAGAGTCATCATGAATGCCTTGGACACCGGCACCGACCGCACTGCCCAGCTCGCCGAGCGCCTGTTCGAGAGCACCCTGGGCGCGCTCGAACTGTTCTCGGTCTACCTGGGCGGCGAACTCGGCCTCTACCGCGCGCTCAGGGAGCACGGCCCGGCGACGGCGGCGGAGCTGAGCGAGCGGGCCGGGATAGCGCCCCGCTATGCCGCCGAGTGGCTGGAGCAGCAGGCCGTCGCCGGGCTGCTGGAGACCGACTCGGACGAGCCCGGGGAGGAGCGCCGCTACCGCCTCGACCCCGCGTACGCCCGGGTGCTGGTCGACGCCGACGACCCCGCGCACGCCGCGCCGTTCGCGCACATGCTCGCCGGGATCGGCGGCGTCATCTCCGAGGTCGCGCAGGCCTATCGCACCGGCGCAGGCGTGCCGTACGAGGCGTATGGGAGGGCCTTCCGCCACGGTCAGGGCCACATCAACCGGCCGGCCTTCACTCATGAACTGGCCGCCGGCTGGATCGCCGCCATGCCCGACGTCGTCACCAGGCTGGAGTCGGAGCCGCGCCCGCGCATCGCCGACATCGGCTGCGGGCAAGGCTGGTCGGCCCTCGCCGTGGCCCGCGCCTTCCCGAACGCGGTGGTGGACGGGCTGGACGCGGACGCCTCCTCGATCGCCGATGCGCGTGCCCACGCCGAGCAGGCCGGCCTCGGTGACCGCGTCCGGCTGACGCGCGCCGACGCGACGTCCCTGCGCGACACAGGACCGTACGACCTCGTGCTCCTCATGGAGGTCCTGCACGATCTGTCCCGGCCGGTGGAGACGCTACGGGCGATTCGCGAGGCCCTGTCCGCGGACGGCACGGTGCTCGTCGCCGACGAACGGGTGGCCGACCGCTTCACCGCGCCAGGGGACGAGGTGGAGCGGATGATGTACGGCTGGAGCGTCACGCACTGTCTGCCCACCCAGCTCGTCGAGCAGCCCTCGGCGGCCATAGGCACCGTGCTTCGGGCCGTCACCGTGGGCCGGTACGCCACGGAGGCGGGCTTCAGTGGATGCACCGTGCTACCTGTCGAGAACGACTTCTTCCGCCTCTATCGACTCGACCCCTGAGACACCCCCCACCTGCGCGAACAGACCCTGAGCCGGCGAGACATCGCCGCCCGGCTCGTCATCACCAAGGGCAGGACGAAGGACCGGCACCCCGCCACCACGCGCCCAAGGCAACCCCGATGCCCATGGCCTGGCGCTGAGGTGCCGCCGACTGCGGAAGAGCTGCGGTGATGTCCGTATGTGACAGATAACTGTCGTTGCGGTCACCCTGAGTGGTCGGTGACAATCAGGTCATGTCCACGGCTCACCGCGTCGTCATCGCGCTCTTCCCGAACGTCGACCTGCTCGACGTCACCGGCCCGGCCGAGGTGTTCGCCCTGGCCAACCGGATCGGTGGCCGCGCCCTGTACGACGTGCGCCTCGCCGGACCCCAAGGTGGCCACGTCACCACGGCCGCCGGGGTGCGGCTGGTCGCCGACCTGACGTTCGACGAGGTCGGCGACCAGGTGGACACCCTGCTGGTCCCCGGCGCCGTGAGCGTCACCCCTGATGGGCCGCGCGCCCTGACGGATGCCGAGGTGGTGGCATGGGTGCGGCGAACTGCTCCCGCCACGCGCCGCGTGGCGTCGGTGTGCGTCGGCGCGCACATCCTGGCCGAGGCCGGGCTGCTGGACGGGCTGACCGCCACCACCCACTGGTCCACCGCCGCGCAACTGGCCGCCGACCACCCGAACGTCACGGTCGACCCCGACCCGATCTTCGTGCGGTCAAGCGGCCGGGTGTGGACGGGGGCGGGCATCAGCGCCTGCCTGGACCTGACCCTCGCGCTGGTGGCTGAGGACCATGGCGAGGAGACGGCACTGGCGGTGGCTCGCGAGCTGGTCATGTACCTCAAACGGCAGGGCGGTCAGAGCCAGTTCAGTGTCCCCCTGGCTCATGCCGCCTCCGGCCGCCGGGACATCGACGACCTGCGCCTGTGGATCGCCGAGCACCTCGCCGAGGAGCTCACCATCGTGGAGTTGGCGGCTCGGATGGGGCTGAGCCAACGCCAGTTCACCCGCGTGTTCCGGCAGCAGACCGGCACCACCCCTGCCACCTACATCGAGTCCGCCAGGGTGGAGGTGGCGCGACGGCTGCTGGAGACCACCGACCTGCCGTTGCCGCAGGTGGCGGCCGACAGCGGGCTCGGCTCGGTGGAGACCCTGCACCGCGCGTTCCGACGCCGCCTGGGCACCGGCCCCGGCTCCTACCGCCGCCGTTTCCACACGGTGGCCTGACTCCCTTCACCCCGTTCGCCGTACACCCGACGGCGGCGCGAGCATGCCCGAAAACCCGAAAGGAAACCCGCCATGAGCACCACCGCCTCGCCCACCCTCCGCCAGGTCATCGGCCTGCCCAGCGACCTGGCGCGCCTGGCCGACGCGACCCTCGTCCTGATCGACTATCAGAACACCTACCGCACCGGCGTCATGGCCCTGCCCGCCGCCGATCGGGCCCTTGCGGCGGGAGCGCGTCTGCTGGAACGCGCCCGCGCCGCCGGATCCCACGTCATCCACGTCGTCAACGACGGCGGTCCCGGCACCCCCTACGACGTCCGGGCCGAGATCGGCGCCATCAGCCCACAGGTCGCGCCGCGCGACGGTGAAGCGGTGGTGGTCAAGACGTTTCCCAACGCCTTCCACCAGACCGACCTGCAGCAGGTCCTGACGGACCTGAACGCCGGCCCCGACCTGATCCTGGCGGGCTTCATGACTCACATGTGCGTCGCCTTCACCGCACAGGGAGCGTTCAACCTGGGATACCGCCCGACCGTCGTCGCCGACGCCTGCGCCACCCGCCCGCTTTCCGGCCCCGACGGCGCGCTGCTGCCCGCAGACGCCCTGCACGACGCCGCTCTGACCACGATCGGTGACCTGTTCGGCCTGGTGGTGCCCACCGCCGATGCCCTGCCCGTCTGACGTCCCGCGCCAGGTTGATGTCGTCGGCCCTACAGGCCGGCCCGTGCGCCCAGAGGGTGGCCGTCGAGCGGCACGGCCGCCCCGCATGGGGTGCCGGTAAGAATCCCCGTGAGGCGAGACGACCACGCGGTCGCGCTGACAGCGGCCACCGGTTCAGACACCGTCCCGAGGTTGGTATTGGCGCCGTCACCGCTCATGGCAGAGCGTTGCGGTCAGTGCCTTCCCGCTCGGGCCAGGGCGTCCTCGGCCTGCGTGGCCAGAGCGGCGACCAGATCGGCTGCGGGCGGCAGGTCGGTGATGAGGTCCACGGCCTCGCCGGCCCACACCGGCAGCGGAGGCAGATCCCCGCGCGCCACGCCCTCCTGGTAGGCCTGCCTGGCGTCGGGGTCCGCAGCCAGTTCCGCCTCCCGGCCGCGCCACTGGTCGAGGTAGGGATGGCCGAGGGTGCGAGCCGGGTATTTCGACGGCCATCGGGAGCCTCGGGCGATGTCCAGAACCCTGCTGCGCTCGGTGTCCTGCCCGCGTCCCTCGACGATCGCCGCGGCGATCGAGGGGTCGACCAGGGCCTCGGCCGTGGCCTGGAAGCGGGTGCCGATGAGCGCCCCTGCGGCACCCAACGCCAGGGCGGCAGCCACGCCGCGGCCGTCGGCGATCCCTCCGGCCGCCAGCACCGGCACCGGTGCCGCCAGGTCCACCACGACCGGCACGAACGGCAACGTGGATCGTCCGCGCCGCGCGCCATGCCCACCGCTCTCGGTCCCCTGCGCCACGATGACGTCGGCGCCGAGGTCCACCGCCTGTCTGGCCTCCTCCATGTCGGTGACCTGGAGGATCAGCACCGCACCTGCCCGGCGGACGCGTTCGGTGAACGGGCTGGGGTCGCCGAAGGACAGCATCACCGCCCTGGGGTCGTGCTCCAGTGCCCGATCGACCGCGCCGACATCGATCGCCCAGCTCTGGAAGCCGATCCCCCACGGCTTCACGGTGCTCTGCGCGACGATCGCCAGCTCGCGGGCCATCCAGTCCCGATCCCCGTTCCCGGAGCCCAGCAATCCGAGCCCGCCGCCGCGAGAGACGGCCGCGGTCAGCGCGCCACCGGCCGACCCGCCCATCGGCGCCAGCGCGATCGGATGCCGCACACCGAACAACTTCGTGAATGCCGTGGACAACGCCATGCCGCAATCATCTCCCTCTGGGGCCAGTGTTGAATTCATCATCGGTGATCACCGACCGTGGCGTCCGGAGAGGACAGGGCGGCCAGGGCAGGCCCGATGGGCGGGAATGCCGTATCTGATCACGGATGAGACGATCGCTTATGCGCTCGGGCGTCTCGACCATGTTCAGTCTCATTGCAGGCTGGTGGACTAGAGCCATGACGAACAACACCACCACCCTGGTTCTCGGAGCTACCGGCAAGACCGGCCGTCGCGTGGCGGACCGCCTGAAGGCGATGGGCCGCGACGTGCGCGCCGGCTCCCGCCCAGACTTCGACTGGGAGGACAGCGGCACCTGGGCGCCGATCGTGCGCGACGTGCATGCCGTCTACATCACCTACTACCCCGACCTGGCCTTCCCCGGCGCCTTGGACCGCATCCGCCGGTTCACCGCGCTGGCCGTACAGTCCGGAGTGCGCCGCCTGGTGCTGCTGTCGGGCCGCAACGAGGAGCTGGCACAGCAGGCCGAGCAGGTCGTGCTGAGCTCCGGCGTCGAGGCCACGATCGTGCGCTGCAGCTGGTTCATGCAGAACTTCAGCGAGGGCTGGCTGCTCGACCCGGTGCTGAGCGGCACGATCGCGCTGCCCGCAGGGGACGTGACCGAGCCCTTCGTGGACGTCGAGGACATCGCCGACGTGGCCACCGCCGCCCTCACCGAGGACGGGCACGCAGGGAAGGTGTACGAGCTCACAGGGCCGCGCCTGCTCTCCTTCGCCGACGCCGCCGCGGAGATCTCCGCCGCCGTCGGGCGCGAGGTCACCTACGTGCCGGTCACCCCCGAGGAGTTCGCCGAGGGCGCACGCGCGGCGGGCGTGCCCGAGGACGAGGTCGTCGGCCTCAACGCGCTGTTCGCCGAGGTGCTCGACGGCCGCAACGAGAGCCTCGCCGACGGAGTACGGCAGGCGCTGGGCCGGCCTGCGCGCGACTTCACCCAGTTCGCCAAGGACGCCGCCGACGCCTGGGGCGCCTGACACGCCGGGATGGTGGAAGGATGTGCCTGACTGGTGGCGAGCCAGGCGGGGCGGATTCACGGCCGCGCCGACGGGCGCGTTTGTGCGATCCCCACAACTCCGGCCGCGAAGCACGCTTCGTCCCCACCATTCCGGTATCCGGGGGCAGCCGAGAGTATGTACACCGGTTGGGGCGGGGACGGCCGCCGTGTTCACTGTCTTCGAAAGGCCCGCTTAGTGTTCAGTCGTGTCGCCATCGTCAACCGCGGTGAAGCCGCCATGCGGCTCATCCACGCCGTTCGGGACCTAGCCGCGGAGACGGGGACACGGATCGAGACCGTCGCCCTGTACACCGACTCCGACCGGACGGCCACGTTCGTCCGCGAGGCCGACATCGCCTACGACTTGGGGCTCGCCGCGAACCGGCCCTATCTGGACCACGCGGTCCTCAAGAAAGCCCTGATCGAGACCGGCGCGGACGCGGCCTGGGTCGGTTGGGGCTTCGTGGCGGAGGATCCGGCGTTCGCCGACCTGTGCGCCGAGATCGGCGTGACGTTCGTCGGCCCGAGCGCCGCGGCGATGCGCAAGCTGGGCGACAAGATCGGCTCGAAGCTGATCGCCGAAGAGGTCGGTGTGCCCGTCGCGCCGTGGAGCCGCGGTCCGGTGGAGACGCTGGAGGACGCGAAGGCGGCGGCGGACCGGATCGGCTACCCGTTGATGCTGAAGGCGACCGCGGGCGGCGGTGGTCGTGGTATCCGGATGGTCTCCGACGCCGACGAGCTGACCCACGCCTACGAGCTGACGCGCCAGGAGGCCGCGCGCGCGTTCGGCAGTGGCGTCGTGTTCCTGGAGCGCCTGGTGACGGGCGCCCGGCACGTCGAGGTGCAGGTCATCGCGGACGGGCAGGGCACCGCGTGGGCGCTGGGGGTGCGCGACTGCTCCGTGCAGCGGCGCAACCAGAAGATCATCGAGGAGTCCGCCTCCCCGGTCCTCAGCGCCAAGCAGGTGGCCGAGCTGAAGGCGTCGGCCGAGCGGCTCGTGCTCGCGGTGGACTACCAGGGCGCGGGCACCATCGAGTTCCTCTACCACCCCGGTGAGCGGCTGTTCGCGTTCCTCGAGGTCAACACGCGCCTGCAGGTCGAGCACCCGATCACCGAGATCACCACCGGCGTCGACCTGGTGAAGGCCCAGTTGCACGTGGCGGCGGGCGGCAAGCTCGAAGGTGACGCGCCCGAGGAGTGGGGTCACGCAGTCGAGGCGCGGCTCAACGCCGAGGACCCCGACCGCGACTTCGCACCCTCACCCGGCCGGATCGCGCGGCTGGCGCTGCCCAGCGGCCCCGGCATCAGGGTGGACACCGGGTTCAGCGAGGGCGACACGATCCCCGCCGACTTCGACTCGATGATCGCCAAGATCATCGCGCACGGCCGTGACCGAACGGAGGCGTTGGCCCGCCTGCGCCGCGCGATGACGCAGACGACCGTCATCATCGAGGGCGGCGTGACCAACAAGGGCTTCGTCCGCGTGCTGCTCGACGAGCCCGCGGTGATCGACGGGTCCGCCGACACCGGCTGGATCGACCGCGTGCGCGCCCAGGGCGCCCTCGTGTCGCACCAGCACTCCGCGATCGCGCTGATCGCGGCCGCCATCGAGGCCTACGAGGACGAGGAGGCCGTGACGCGGCAGCGCTTCCTGTCGACCGCGCACGGCGGCCGTCCGCAGTCACAGCACGAGAGCGGCCGCGCGCTGGAGCTCAAGCTCCGCGAGGTCTGCTACCGCGTCCAGGTCGCCCGCACCGGCGGCCACAGGTTCCGCATCGGCATCTCGGCGGGCGGCCCCGAGCGCGCGGCCGACGTCGACATCGAGCGCTTCGACGAGCACAGTGGCCAGATCATCGTGAACGGCGTCCGCTTCAAGGTCGTCACGAGCACTCACGGCCCGATCCACCTGGTCGAGGTCGACGGCATCACGCACCGGATCAGCCGCGACGAGGGCGGCATCGTGCGCTCGCCCGTGCCCGCGCTCGTGGTGGCCACGCCGCTGCAGGTGGGCGACGAGGTCGAGGCCGGTGCGCCGCTGCTCGTGGTCGAGAGCATGAAGATGGAGACCGTCCTGCGCGCGCCGTTCCGCGGCCGCATGCGGGAGCTCGCGGTGTCGGTCGGCAGCCAGGTGGAGGCGGGCGCCCGCCTGCTCCGCCTGGAGCCACTGGGTGACGGCGACGAGGTGGCAGGTCCCGCGGCCGCGGGGAAGGAAGTCGAGCTGGACCTGCCGTCCGAGCCGGTGGACGTGCCCGCGGCCGAGCGGGCCGCGCGTGGCCTGCAGGATCTGCGCAGCCTCCTGCTGGGCTTCGACATCGACTCGCGGGACGAGAAGCGCCTGCTCGCCAACTACCTGGCCGCGCGCGCCGAGCTCGTCGCGGCGGGCGAACACGAGCCGGCCGGTGAGGTCGAACTGCTGAGCCTATTCGCCGACCTGAGCGAACTGAGCCGCAACCGGCCCGCCGGCGAGGAGTCGAAGTCCGACTTCGCGGTGCGCAGCCCCCGCGAGTACTTCCACACCTACCTGCAGTACCTCGACCCGGACCGGGCCGGCCTGTCGGAGAGCTTCCGGCAGCGGCTCACGCACGTGCTGTCCCACTACGGCGTCGAGGGCCTGGACCGCACGCCGGAGCTGGAGGACGCGGTCTTCCGGATCTTCCTGGCCCAGCAGCGCGCGTCCGCCGACGCCGCCGTGGTGACGACCCTGCTGCGCCAGTGGGTGAACGAGGCCCCGCCCGCCGAGGCGGACCGCGTCACCGTCGGCCTCGCGCTGGAGCATCTGGTCGCCGCCACCCAGGTCCGGTTCCCCGCCGTCGCGGACCTGGCGCGCGGCGTCGTGTTCGCCTGGTTCGTCCAGCCGCTGCTGCGCCGTACCCGCGCCAAGGTCTACGCGACCGTGCGCAAGCACCTGCGCCACCTCGACCAGCACCCGGACGCGCCTGACCGCGCCGAGCGGATCTCCGCGATGGTCGCCAGCGCCGAGCCTCTCGTCCGGCTGGTCGGCCAGCGGATCGGCCGCGAAGGCGCGGACCCCGTGCCGCTGCTGGAGGTGCTGAGCCGCCGCTACTACGGCAACCGCGCGCTCGGCGACATCCGGGTGAGCAAGGTGGCGGGCTGCACGTTCGTCGTCGCCGACCACCGCGCCGCGACCGGCAACGGCCGCGTCGTGACCACCGCGGTCGACTTCGCGGCGCTGGCCGAGGCGGTCAAGGCGGTCGACACGTTCGCCGGTGACGGCGAGCTGGTGGCGGACGTCTACCTGAGCTGGTCGGACGGTCCGAGCGACCCCGACGAGATGGCCACGCGCCTGCGCGAGGTCCTGGTCGCGCAGCGGCCGTCGAACCGGGTCGGCCGCGTCACCACGACCGTCGCGGGCAACAGCGGCGCGGTGATGCACCACCACTTCACCTTCAGGCCGTCCGCGGACGGCTTCGTGGAGGAACGGCTGCTGCGCGGTCTGCACCCGCGCATCGCCGAGCGCATGCAGCTGGAGCGGTTGCGCGACTTCGATCTCACCCGGCTGCCCTCGCCCGACGAGGAGGTCTACCTCTTCCGGGCCGCGGCACGGCAGAACCCGTCCGACGAGCGCCTCGTCGCCCTGGGTCAGGTCCGCGACCTGACCCCGTTGCGCGACGACGACGGCAGGATCGTCGCGCTGCCCGCGGCCGAGGACACCCTGGCCACCTGCCTGGACGCGATCCGCCGAGCCAAGAAGCCCGGCGCGAAGACGTCCGCCACGAACCGGATGGTCATCTACGTGTGGCCGCCGACCGACCTCTCGCCGGACGACCTGAACACCGTGGCGAAGCGCGTGTTGCCGACGACGGCCGGCGCGGGCCTGGAGGAGGTGCTCTTCCTCGGCAGGCGCCGCGACAGCGCCACCGGCGAGCTCGTCGACATCGCCGTCCGGATCGGCTACGACGTGGGCTCCGGCGTGCAGCTGTCCGTCGTGCCGCCGCCGACCGAGCCCATCGAGCCGCTGGACGACTACCGCCAGGAAGTGCTGCGCGCGCACAGCCGCGGCACGCACTACCCGTACGAGCTGACCGGCATGCTCGCCGGGCCGTTCGGCTCGTTCACCGAGTACGACCTGGACGAGCACGCGAAGCTGGTGCCGGTGAACCGGCCCAAGGGGCGCAACACCGCCGCGCTCGTCGCGGGTGTCGTCAGCACGCCCACGCCGCGCCACCCGGAGGGCATGACCCGCGTCGTGCTGCTGGGCGACCCGACGAAGGCGCTCGGCGCGCTGTCCGAGCCCGAGTGCGCGCGGGTGATCGCCGCGCTCGACCTGGCCGAGCGGATGCGGGTGCCGCTGGAGTGGTTCGCGCTGTCCGCCGGCGCCCGGATCTCGATGTCGTCCGGCACCGAGAACATGGACTGGGTGGCGGCCGCGCTGAAGCGGATCGTGACCTTCACCCAGGACGGCGGCGAGATCAACATCGTGGTCGCGGGCATCAACGTCGGCGCCCAGCCGTACTGGAACGCCGAGGCCACGATGCTCATGCACACCAAGGGCATCCTGGTGATGACGCCGGACTCCGCGATGGTGCTGACGGGCAAGCAGTCGCTCGACTTCTCCGGCGGCGTGTCGGCCGAGGACAACCATGGCATCGGCGGATACGACCGGATCATGGGCCCGAACGGCCAGGCGCAGTACTGGGCGCCGGACATCCGCGGTGCGCGGGAAGTCCTGATGTCGCACTACGACCACAGCTACATCGCGCCGGGGGAGAGCGGGCCGCGCAAGACGGTCACCAGCGACCCGGTGGACCGCGATGTGTCGGCGTTCCCGCACGCCGTACCGGACAGCGACTTCACGACAGTGGGTCAGATCTTCTCCGTCGAGTCCAACCCGGACCGCAAGAAGCCGTTCGACATCCGCACGGTCATGCGTGCGCTGTCCGATCAGGACCACCCGGTGCTGGAGCGATGGGCGGGCATGGCCGACGCCGACACCGCCGCCGTCCAGGACGTCCACCTCGGTGGTCGACCGGTGTGCCTGCTGGGCATCGAGTCCCGGGCCGTGCCGCGTCGCGGATTCCCTCCCACCGACGGCCCGGACACCTACACCGCGGGCACCTTGTTCCCGCGGTCGTCCAAGAAGGCCGCTCGGGCCATCAACGCCGCCAGCGGGAACCGTCCGCTGGTCGTGCTGGCCAACCTGTCAGGGTTCGACGGGTCGCCCGAGTCGATGCGCAAGCTGCAACTGGAGTACGGCGCCGAGATCGGCCGCGCGGTGGTGAACTTCAAGGGCCCCATCGTGTTCTGCGTGATCTCGCGGTACCACGGCGGCGCGTTCGTGGTGTTCTCCAAGGCGCTCAACCCGAACATGACCGTGCTCGCGGTCGAGGGCTCGTTCGCCTCGGTGCTCGGCGGTGCTCCGGCCGCCGCGGTGGTCTTCGCGCGCGACGTCGACAAGCGGACAGGCAACGACCCCCGCGTGCTCGCGCTCGCCGCCCGTGTCGCGGAGGCGCCGGCTGCCCGGCGGGCCGCGCTGGCCGCCGAGCTGGCCGAGCTGCGATCGTCCGTACGGGCCGAGAAGCTCACCGAGGTGGCCACCGAGTTCGACCGCGTGCACAGCATCCAGCGGGCGGTCGACGTCGGCTCGGTGGACGCGATCATCAGCTGCGCCGAGCTGCGGCCGCGCATCATCGAGGCGGTCGAGAAGGGCCTCGCCCGACAGGCCTGACCGGTCCTGAAGCCGGACGCCCGCGCCCTTTCGGGAGGGGTGTCCGGCTTTTCGCGTTCCCAGGGAAACGGACCGCGCCCGAGGCCGGAGGCAGTGACCTCGGGCGTGGGCGAGGCGGCGCCGATGCGCAAACCGACCATTCGGCGGACAAGGGGTTCAACGTCCGGCAGTATGATCCAGAGCCTTTTCGGCAAAGTCCGTAAATGATCGGGAGATTTCATGCGCGCGGTTCCTTCCATCGCGGCAGCCCTCATCATCCTTCTCACCTGCACGGTCGTCCCTCGGCCTGCTGCCGCCTCCACCGCGACCCTGCCGGGCGGCAAGGCGACCTATGTCGTCTCGCAAGGACACCTGAAGGCCGCATCCAGCCAGAACTGGGTACGACTCGGCAGCTACCGCTTCGCCGCCGACGGCACGGTGACCGCGGCTCTGCATCTGTGGTGGCAGCGCCATCCCGAGGCCAGGCAGCCCACCGGCACCATCCCCGACTCAAGCTGCACCACCAAGGCAGGCGGTTCCGGATCGCGCCCCCGTACCTGCGAGGTGCTCACCGCCGGGGGCTTCACCGGCGCCCCCGATGAGAACCGCACCGGGACGTACACCGTGTCCGGCAACGTGGTGAGCATCCGGTGGAAGATCGCCCAGACGTGGACCGAGCAGTGGTACGTGCGGCCCTCCCCCGACGGCGCGCTCGCCCGTCTGGACCTCAAGCAGAGCACGCTGGCCACCCACGGTTACGGATACGGCAGCAACGCGGCGCTCGGCACCCGGCGCGCGATGGGCTCGGTGAAGGCGTTCCCCGGCACGCTCAAGCAGGATCTGACGAGCTGGGCGGGCGGCAAGATCGTCACCTCCAGCGGTGAGAGGTTCGCCCATTCCTCCTTCCGCGCCTGCGCCAGCACCACCTGGTGCATGACCTACTTGCAGCCGTCGTCCAGGGGCGCCTGCCAGAAGTCGGGCGGCTGCCCCAAGTACGGGGGCGGAACGAAAGCGAACGTGAGTTCCATCCAGTACTACCTCACCAAGATCTCCAATTCCGATCGCCGCGACACGCTGTGGCACTGGTGCACCTGTCTGGCGATGGAGCGCGGCGAGTTCTGCTACACCGGCAACTCTCACGTCAAACCGCTCATGCAGATCATCGACGACAAGGGCGCCTTCCGCGGGTGGGTCGGCGCCGAAGCCTCCTTCTCGACCGGCTCCTCCCGGGCGGCGGACATGATGGCCGTGCTCCGCATCACCGACTTCCGCTGACCAGCTCCATCGGGAAAGGAGACAGACCTCACCCGGCAGTTCGCGAGGGTGCGCCCAGCTGACCTGCGCGGTCAGTCCCGGAGCAGCTCGGCGAGCACCTCGGCCTCGCTGATCTCGGGACGCCTGGTCGCGGTGAGCAGCGTCAGGGGCCGGTCCTCGGCGAGGTCGCGCAGGTGCGCCAGCGCGTCCGCGTGCTGGGGATCTTCGAGCTCGGCGCGGTAGCGGCGGCTGAATTCGGCAAAACGCTCGGGGTCATGGCCGTACCACGTGCGCAACTCCGTGGACGGTGCGACCTGCTTGCACCATTCGTCGAGGTGGGCCTTCTCCTTGGTCATCCCCCGGGGCCAGATCCGGTCGACCAGCACTCTGGCGCCGTCTGCCTGCGCCGGAGCCTCGTAGACCCTGCGGACGTGGACCGTCCTCTTGCGCGCCATGGAGGCCTCCTCCCGAGCCGAGCACTCAAGCTTCTTCCGGCATCACATTCCATCGCCCGGCTTCATCCAGCCGAACGTCCGCTCCACCGCCCGGTGCCAGTTGTCGTACTCGGTGGCGCGGCGCGCATGGTCCATGCTGGGCAGCCACTGAGCGGCCCGGTGCCAGTTACGGCGCAGCCCTTCCAGGTCGGCCCAGTACCCGACCGCGAGCCCTGCGGCGTACGCCGCTCCGAGGGACACGGTCTCGGCCACCATGGGGCGCACGACCGGCACGTCCAGAACATCGGCGATGTACTGCATGAGCAGGTTGTCGGCGGTCATGCCTCCGTCGACCTTGAGCATGCGCAGCTCGAGCCCTGAGTCTGCGTTCATGGCGTCCAGGACCTCGCGGGTCTGCCATGCGGTGGCCTCGAGCACGGCTCTGGCGAGATGGCCCTTGGTGATGTAGGAGGTCAGGCCGACGATGACGCCGCGGGCCTCGCTGCGCCAGTGCGGCGCGAACAGCCCGGCGAACGCGGGGACGATGTAACACCCGCCGTTGTCCTGCACGGTCCGCGCGAGCGTCTCGATCTCGGGGGCGCTGTTGATGAGGCCGAGCCCGTCGCGGAACCACTGCACCAGGGCTCCGGTGATGGCGATCGGCCCTTCGAGGGCGTACACCGCAGGCTCGTCGCCCACCTGGTAGCCGACGGTGGTGAGCAGCCCGTGGCTGGAGCGGACCGGCTCGGCGCCGGTGTTGAGCAGGAGGAAGCTGCCGGTGCCGTACGTGCACTTGGCCTCGCCCGGCGCGAAGCAGGTCTGGCCGAACAGCGCCGCCTGCTGGTCGCCGAGCGCGGCCGCGATGCGGACGCCGGGAAGCACGCGGGTGGCCTGGCCGTACGTCTCGGTAGACGGACGGATCTGCGGCAGCATCGCGGGCGGTATGCCGAAGAAGTCGAGAAGATCGGGGTCCCAGGCCAGCGAAGCGAGGTCCATGAGGAGAGTACGGCTGGCGTTGGTGACGTCGGTGACGTGCAGGCCGCCTTCGGGGCCGCCGGTGAGGTTCCAGATGAGCCAGGTCTCCATCGTCCCGAACAGCACCTCGCCCCGCTCGGCGCGTTCGCGCAGCCCTGGCGTGTGGTCGAGCAGCCACCGAATGCGGGGAGCGGAGAAGTAGGTGGCGAGCGGAAGACCGCAGCGCTTCTGCACCATCGACGCGTCGGGCCGGGCGGCGAACTCGTTCACCAAGGCGTCGGTTCTGGTGTCCTGCCACACGATGGCGTGCCCGAGCGGCACGCCGGTGCGCCGGTCCCACAGGAGCGTGGTCTCGCGCTGGTTGGCGATGCCGATCGCCACCACCTGATCCAGGCCGATCCCTGCCTGGGAGAGCGCTTCGGGCGCGATGCGCTCGAGGTTTCGCCAGATCTGGACGGCGTCGTGCTCGACCCAGCCCGGGCGGGGGAAGTGCTGTCGATGTTCGCGCTGCGCGACCGACACCAGGCGTCCTCGTTGGTCGAAGAGGATGCACCGCGTCGATGTCGTGCCCTGATCGATAGACATCACATAGCGCATGACCATGGCATCCTACCTAGGCATATGTGGATGAGCTGGCTCACCAGCGGGATGCGCCGAGGTCCCTGGAGACCGCGCGCGCGGCGTCGCGTACGAACGTCACAAGGGAGGCGTTCGGCTGACCTTTCGTGTCACAGATGCGTTCGACGGCACCGGAGATCCCGATGGCGCCGACTACGAGTCCTCCATGCCCGCGGATGGGCGCGGCGATGCCGGCCTCTCCAATGGTCATCTCCTCGATCTCGACGGCCCAGCCGACCTCGCGTACCGCCGCCACGTTGCGCGCCAGCGCCTTCGGCATGACGATCGTCCGGCGGGTGAACGCCTCCAGGTCGCCGTCGCCGAGGGTGGCGGCGGCGCCGACGTCGTAGGCCAGCAGGACCTTGCCGAGCGCGGTGGCATGCATCGGCAGCAGCGCACCCACGTCCAGCGTCTGCAGGGTGTCGTCGGGCCGGAAGACGTGATGCACGATGAGGATCTGGCCGTCGAGAAGGGTGCCGATGCGGACGGCTTCGCCGCTCCGGGCGGCGAGCGCGTCGGCCCAGTTGATCGCCCGCGAGCGGAGCTCGTTGACGTCGAGGTAGCTCGTGCCCAGGTGAAGCAGGGCGGCCCCGAGATGGTACTTGCCGGTCGCCTCGTCCTGCTCCACGAAGCCGACCCGCTGCAGGGTGCGCAGCAAGCCGTGAGTGGTGCCCCTGGCCAGACTCAACGCGGTGGCGATCTCACCGACACCGAGCCGACCGGAACTGCGTGCGAGAAGACGCAGGATGGCCGCCGCCCGCTCGATGGACTGAACTGGACCTGGCATATGTCCGATCGTAGTGCGGTCGGCAGATGTTCGACAATGTCGGCGGCGGGATTGGGGCGATCTACGCATTCGAGCACAAATCAGGTTTTTCGTGACCTGCCTCATAGTCGCCAAACCCTAACCCGGCATGCCATGGCTGACTAGTGTTCGACATTGTCGGCACCTCGCCGTTGACCCCCGACTTTCTCTCACTTAGCGTCCACGACAACCGTGAGGCCGGTCACACCACCTGGGACGACGCCCTCACGGCGACGGTCTGCTCGCGGCCTCGGACAGGCGGGAGCACGGCACTGTAAGGAGAGACACATGGCGGAACGACTCAAGGCCCATGGGCTGCTTGGCGAACTGGCCGCCGAGTTCGCGGGCACCCTGATCCTGATCCTCTTCGGGGTGGGCGTGGTGGCCCAGGTCGCCGCCGCGGGCATCGGTGATCACGACAGCATCGCGTGGGCATGGGGCCTCGGCGTCACGCTCGGCGTCTACGTCGCGGCCCGCGTCAGTGGCGCGCATCTCAACCCGGCCGTCACGGTCGCCCTGGCGGTGTTCAAGGGCTTCTCCTGGCGCAAGGTCCTGCCGTACTCGCTGGCGCAGACCGCGGGCGCGTTCGTGGCCGCCCTGATCGTCCGGTTCAACTACGCCGAGGTGCTGGCGAAGGTCGACCCGGGGCTCACCATCAAGACCCAGGGCGTCTTCTCGACGCTTCCCGGCAACGGAGCTCTGCCCGTCCACACGTGGGGGGCCTTCCGCGACCAGATCATCGGCACGGCCATCCTGCTGTTCCTCATCCTCGCCATCACCGATCTGCGCAACTCCTCGCCCGCGGCGAACCTCGCGCCCTTCGTGGTCGGTCTGCTCGTCGTCGCTATCGGCATGGCCTGGGGAACGAACGCCGGCTACGCCATCAACCCCGCCCGTGACTTCGGCCCGCGTCTGGCCTCTTTCCTCACCGGATACGAGACGGCCTTCCAAGACCAGTACGGCGCGCTGTACTTCTGGGTGCCGATCGTGGCCCCGGTGATCGGCGGACTGATCGGCGCGGGCCTCTACCAGGTTCTCGTGAGCCGCTTCCTGCCGCCCGTCGAAGAGCCCGAGCCTGTCCAGGTGCCGGCGAAGGCCGCGTACGAAACCGTCTGACATCCCCCACCCTGCCCGAGGAGGCACGATCTTCATGGCCGACTTCGTCGGAGCCGTCGACCAAGGAACGACGAGCACCCGCTTCATGATCTTCGATCACGGCGGGAACGAGATCGCCCGGCACCAGCTGGAGCACGAGCAGATCCTGCCGCGGGCCGGCTGGGTCGAACACAACCCGACCGAGATCTGGGAGCGCACGCGCGCGGTGATCGAGACCGCGATGAACAAGGCGAACCTCGTCGCCTCCGACCTGGCCGCGCTGGGCATCACCAACCAGCGCGAGACCACGGTGGTGTGGAACAGGGTTACCGGCAGGCCGTACTACAACGCCATCGTCTGGCAGGACACCAGGACCGACCGAATCGCCTCCGCCCTGGACCAGGACGGCCGAGGCGACATCATCCGCCGCAAGGCGGGCCTGCCCCCTGCCACCTACTTCTCCGGCGGCAAGATCCAGTGGATCCTCGAGAACGTCGACGGCGTGCGCGAGGCGGCCGAAGCAGGAGACGCCCTCTTCGGCAACACCGACACGTGGCTGCTGTGGCAGCTCACCGGCGGCCCCGACGGAGGCGTGCACGTCACAGACCCCACCAACGCCAGCCGTACCATGCTCATGGATCTCGAGACGCTGGACTGGGACCACGAGCTGCTGTCGTTCTTCGGCATCCCCAGGCGGATGTTGCCCGAGATCCAGCCGTCGTCCAATCCGGGGTTCTACGGCATGACCCGGGCCGGCGGGCCACTCGGCGGCGAGGTTCCCCTCTCCGGCGACCTGGGCGACCAGCAGGCGGCGACCGTCGGTCAGGTGTGCTTCTCACCGGGCGAGGCCAAGAACACCTACGGCACCGGCAACTTCCTGCTCCTCAACACCGGTCATGAGCCGGTCCGGTCGAACAACGGCCTGCTGACCACCGTCTGTTACCAGCTCGGCGACGAGAAGCCGGTGTACGCGCTGGAGGGATCGATCGCCGTCACGGGCTCGGCGGTGCAGTGGCTGCGCGACCAGCTCGGCATCATCTCGGGCGCGGCCCAGAGCGAGTCACTCGCCGCGCAGGTGGACGACAACGGCGGCGTGTACTTCGTGCCCGCCTTCTCCGGGCTGTTCGCGCCGTATTGGCGGTCGGACGCCCGCGGCGCCATCGTCGGGCTGTCCCGCTTCAACAACAACGCCCACGTGGCACGCGCCACGCTCGAATCGATCTGCTACCAGAGCCGCGACGTCGTCGAGGCGATGCGGCAGGACTCCGGCGTCGCTCTCGACGTCCTTCGGGTGGACGGCGGGGTCACGGCCAACAACCTGTGCATGCAGATGCAGGCCGACATCCTGGGTGTCCCGGTGTCAAAGCCGGTCGTTTCCGAGACCACGGCGCTCGGCGCCGCGTACGCCGCCGGTCTCGCCGTCGGTTTCTGGAAGTCGACCGACGAGCTCAGGAGTAACTGGAACGAAGCCCAGCGCTGGTACCCGGACTGGTCGGAGTCGCAGCGTTCCAGCGGCTACGCCAGTTGGAAGAAGGCCGTGTCCCGCACCCTCGACTGGGTCGAGCTGGACTGAAACGCGGATCCGCGGGGCCCGGCCGGGTCCCGCGGATCCACACCTCTTGATCGACGCAAGGAGTTGCTATGACGTCTGTACCGATGGGGCCGTCCCACCGCGCCGCCACGCTGCGAAGGATGCGAGAGACCGAGTTCGACGTGCTGGTCATCGGCGGCGGTGTGGTCGGGGCGGGAGTGGCGCTCGACGCGGTCTCCCGCGGCCTCTCGGTCGCGCTGGTGGAGGCCCGCGACTGGGCGGCAGGCACTTCCAGCCGGTCGAGCAGACTTGTCCACGGAGGCCTGCGATACCTCCAGCAGCTGGACTTCCGGCTGGTCCGTGAGGCGCTCAAGGAGCGGGGCCTGCTGCTGACCCGGCTCGCCCCCCACCTGGTACGGCCGGTCCCGTTCATGTTCCCGCTGCGGCACAGGGTCGCCGAGCGGCTGTACGTCGGCGCGGGCCTGGCCCTCTACGACGTCCTGGGTGGCGCCCGCACCATGCCCCGTCATCGGCACATGAGCCGCCAGAAGGCGCTCGCCGTGGCCCCCGCCCTGCGTCCGGAGTCCCTGGTCGGCGCCGTCCAGTACTTCGACGCGAAGGTGGACGACGCGCGGTTCGCCATGATGCTCGCGCGCACCGCGGCCCAGTACGGTGCGGCCGTCACGACCATGGCCCGCGTCACCGGCCTCCTTCGCGACGGCGCGCGGGTGTGTGGGGCGCGCGTCCATGATCTGGACAGCGGCGACGAGATCGTCGTCCGCGCCCGCCAGGTGGTCAACGCCACCGGCGTCTGGACGGACGAGACGCGCCAGATGGCAGGCGGCGACGGCCCGCCCACCGTCCAGGCGTCCAAAGGCGTCCACATCCTCGTGCCGCGCGAGCGGCTCCGCCTCGACACCGGCCTGATCATGCCCACAGAGAAGAGCGTGCTCTTCGTCATCCCGTGGGGACGCCACTGGATCATCGGCACCACCGACACCGCGTGGCGCCTCGACAAGGCACACCCGGCCGCCAGCAGCGCCGACATCGACTACCTGCTCGACCAGGTCAACTCGGTGCTCGCCACGCCGCTTGGCAGGGACGACATCGAAGGCGTGTACGCCGGCCTGCGGCCGCTGCCTGCCAAGGACGTCTCCAACACCGCCGCGCTGTCCCGCGAACACGCGGTCGCCCGTCCGGCGCCCGGCCTGGTGACGGTCGCCGGCGGCAAGTACACCACCTACCGGGTGATGGCCAAGGACGCCGTCGACATGGCGGTGCGGGACCTCGGCACCGCCGCGCCCGCGTCCGTCACCGACCGGCTGCCGATCCTCGGCGCCGTCGGGTTCGAAACGATGTGGAACGGTCGACGGCACCTCGCGCAACGCTACGGAATGGACCTCGTCAAGGTCGAGCGGCTGCTGCGCCGGTACGGCTCGCTCGTCGAGGAGCTCCTCGAGATGATCGCGGCCGACCCGGCGCTCGGCGAGCGCGTGCCGGGGACCCGGGACTGTCTCAAGGTCGAGGTCGTCTACGCCGTCTCCCACGAGGGAGCCCGGCACCTGGAGGACGTCCTGGCTCGCCGTACCCGCATCGCGACAGAGGAGAAGGACCGAGGGCTGGCCGCCGCGCCCGAGGTCGCCGAGCTCATGGCGCCCGTCCTCGGCTGGGACGCGGAGGACGTGTGGCGCGAGACGGAGCACCATCGGCTCCATGTCGAGGCCCAGCACGCGGCCGAGCAGCAGCAGGACGACCAGGCGGCGGACACCGCCCGGCTGGACGTCCCGGACCTTTCCGCGCTCTCGCGGTGATGTTCGCCAAGGGTCCGTGGTGGCGGGGTCACACTTGGCCACCACGGCGCCCGGCGGCACGGGGCGCGGCGTTCGCTGTGGCCGGAGGCGCGATCCGCCCGGGGCGCGCACCGAGGAAAGGCGCAAATGATCGCGTTCATCGTCCTGATCGACGTCGTTCTGGCTCTGGCGGGGCTGCTGCTGATGTGGTTGTGCACGCGACCCGAGGGCCGCTCGACGGCTGCCGTTCCGAAGCCGCGCCGCGCCGCTCCCCCACCGGTGGGCGGCCGGGATCAGAACCGGAGCCTGTTCGTGGCCCGGCCCCCCGCCGCGGCCGTCACCGTCGGAGGAGTTTTGGCCTCCAGCTCAACGGAGTCCGGGCCCTTCGTGGTCGCGTGATGGCGCCGCGGTAGCGGGTGGCCGGCTGCCGACGACAACGGGGACACGTCCGAGCGCCGGCTGGTGCTCTTGTCCCAGCCTGCCACCAGATCACCGGCTGCCGGGAGGTCGCCAGATGGCCCAGGGACGTCGACGCTCCGTCCCCCTGGCGCTGCCGGTCGAACAGGACCGCGCGATTCGCCCCCTGCCGGCGGCGTGGTCGCCGCCGTGCGTGAAGTCGGTGGTTTGCCCCTCGAGGTATTTCAGCACTTTTGCGAGAGCATGGGACGGTGGGTACGCGTGGGCGCCTTTCGATGCCCGGCTTCCCGCGGGATCGCTTGAGGGGGTGATCCGAATGGACATTCGCCTGGTCAGCGACGAGGGCGTCGAAGAGCGTCCCGTCGCAGAACTGAAAGCGCTGCTGGACCGAGAAGACGGCCTGGTCTGGATCGATATCTCCAGCTGCGACGCGGAGGCCGTGGGCGTCCTGTCGGAGGTGTTCGGCTTCCATCCGATGGCGATCCGCGACTGCGTCGAGCGCAACCGTGTGCCCAAGGTGCACGCCTATGCGGACCACGTGTTCGTCGTCCTGCACGCCCCCGAACGAGGTAAGCACGGCCATGTGCACTTCATCGAGCTCGACCAGTTCATCGGCCACAACTACCTGGTGACCGTACACGGACCGATCAACCCGGCGGTCGAACCGGGCTCCGCCCTGCGCGAGACCCGCGCGGTGCTCACGCGGATCGAGGCGGGGCGCCTGCACCCGGCCACGCCGTTCGAACTGTCATACGCGATCGTCTCCGCCCTGATCCGCAATCAGGAGAACTACCTGGAGACGGTGACCAGCGACGTGTGGCGGCTGGAGCAGCGGGTCACGGGCGGAGGCGTCGGCGAGCCCGAGGAGTTCCTCAACGAGTTGTTCCGTGCCCGCCACGGACTGCTGGCCGTACGCACCATGGGCGCGCTGAGTGCCGCGATCTACGGGAGGATGACCAATCTCACCCGCATCTCGCCCGCAGGGCAACGGCTGGTGGTCGACATCGCGGACCAGTTCGACCGATTCCGTAGCGTGGCCGATGGCGAAAGGGAGTATCTCCAAGGGGTGATCGAGTTCTACCAGACCACTCTCACGATCAAGGCCGCGCTGGTCGGTCAAGCGCAGAACACGGAGGTCAAGCGCCTGACCGAGGCCAGCTACGCCCAGAACGAAGAGATCAAGAAGATCTCCGCGTGGGCTGCGATCTTCTTCGCACCCACGCTGGTCGGCACTGTGTACGGCATGAACTTCACCCACATGCCGGAGCTGAACTTCGCCTACGGCTACCCGTCGGCGCTGATCGTGATGGTGCTGGCGTCTGCCGTGCTCTTCATGGTGTTCAAGCGGCGGGGGTGGCTGTGACGAATGGCCGTCCCGGATCTCGGTGACGATGCAGGGGCGGCCCGGTTCCCGGGGTTCAGCGGGAGGTGGGCTCGGCGGGCGAGTGTGGGGCCGGGGAGTCAGGCCCACCGGGCCAGGCAGCCGTGCGCTGCCGCGCCCCACGCAGACCACCCTCGGGCACGCCCGCACGAGGCTGAGCGGTTTCCTGAAGCTCACCCACCCGGCGTGAGGGCCAGGTCGAACCGGACCTCGACGTCGTCGCCCAGTTTGAGCGCGCCGAAGAACGCCGAGTAGGGCCGGATGCCCCATCGGCTCTGCACGACGGTCGTCGAGCCACTGGCCCTGCCCTCGGCCAACCGTCCCTCCACCGTGACGGGTCGTGTGACGCCGACGATGGTGAGATCGCCCTCAACGTGGAACGACTCCGCTGTCCCCTCGGCCTGGGTGGACCGGAACGTGATCGTGGGAAACCGGTCGGTGCGCAGGATCTTCTCTCGCAGAATCTTGCCGATCTCCGCGCGATCGGCGTCGGTCAGCGGCTTGACGCCGCCGGTTCCCTGCCGGACCTCGAGTGAGGCGACGTCGACCTCGACTGTCACCGAGGAGCCCGCAGGGGCGGTCATGTCGATCGTGGCCTCGCCGTGCCAGCGCGTGGCCTCGATGGTGAGGTCGTGACCGGCCTTCGCGCCCAGGCCGGTCCTGGACGTCTTGACCAGGAGCCGGCCGGACTCGGGTCCGAGAGTGTAGGTGGCGTCCATGTTCGAAGCCTACGCGCCGCCGGTCATCGGGATGATCATGTGAGCCGGCTATGTTCGCAGGTCGATCGCCATGGGCTGATGCGGGAGGCCGGCGTAGACCTCCACGTCGCCGTCGCGATGCCAGCCCAGGCGCTGGAAATAGCCGACGTTGCGCAGCTGGATGTGGGCGACCATCAGCAGGCCGCCGCGTTCGCTCGCGGTCCTGACCGCGTATCTCACGAGGGGACCTCCGAGGCCGTGGGCGCGGTGCTCCGGCAGGACGGCGAGGCGGTCGCCCTGCCAGAGCTCGCCGGCCTCGTCCAGGGGATAGAGCCGGACGGCCCCGCCGATCACCTGGGCGGCGTATGCGATCACGTGAAGGGTCAGCGGGTCGTCGTCGCGGACGTCGCGGTCGGTGCCGTGGAAGATGCGCTGCTCGTCGACGAAGACGCGATGGCGTACCGCGTAGTGGGCCGCGAGCTCCTCCGGCGTGGCGGCCGGGTGACAGTCTCTGCCGAGCGCTCGCAGCATGGCGGCCTCAGGCGGCCGGACGTGGGCCGATGTGGAGCAGGGACTCCATCGAGCTCAGCCCTGAGCAGGCCTGGCAGCGGGCGCAGCCTGCCTTGGTCGTGGCGGACGTCATGCCGCGCCGGGCCATGTAGGCGAGGACCTTGGCGTAGATCGGACGCGTGTAGGAGCGCGGGGGCGGCTTCCAGCCGGCCATGGGAGTGCCGACGACCGGGCGCAGCGGGACGATGAACGGGTAGACGCCGGCGTCGACAGCCCGTTTGCAGCCGTCGATCGTCATCTGGAGGTCCTCCCCCATGCCGAGGATCACGTAGGTCGAGACCTGTCCTGCGCCGAAGACGGAGACGGCCCGTTCCCACGCAGCGAAGTAGCCGTCGATGCCGGTGCGCGCCTTGGCGGGCGCGACGCGTGCCAGCACCGCGGGGTCGAAGGTCTCGATGTGGATGCCGACCGAGTCGACGCCCATGGCGCCCACCTCGTCGATCACGTCCAGATCCGCGGGCGGCTCGAACTGCGCTTCGACGGGGAGCCCGCTGGCCTGCTTGACGGCCTGCCCGCAGCGTCCCACGTACAGGGCGCCGCGGTCGACGCCGCGCGTGCTGCCGGTGGTCAGGGTGGCGTCGACGGCGCCGTCGAGGTCGCGGGCCGCTGTCGCGACCTCGGCGAGCTGCTCGGGTGTCTTCCGCGCGATGGTACGGCCGGCCGCGAGCGAGAGGCCGATGCCGCAGAACGTGCACTGGTCGTCGTTGCCCCAGTAGGCGCAGTGCTGAACCACGGTGCTGGCCACCGAGTCCAGGTGCAGGAGGGCGATCTGCCAGTACGGCACGCCGTCGGCGGTGGTCAGGTCGTAGAAGCGCGGCCGGCGTTGGGCTGATGCGTCGGCCAGCCGTACACCGTCTCGGTAGATGCCGTAACCGTCGTCGTCGGCGCGCAGGACGTACGGGGAGTCCTTGGCGACACCCTCGGTGGGCGCGGTGACGGGAAGCCCGTCCACCCAGAGCATCCCGCAGTCGGTGGGCCCGGCGCCGCCGCTGCGCCGCTCCATCTGCGCCTCGAGCCGCAGACCTCGGGCCTGGAGATCGAGGATGAGCTCGCTGACCTCGGTAGCCGTCACGACAGGCACCTCCCGTGCCGTACGACCAGATCGCTCGATTCTACCAAAATAGAAGCGGCGTTAACTTTCCGATGTGAGCGCCCGCCGTACCTCCTCGACCGCCGCGAGCCACGCCTCCCGTGAGGTGAACTCCTCGACGCGGACCGCGTCGCCGGTGACTTCCAGCCTGTAGGTGATGACCGGCTCGGCGACCACCGAGCGGACCATGACGGTGCCGGTCGGGAGGTGCGTCTCGACCCACCGCGCCGATCCGCCGCGCCAGGCCGCGTCGTCGGGCTCCTCGAGGACCGCCCACTCCAGCCCGGCGGCACGGGCACGTTCGACCGCCTGCTCCCGCGACGAGGTGAGCAGCTCGCGGAACCGGTGTGACATCGCGGCCTCGATCACCAGCTGGGCGTCGAGCCCGTCCAGGGATACGCCCACCTCGTCGAGCCAGCCGCGCATCCGCCCCTCGGCGGCGGCCAGCTCCGCGTAGTCACCGGCACGGGCCAGGCGCCTGGCGAGCGCGCCCACCAGCTGCAACGCCCGCTGGTAGCGCTCGGTGTCGACCATCGCGAGCGGAAACAGCCTGTCCTCGGCGGCTCGCAGCCGCCGGGCAAGCTCGGCGTACTCCGGTGGGATCCGGCTGCTTGGCAAGGCGTCACTCGTTCACTATCGTCAGTGAGATAAGTCGGATCCTAGACGGCATTCGGGTGATTCGCCAGAACGGCGAAGGGTGGACCCCGTGAACAGAACCGCGGTCGTCGCGCACGCCATGACCACCCGCGTCGTCGGCTGTCTCACCGGTCGGGGAGCGGCGTGAAGCGGGCCGTACGCGTGCTGCGCGACACCTACCTGGACTCCGTCCTTCAACTGCTCGGCGCCCGGGCGATGCGCGACGCCGAGGGCGTGGAGTCGGCGACCGCCGTGATGGCGACAGCGGCCAACCTCGATGCCCTGCGGCAGGAAGGCTTCGACCCTCCGGAGGCGTCGCCGTACGATCTGATCCTCGCGGTTCGGGCGAGCGACCCGGAGGCGGCTTTCGCGGAGGGCGAGCGGGCGATGTTCGGGGCCCGCGAGGGCGGTCCGGTCGAGCAGCGCCCGCGCTCGCTCGAGGAGGCCTTGGGGCAGCAGCCCGGCAGCAGCATCGCCGTCATCTCCGTTCCAGGGGACTACGCCGCCCTGGAGGCTCACAAGGCGCTCGGCCACGACCTCGACGTGCTGCTGTTCAGCGACAACGTCTCCGTCGCCGACGAGATCGCGCTCAAGGACCACGCCGTACGGCGGGGCCGCCTGCTCATGGGCCCTGGCGCGGGTACGGCGATGCTCTCGGGGGTGGGTCTGGGATTCGCCAACGTGGTGCGCGCCGGACCGGTGGGGGTCGTGGCGGCGGCCGGCACCGGGGCACAGGAGGTCATGTGCCTGCTCGATCGCTGCGGCGTCGGCGTGTCGGAGGTCGTCGGCGTGGGTGGCCGCGACCTGACGGCCGAGGTCGGCGGGCTTATGGCGGAGCGGGCCGTCCGGATGCTCGACGACGACCCCGCGACGGCGCTGATCCTCCTGGTCTCCAAACCGCCCGACGACGAGGTGGCGCGGCGCGTGGTGGCGGCGGCGCGCAGGACTCCTGTCGTCACGGCCCTGGTAGGGGTGGAGGGTGACACGCTCGAAGGCGCTGTGGTCAAGGCGCTCGAGCTGCTGGGCAGGCCGGTGCCGTCCTTCGATCGGTGCTACGGCCCGAGCGTGGAGGAGGCCGTCTCCCGCCTCGCGCCGGCACGTACCACGGTGCGGGGGCTGTTCTCCGGCGGCACGCTCTGCTACGAGGCCATCGTGGTGCTGAGCCGCGTCCTCGGTCCCGTCTGGTCCAACACACCGATCGACCCCCGCTATGGCCTGCCGGCGCCACCGCGTTCCCATGTCTGCCTGGACCTGGGCGAAGAGGAGTACACGCGAGGCAGGCCGCACCCGATGATCGACCCGGAGGCGCGGATCGAGCTGCTGCGCGAGACCGGGACTGACGTCGCCGTGGTGCTGCTCGACGTCGTGCTCGGCCATGGCGCTCACCCCGATCCCGCCGGGATCCTGGCACCGGAGCTCGCCCGTCTCAACGGCCCGCAGGTGGTCGCGTACGTCCTCGGCACGGAGCTGGATCCACAGGGATACCGACACCAGGTACGCGAGCTGACCGGAGCGGGATGCGTCGTCACCGGGACCGCCGCCCGCGCGGCGCTCACCGCGGCGGCGATCGCCACCCGCAAGGCCGCCTCATGAGCCGCGTCGCCCTCCTCACCTACTCCACCAGACCGCGCGGCGGAGTCGTCCACACCCTCGCTCTGGCCGAGGCGCTCGCCGACCTGGGTGTCGACGTGCACGTCTTCGCTCTCGGCACCGAGGGCTTCTTCCGCGCGCTGAAGGTGCCGTTCACGCTGTTCCCCGTCACGGTCACGAGCGACTCCCTGGAGGAGAAGGTCTTCGCCTCGGTGGACGCCATGGTCACCGGGCTGGGCAAGGTGGCCGGCGAGTTCGACATCCTGCACGCTCAGGACTGCATCTCCGGTCGTGCGGCGCCGCAGGTGCACCCTCGGGTGGTGCGCACGGTGCATCACGTCGACGACTTCACGACGCAGGCCCTCATCGACTGCCAGCGCAGGGCGATCGTGGAGCCCGGCCACGTCCTGGTCGTCAGCGAGCACTGGCGCCGCGTGCTGCTCCAGGACTACGGCGTCGCCGCCCAGGTCGTTCGCAACGGCGTCGACCCGGCCAGGTTCCCTCCGGTCAGCGCCCGCCGGAGAGCCGCGCTGCGCGCGTCCGTGGGTGCGCGGAACCGGTTCCTGCTGCTGGCCGTCGGCGGCATCGAGCCGCGCAAGGGGAGCAAGACGTTGTTCCGCGCCTTGGGCCTGCTGCGGGGTGAGCGGCCGGTGCTGGTGATCCTGGGTGGCCACTCTTTCCGCGACTACGAGACCTACCGCCGTGAGGCGCTGGCTCTGCTGCCCGGTCTCGGCCTCGACGTGGTGCAGCTGGGGACGGTCTCCGAGGAGCTGCTGGCGGCGTGGTACCGCAGTGCCGACGCCCTGGCGTACCCGTCGATCGAAGAGGGCTTCGGCCTGGCCCCGCTGGAGGCGCAGGCGTCCGATCTGCCGGTCGTGGCCAGCGATCTGCCGGTGTTCAGGGAGTTCCTCACGGACGGCGTGGACGCCCTGCTGCCCGCCGTGGGCGACCCGGTGGCGCTCGCGGCGGCGCTGGAGCGGATCATGTCCGACGAGGCGCAGCGGGTCACGCTGGTCGCCGGTGGCCGCCTGGTCGTGCCGCGGTTCACCTGGGCGGCCTGCGCCGCTCGACACGCCGAGATCTATCAGTCGATCATGTGATCGTGCCCCGCCGGCCGGGCGGCGAGCCGCGCCGCCCGCTCGCGTACCTCACCTTCGACGGCGAGCACCTGTTCGAGCGCCTCGAGCCAGGAGAGGTAGTAGCGGGCGTCCGGCTTGGCCGCGATCCGCGCGATCAGTGCCTGGCGGAAGTCCTCCCAGGCGAAGGCGCCCGCTTCGCCGGCCACCACGGCCATGGCGAACGCGCGGCTCTCCCACGGCTCGGCGAACACCAGCTCGCCGTTCGAACGGGGCGGCGCGGCCGGGGTGTCCACGTCCAGCCGGATCGGGAGCGTCATGCCGTCACCTGGGCGACGCCCACCATCGCGTCCCGCGTGACGAGTGGGACGAGTTGTTCCTCCGAGAGCCCTTCGGTCCCCGCGGGTCTCATCGGGAGCACGAAGTAGCGCACCTCCGAGCTGCTGTCCCACACCTGGACCTCGACGTCGTCCGGCAGCCGCAGGCCCATCTCGGCCAGTACCGCGCGCGGCTCGCGGACCATCCTGGATCGGTAGGCCGGATCCTTGTACCAGGAGGGCGGCAGGCCGAGCAGCGGCCATGGATAGCAGGAGCAGAGCGTGCACACCACCACGTTGTGGACGCGAGGCGTGTTCTCCAGGACCACGATGTGCTCGCCCTGCGGTCCCTTGAACCCGAGCTCGGCGACGGCGGCGGTGCCCTCGCCGAGCAGCCGCTCCCGATAGCCGGGATCCGTCCACGCCCTGGCCACGACGCGCGCGCCGTTCATCGGGCCGATGTCCGTCTCGTACATCGCGATGTACTTGTCCATGACCGAGGAATCGACCAGGCCACGCTCGACCAGCAGCTGTTCGAGCGCCTCGACGCGCAGCTCGGCCGGCACCCGTTCATCCGTCATGGCGCCTCCTCCAGGTAGTCCTCGTAGAGGTCGACATTGAGCGCGAACGGCTCCGCGCCCGATCCGAACAGCTCGGCCGAGGTGAAGCGCACCGTGTACACCCACTGCGGGTTCTCGCCCTGGAAGTGGGCGTTCGTGTCGGGCAGGACCTGCGCGGGCTGGACGATCACGACGCTGCCTCGGTGTCCCATCACGTACCGCGGCAGGCGCGTGTGCCCCGATGGATCGAAGGTCTTCGCCCGTACGGCGGCGCCCACGGCGAACCGGGGCGCGGACGACACCTCCCGGAGGGAGCCCGCGGCGGCCGGGGCGTAATCCGGCCTGTTCGGCACCGGCGGTCCGGGCTCCTCGGCCAGGCTCCCTGAGAGGTTGGCGGCGCGCGCTTCCACCGTGCCCGGCGCGATGATCGAGCTGTCGAGGAGGAGGTTCTCCGCGCCGCGCAACCACCGGCCGTAGTAGCCGTCGTCCAGGTAATCCTGCCGGTCGAGCCGGTTCACGGCGTGACGGAAGGCGTCGAGGTTCGTGCCGGACAGCCGTATCGACAGCAGGGTGAGGGCGAAGGCGCGCGCCTGCCATCGCTCCGCGAAGACCGGCTCATCGGGTCTGGGGACGGGCGCGGGGCCCCAGCCCTGAGTGCCCCCCATGTCGTGTATCCCGGTGGCCTTGCTCATCGTTGCCTCCCAGCTGCCCGCCGGGTGAAAGCGCGCCCTCACCCGGCATCGGGCGGGCGCTCAAACCGTCCAGGTGTTCAGCTGGAACGCGCCTTCCTTCCACGCGGTGAGCGCGGAGTCGAGCACGTCGAGCGGGTTGAACGGGGTCACGCCCGGGATGAGGTCGTCCTCGCGGAAGCCGTACAGCGCGCCCATCGCGAACCGGCAGGCGTAGATCGTGGCGCCCTCCTTCAGGAGGGTCTTGATCTGGTTGTTGATGGCGAGATGACCGGGGAAGGCCTCCTGGCCGACGCCGGGATAGCCCCGTGTGCCCGACGCGAGCAGCACGCCGGGGCCGTACAGGACGACGTTCACGTCGAAGCCCTTGCGCACCAGGCGGGTCGAGGTGAGCAGGTTGACGAGGGCCACGGAGCCCTCGTACGGGACGGTGTGGATGAAGATGAAGGCCTTCTGCCCTGGCTCGGCCTGGACGTCGGGGAACACCTTCTCTTCGGGGTCGTACAGGGTCTCGCCTTCGGCTGGCAGCTCGGTGGAGACGGTCTTCGGCATGGTGACCTCCTTGGACTAGATCGCGGGGCCGGCCGGCGTCGTCGGCTTGGGCCAGTGCTCGCGGTGGCTACCGGGCATCGCGGCCATCACCCTGCGACGTACCGGCCACGGTGCGAGCCGACAGATCGGGACGAAGATCCTGCGCCAGAAGAAGGAGCCGCGGACCGGCGGCGGAGTCCGGCCGTGGGCGCGGGCCACGCGTGCCTGCGCGTCCCTGAGCAGGTAGCGCTGGGCGTTCTCGCGCACCCACCGGCTGATCACGTCGCCACCCCGGCTTGCGCGGCCGTCACGATGGGCTCGTTGAGCGCGCCGATCGGCGGCGAGTAGACGTTCTCCATCGACGCCAGGTCGTACAGGGTGATGCCCTTCCTGATCGCGAGCGCCAGGAAGTCGGCCCTTTCCTTGATCCCTTCGCCGCCGACCATCTGCGCGCCGATCAGGCGCAGCGTGCCCGGCTCGGCGAGGAGCTTGATCGTGATCGGCCTGACGCCAGGGAAGTATCGCGCCCGGGAGATACCGGTCGCCCTGCCGACCACGTGCGGGACGCCCAGCGCGGTGGCCGCCACTTCGCCCAGCGCGGCCCCGCCGATCATCCACGCGCCCGCGACCATCGCCCATGGCACGTAGACCGGCTGGTACGCGCGGTCTCCGCCCGCGGCGTTGGTGCCCGCCACCTTGCCCTGGGCGTAGGCGTGGCTCCCGGTGAGCCCCTGCAGAGGCAGTCCGCCGAGACCGTGCGGGATCTCGCACACGTCGCCCGCCGCCCAGACGTGCGGCGCGGACGTGCGCATGTGGTCGTCGACGACCAGCCCTCCCGTCGAACCGGTTCTGAGCCCGGCGGCGACGGCCAGCGCGTTGTTGGGCGCCTTGTGGGTCGCCACCACGACCAGCTCCGCCGGCAACTCGCCGTCACTGGTCGCCACGGCCTTGACGTGCCCGTCGCCGTCGCCGATGAAGCCCTGGAGCTTCGTGTCCCAGTGCATCGTCACGCCCATCTCGGCCCAGGATTCCTGGACGGGGGCGACGGTGTCGGGATCGCACAGCTCGCCGAGTGCCCACGGATGCGGGTCGACGACGTGCGTGTCGATGCCGCGATGGGCCAGGGCGGTCACCATCTCGAGGCCGAGCGGCGAGGCTTCGACGACGACCGCGTGCCGTACGCTGTCGAGGACCTCGTCCCAGGCCATGGCCCTGCGGATGTTCTTGACGTAGTAGAGGCCGTCGAGGTCCTCGCCGGGCACGCCTGGACGCCTGTAGCCGAAGCCGGTCGCGACGATCAGGGCGTCGTAGCCGGCCTGGTCCTCACCCTCGATCTGGACGGTCCGCGCCGCCGGATCGAAGCCCAGTGCCCTCGTCTCGTATCTGACGTCGATCCCGGCGTCGACGTAGGCCTGCCTGTCGGCCAGGAACAGCCGCTGGAAGTCAGGGATCTCCTTGCCATGGACGTACGGGATGCCGCACGGGCTGTATCCCACGTCCTCGAACTCGGTGTAGACGATCACTTCCGCCGAGGGCGCAGCGGCTTTCGCCGCACCTGCCGCACCGATGCCGGCGGCGCCCCCGCCAATGATGATCACCCTCTGTGCCATGGACCCAGCCCCCGCCGTGCGGCACAATATCCATACATTATAGAGGACTACACGTTGACTATCCTGCATGGTCTTTCGTGATGTCAATGACGAGGGGATTTCATGACCGAGGGTCCTCAGGTCGACGAGATCGTCAGCCAGATCGGTCCTAAACTGCGTGCCGTACGTACGGCACAGCGATACTCGTTGCAACAGCTGGCCGCCCTCAGCGACGTGTCCGCCGCCGCCATCCACAAGATCGAACGCAACGGGATGGTCCCGACGATCACCACGTTGCTCAAGCTCGGGACGGCGCTCGACGTCCCCGTCCGCTACTTCGTCGAAGAGGACGAGCAGCCACCCGAGCCGGTGCACTACACCCCTCGTGATCAGCGCCCGACCGTCTACACGCCGCACCAGGGCCTGGCCCTCGCCGGAATCACCGGTTCCTACCGGCAGTTCCAGACGGCGGCGGCCATGGCGACGGTCACGCCCGGCGCTTCGAGCGGTGACAAGCTCATGCGGCACCCGGGCGAGGAACTGGTTCACGTCACCGAGGGCACGCTGACCTTCCGCGTGGGTGATCAGACCTATCCCCTGTCCGAGGGCGACTCCCTTCATTTCTCCGGTGAGGTGCCGCACCGCTGGGCCAACGAGATCGACCGCCCGGCCAGGGCGATCTGGATCGCGCTGCGCAACGGCTAGGCCGCGGCATGACGGATCGTGATCCGCGGCGGATCGCGCAGCGTGTTGCTGACGTAACAGACGCGTTCGGCGGCCTCGATGAGGCGTTGCGCCTGCTCGTCGGAGAGAGAAGAGACGATCTCGATCGCGATCTCGCTGTAGCGCGGCCCGTCATAGGTCCCGGTGACGCTCACCCTCACCGCGTCCGGCTCCTCGCCGCGCTTGCGCGCGCTGTGCACCAGCGCGAGCGCGAAGCAGGATGCGATGGAAGCCAGCAGGTAGTCGGTGGGCTGGGGGCCGGTGTCGGTGCCGCCCACGCTCTCCGGTTCGTCGACGAGCAACCGGAAGCGGCCCGCGCTCACGGCGACCTGGTATCCGCCCAGCCACCGGGCATCGACCGTCCGCGTGCTCATCGGACCTCCGCCAGAGCCAGCAGCGCCTCACGGAAGGCCGCCAAGGGTGCCGTCGCCACGCCCGCGCCGATCTGGCCGGCTCCGTCGCGGGCGTGCAGGATGCCGGTGTTCACCCGCGGCGTGACCTCGGTCTCGACGACCCTGCGCACGTCCACGCCGAGGGGTGTGCCGCGGAAGTCCATCGTGGGCAGCTTGAACCGGGTGCTCTCGGCCGCGCATATCCGGCGCATCTCGCCGGTGACACGGGCGGCCTCTGCCATGGAGCCGCCCACAAACGCCGCCACCGCGGGCGACCCCGCGGTCGCCGCGCCGCCGAGCCCGACGAGCTCGAGTACGGCGCTGTCGCCGATGTCGGGTGCGGCGTCCGACGGCCCGTAGCCAGAGTAGAAGAGCGCCGCCTCCACCGGTGGGCTGTCCGTGACGAACCATCGCCGGTCCCCCGCCAGCTTCACGCCGTACGTGGTGCCGTTGCGCGCCATGGTGGTGACGATGCTGGAGCCAGGGACCCGCTCGGCCGACAGCGTGAGCGCCTTCGCGCTCGCCATCGCCATGGTGAGGAAGAACAGGTGGTTGGCCGACAGGTACGCGGCGAGCGGCACCGCGTCGTCGAGCGCGGCGATCCCGGGCAGCATCGAACGCAGGAGGAGGCCGGTCGACGCCTGCACGCGCATGTGGACGTCGTCGCCCATCTGCACGCCCTGAGCGGCGATCGCGAACGGGTCGATCGGCCCCAACCGCGCCACGACGTCCTTGAGCATCGGACCGGCCACAGCGCGAAGGAAGACCAGCCGCTCGATGGCCGCGACGGACTCCCTGCCCAGCCAGGCCACGTCACCGGACCCCTGGCCCAGCGGCGCGAAGGCGCGCGTTCCGCCCGCGGGATTGTCCACCACCCAGACCGGCATGCTCGGCCCGAGCGCCGTCGCCAGCGGCACCACGGTGTCATGCTCGTTGGCCGCGGCCACGTCGACCTCCCGAGCTACCAGCATCCTCTCGGCTCCGGCCAGGTCGTCCGCCCAGCCCTCCGCCACGACCGACGCTCGCATCGAGCGCCGCAACGGATCGCACACCGCGTCCCAGGCGATCGGCGGCCCGGCGTGCAGGATCATCCGGTCGCCCATCCCTGGGACCACGTCCTTGGCCGGGCGGACGTCGACCACGTAGGGAACCTCCTGGTCGAGCCTGCGCAGCACCTCGGCGTTCGCGGTCTCCTGATCGGCTCGGTAGAGGTCGGTCAGCGCTCGCACCAGCACCGGATCGCCGTGCGCCGGTGGCCTGACGTCGACATGGACCACCTCCGCGCCCTGCGCCGCCACCGCGTCGGCGAATGCCCGGAGTCCCAGATTGACGACCTGGATCATGGACACCTCCTCACCGTCCTGCCAGGCGGGCGGCGCGGGCGCGGATCGCGTCCTCCGCCGCCTGGAGCGCCGCGCGGCGGGTCGCCGTCTCCTCGCACAGCCCGGCGGCCTGCTCGCGGACGCCTTCCATCATCGGGATCATGGCCGACGGCGCGGCTCCGCCCAGGCCTGTGCGCGAGGCGACCAGCGCCTCGGGCGTGAGAGCGACCCGCAGCTCCGCGTCGTCGAGCTGCCAGCGGTCTCCGATGACCTCGGTCGCAGCGCGCGCGATCGCCTCGGCGTCCACCGCGGCGCTCTGCCGTACGGCGTGCTGGACGACCCGGTGAGCGGTGCGGTAGTCGGTGCGGAAGCGTCGCATGAGCAGTTCCGCCAGGTCGGCGGCCTGGGTGTGCCCGGTGTCCAGGGCGCTGCGCATGCGTACGGCGTCAGCCTCGAGCGTGCGGATCACCCCGGTGGTCAGGCGGGTGGCCCGGTGGGTGAGATCGAGGGCTCGCGGGAGCTCGCCGTACAGGTAGATGAGGTTGTCGCTGCGGGCCGACGGCGTCTTGATGACGGCGGTCAGGCCGGTCAGGCGGCCCAGCATGATGCCCGCCGTCCCGCGGATGACCGTGAGGGCGTACGGGTTGCGCTTCTGTGGCATGAGGATGCTCGGGCGGCCGTACGCCTCGGCCAGGCAGACGAAGCCGAACTCGGCGCTGGCGAAGATCTCGAGGTCCTCCGCGAGCTTGTCCTGGGTGAGGAGCAAGCTCGCGGCCGCGGCCAGGACGTGCATGAACGGGTCGGTCTGCCACATGGCGTCGCGGGTGTGCGTGATCGCGCGGTCGAAGCCGAGAGCCCTGGCCGTCGCGTCACGGTCGTCAAGGATCCGCGAGCCGTTGGCGGCCCCTGACCCGGCCGGCCCCGCGTTGACGTGACCGAATTCGGCGATCAGGCGTGCCGCGTCGCGGAGGGCGGGGTCGGCGAAGGAGAGGAGGTAATGCCCGAAACTGGTCGGCTGTGCCTGCTGCAGGTAGGTGTAGTCGGGCATGAGCGTGCCGAGGTGTCGCTCCGCCTGGTCGGCGAGGGACGCGGCCAGGGCGGCGGCGGCCTCGACCAGGTCGAGGATCTGCCGGCGCACCCGGATGCGGAAGGCGGTGCGCACGGCCTCGCGGCGGGTTCGTCCCGCCCGCAGCCACCCCGCGTCGGCGCCGACGCGTGCCAGGAGGTGACGTTCGCGGGAGACGTACGGCTCGCCGCAGCTGGGGTCGTAGCCGACGGCCTCGGCGGGCATGGCGGCGAGGTCCAGCAGGGCGCCCAGCAGCGGGCCGCGGGCCCGGTCAGGCAGGATTCCCCGGTCCGCGAGCTCGACGCAGTGGGCCAGGTCGGCGAGGCCCAGCGCGTCGTGAAGCCAGGGCGCGTCGGCCGCCTCCCATGCGTAGCCCGCCGCCACCAGTTCCTCCGCGGGCCCGCCGGTCATGTCGCCGCCCTGCCCAGCAGGCTCAGCGCGGTGGGAAGGCCGCCGGTGTGCCAGAGCACGATGGGAAGCTCCGTTCTGGCGCGCAGCCGCGTGGCCGCGGCCAGCGTCTTCGTGCCGTGCTCGGCGTCGAACAGGACGCCGTCGGCGCGCAGCGCGGCCAGCATGGTGCGCACGTCCCGATCGTCCGCCGCCCCCGTAGCGTCGATCAGCTCCCACCCCGTCACTGCTTCCTGGCGGATGCGCGTGACCAGCGCGAGGATCTCGCCCCGGATCTGGGGCAGCGGCCGGCTGACCGACACGCCGTAGACGTGCCACCTGGCCGCGATGGCCTCCCGCCCCGCGAGCAGCCCGGCGATCGAGGCCCCCGATCCCACCGGCAGCACGACGGCCGCCTCGTCGAAGCCCAGTTGCCCGGCCAGCTCTTCGGCGGCGCGCGCGAAGCCGAGCGCTCCGACGGGCGTGGCGCCACCCCGGGGGATCCCGTAGGGAGTGCGCCCGTTCTTACGCAGGTGAGCGACGCGCTCGTCGATCAGCTTGTCCAGCTCGGCCCGGTCGGAGCCGGTGTAGAGCACCTTCGCGCCCGAGCAGGTCACCATGTTGAGGGTGGCGGGCGCCTGTTCCCGGGCCGTCCCGGAGACGAGCACCTCGCATTCCACGCCGCAAACCGACGCCGCCAGCGCGGCCCCCGCGATGAAGTTGGAACCCGGGGAACCACCAGTGACCAGCACGTCGGCCCCGCGCGCCAGGGCATCGCCCAGGAGGTATTCCAGAGCCCGCGCCTTCGCGCCGGCCAGTCCGAACCCGGTGAGATCGTCCCGTTTCAGGTACATGCCGGCGAACCGCTGGAGCGGCGTGGGCAGCAGGGCCAGGGGACGGCGCGGGTGATTCATCGGCGGGCCTCTGGCGTGCCGCGGGCGACCACCTCGTCGACCATCGCGGCCGCGGTGGCGAGCTCTGGGCGCGCGGTCCAGCGAGCGAGGTCTGCGGGGTCGGCCACACCACGGGAGGCGAGCCCGCTCACCAGGTCGGCGTCCTCGCGTAGTGCCTCGTGCAGCACATTCTGCGCCCGGTGCTTGCCCAGCTGCCGTGACAACCCGGCCAGGACTCGTTCCGACGCCCAGCCGGTTCTCCGGAGGTTCTCCCCCATGCGGTCGCTGTCGACGACGAGACCGTCGACGAGGCCGGTGGCGAGGCTGGCGGCCGTTCCCGCCGCGAGCGCGACGTCGGGCAGCGCCGCCCATTCCGCTTTCCAGGCGCGTCCGTCCCGTTCGTGCCCGCCGACCATGCCTTCGACCAGGACGCTCGCGGCCGCCCTCGCCAGCCGGGCGAGCGTGTCCAGATGCTCGCTGATCTCGGGATTGCGTTTGTGCGGCATGGTGATGCTGCCGACGGTGGCCTTGGCCGTACGCTCGTACAGCTCTGCGATCTCCGGTCGCTGCAACTCGTAGACCTCGTTCCCGATGCGGGCCAGCGTGGCCGCGACCATGCTCAGGACCGTGCCGAACTCCGCCACGCGGTCGCGCGCCGTGGTCCACGAGACGAGCGGATCGCGCAGCCCGAGCCTGGCGCAGAACAGCTTGCGCAACTCCGCACCGTGCGGTTCGAAGAAGCCCAGCACGCCGACCGCTCCCGCGAGCTGGCCCACCGACCAGCGCTCGCCGCCCTCGGAGAGCCGGACGATATGGCGTCCCACCTCGTCGGCCCAGGTCGCGACCTTGAAACCGAAGGTGATCGGGGCGCCGGGCTGGCCGTGCGTGCGTCCGCTCATGACCGTGTCCCTGTGCTCAGCGGCCAGTCGCAGCAACGAGCCGTGGGTCCTGATCAGGTCGTCCTGTATGAGCCTGCCTACGTCCCGCATCACCAGCCCGAACCAGGTGTCGGTGAGGTCCTGGACGGTGGCGCCGTAGTAGACGTACTCCCGCGCGGGCTCGGGCAGCAGCCGTTGCAGCCCGCGGATGAGTCCCAACGTGGAGTGCGACGTCCGCCGGGTCTCGGCGGCCACGAACTCGAGGTCGAGATGCTCCGCCCGAGCGTGCTCGGCGATCTGCCCGGCCGCCGCTTGCGGGATCAGCCCGAGCTCGGCCTGCGCCGCCGCCAACGCGACCAGGATGTCCAGCCAGGTCTGCAGCCGCTGGTCGAAGACGGCTCTGAGGTACGGCGTGCTCCACAGGTGGGCGTACTCGGCAGATTCGGTCAGACGGGTTGCCATGACGGCTCCCATCCGCGCGCCAGGTGTTCCAGCGCTGTGCGCACCTGAGCCAACGTGGCGCCCCATGGCACGACGACGAGCCGGTCGGCGTACTCGATCCGGTCCTCGAGCAGGCAGCACTTGGTGAGCGTAGGGACACGGGGATCGCGGGCGCGCAACCTGGGGCAGATCTCGACCGTGGCCGCGCGCTCGCCGTAGAACCACTCGTGAATCTCCCGCGACCGGGCGCAGCCGAGCATGACCCAGCTCCTGAGCTCGGGCCGCCGGTCGAGGTAGGCCGTCGGCACGTCGGCGACGGTCACGCCGGATCCGCTGCACGGCAGCAGGTAGCACTCGGCCGGCGCCTGCAGGGCGAGCTTCTCGAAGGTGACCGTATCGGCCACCGGCACGATCGGCGGGAGGTCCTCAGCCACCTCGAGCAGCCGCCGCACCTGGTCGAGCAGCTTGGGCGGCTCAGGCGGCACGACCTCCTGTACGGCCAGCCGCAACGGGTCGGGATTCACGATGAAGCTGACATGTCCATACAGGCCTTCGACCACCACGGCCCGCACGCCCGGAGCTCGCGAGAGAGCGATCCGCGCCAGCGTGGACGGCACCGCCGTATCAGCCTCGGGCGCCAGGACGTACGCGCACTCCTCTGGCCGCGCCAGCACCTCGACCGTCTTGATCGGCGAGAACAGCGGCTCGTCCGACTCCTTCTCGACCCGCAGAAGTGACGTGCCGCCCTCGTCGTCGCGGACCACCAGGAACCGCGTGCGCCGGTAGGCCTCCCGCCCCAGAAAGAGCCGCCGCAGGTCGTCCGGCCTGTCGACGCGGGCCACGGAAACGTCGCGGTAGGCCCTCGGGATCATGTTCGGCGTCATTTCACGGAGAGCGCGACGGTGTCCGCCCGCAGTCCCAGCCGCAGGGTGGCCAGCGGGAGCACGTCATCCGGCGCGATGTTCGCGAGGTTGACCGCAGGACCGAACCGGTTGATCAGCCATGCCTGCTGCGCCATACGGGGAGCCTCGAACATCACCCGCTCGAGGCCGGCCGCGCTGACAGCGGCGTCGATGATGTCCAGCCGGGGACGGCCCGATCCGTCGTAGATGCCGACCGTCCCGCTCTCCCGGCCTTCGGTGATCACCCAGGTGGCACCGGCGGCCAGGTCCTCGGCGATCTCCTCCTGCCACTGGCCTGCCGACAGGGGCGCTTCGGCGTCCTTGCGGCCCGTCTCCGCGAAGACTGTGAAGGCCTGGCTTGCCTTCTTGATGAGCTCCCGCTTGTCGTCCAGGGCCATCTCGACGACTCCGCGGGAGACCTCGACGGCGTCCAGCCCCGCACGCTCCGCCCAGGCCAGGCACTCCTCTGCCTTGCCCTGTGACCAGGCGACCTCGAGCAGCGTCCCGCCCATGCAACAGGTCACGTGGTGAGCGCGCAGAAGGCGCAGCTTGCGATCGAGACCGCGATCGAGGTAGGCGATGCCCCAGCCGAACTTCCAGACGTCGATGTGCTCCCCGGCGCTCTCCAGCACGCCGGCAACGACATCGGGGGCGAGGCCCCTGTCCAGGACGTGAGTGCGGCCCGCCACGGTGGGTAGTGAGAGGAAACCAGGTCCCACGTTGTCTATATTACGATTTTCGTTTACTTTCCGACAAGAGGTGGGCCTCATGGCCGAGCTCGACGACGTCGTCGCGGCAGTGGCGAACAGTCCGGCGATCCTGGCCAAACGCTCGATCGGGCTGGTGTCCGAGGTGCTCGGCGCATCCGGATGGGTCGAAGGGCCCGGCGACGACGGCGCCGCCGTAGACGTGGCCGGCCGCACGGTCATCGCCTGCGGCGAGGCGCTCTGGCCACCGTTCGTGCGCGCCGACCCCTTCGGCGCCGGCGTGGCGGCCGTGCTGACCAACGTCAACGACGTGGCCGCGATGGGCGGGCTGCCCCTGGGGATCGTGGACACGATCGTCGCGGACGAAGCCGGCGCGCGCACGGCGTTGGAAGGCATGCGGTACGCCGCACGGCTCTATGACGTCCCGATCGTCGGCGGCCATCTCACGATCTCCTCCGACGCCGCCCCTGCGATCTCCGCCTTCGCCGTCGGATCCGCCGACGCCGTGCTGTCCGCCACCCATGTCCGCGCCGGTCAGGACCTGGTCGTGGCCGCCTGCACCGAAGGCGCCGTGCGGGAGGACTTCCCGTTCTTTCCCTCCTTCGACGAGCGCGGCGAGGATCTGGCGCAGGACGTCCGCCTCCTGGCCGATATCGCCAGCAAGGGCCTGGCCGTGGCGGCCAAGGACATCAGCATGGCCGGACTGGTCGGCTCACTCGCGATGCTCCTCGAATGGGGCACGTTCGGCGCGGACGTCAGCCTGGAGGCTCTCCCCTCGCCCCGTGGCGTACCTCTGGCGTGGTGGTGCACGTGCTTCCCCTGCTACGGCTTCCTGCTGACCTGCGAGCCCGACCGGACCGACGCCTGCGTGCGCGCCTTCACCTTCCGCGGCCTGTCCGCGGCCAGGGTCGGCCGCATCGACGGAACGGGCGTGATCACCCTCGGCGCCGACGGGCGCTCGCTCCCGGCCTTCGACCTGACGGCCGAGCGGGTGACGGGTCTCGGCCGCGACCTCGCACCTGCTCGGGCGGGAGGCGGTAAGCCCGCGAGCGCTCCGCGAGGTGGCGCGGGCCCCGGGTGTGCCGCGCCGTGACGCCTCACGAGGCGATCGGCTTGCTGGTGATCACCGGACGGACCTTGGTGAGCATCAGGTCGAGGAAGCGGTCGGGGCGGCGGAAGGAGGCGAAGTGGCTCGCGTCCTCGATGAGCGCGAAGTCCTTGATCGGGGCGGTGACGTCGGCGAAGAACCGCCTGACCGGCTCGGGCGGGGTGATCACGTCGCGCTCGCCCTGGAAGATGAAGAACGGGATGGCGAACGTGGTCCCCTCGGCCCATTCGTCGATCGTCACGGACTCGGGCGCGACGCGTTCGGAGAAGGACATGGCCTTCATGTAGGTGCGCAGCTCGCGCAGGGAGTACAGCGGCGAGGTCAGCAGCGAGCCGACCACCACGGTCTTGACGGTGTCGAAGGTGAGCGGGTCGGAGCCGACGGTGTGCTTGTTGTACTGCGACCACTGCTCGACGCTCCAGGCCGACCTGTCCTGGCCCATCTCGGTGACGGCGGCCAGTTCCTTGCGCTTGCCCGCCTTGCCGAGCCGCTCCACCAGCGCGCGGTAGGCGGTGTGGTCGCGTCCGCCTGCGTTGATGTTCTGGTCGGTGCCGACGTAGGCGGAGTAGAGCTCGGGGTGGTTGCGGGCCAGGCGCAGCCCGAGGACGGAACCGAAGGAGTGGGCGACCAGCAGGACCTTTCCGACGCCGAGCCGGGCGCGGACGTGCTCGGTCACCTCCAGGGCATCGCGCTGTAGCCGTTCCAGGGTCATCTCGCCCTGCCCGTCCGGGCCGCCGTGCCCGAAGGTCTTGCCGGCGCCGCGCATGTCCCATCGCACGATCGTGAAGTGCCGCTCCCAGGCGCGGGTGCGCGGGGCGAAGACGAGGTTGGTGGCGCCGGGGCCGCCGTGGAGCTCCAGGATCACCGGGTTGCGGCGGTCCTCGCCCCGGATCGAGATCCACTGGTCGATGCCGCCGATGCGAATGAACCCGGACTCGTCGATGCCGTGCGGGCCGGTGATGCGCAGCCGCTTGGCGTGGGCGACGCGCTTGAGCTGCCGGTAGCCGAGCAGGCCCGCGGCGGGTGCGGCCAGGACGGCCGCGGTGGAGGCGATGACGATGCCAAGCATGAGTTACTCCCCTAAACTGTTTATGGTGTTAACCGCGAGGTTTACGTTATATACAGTTGAAGACGGGTGTCAACCGGCGTCCGTTCGAGCACCGCGACGAGGGAGCCGCCATGGCCAGGGCCGCCAAGCCACGGGAGAGCAAGGAGAAGAGAACGCGCGACCTGCGGGCGGGCATCGCGCTGTTGTGGGGCGAACAGGACCAGCCCGCCCGCGGCCCCAAGCCCAGCCTCACCCCCCGCCGCATCGCCGAGGCCGCGGTGACCCTCGCCGACGCCGAGGGCCTGGAGGCCGTCTCGATGAACAGGGTCGCCGCCGAGTTCGATGTCTCGGCGATGGCCCTGTATCGCTACGTGCCCAGCAAGGCCGAACTCGTCGAGCTGATGGTCGAAGCCGTCTCCGCCGAGCGCCCCGACCTGCTGGCCGCGGGCCCCGGCTGGCGGCCCGGGCTCACCGCATGGGCCCGCCTGCTGTGGGCGCTCTACCAGGCCCACCCCTGGCTGCTCGCGGCCACCGCGATGCGCCGCCAGGTCATGGGCCCGGCCCAACTCGGCTGGATGGACGCCGCGCTCGCCGCCCTGGAGTCGACCGGTCTGGCGGCCGGCCAGCGCCACCAGGTCTTCCTCCTGGTCGTCGGGCAGGTACGCAACCTCGCCCAGCAACTGGCCGACTTCGACGAGGACCACAACAGGGAATGGGGCCGCCTGACCGGCGAACTGCTCGACCGCCACGCCGACCGCTTCCCAGCCCTCACCAAGGCGATCGCGGAGGGCGCGTTCGCACCGGCGGCGGTCGACCCGCTCGACTTCGGCCTTGACCGCATCCTCGACGGCGTCCAGGTGCTCATCGACCGTACTGAGGGAGTCTCATCCTGAAGCCGCCGCTCCCCTGCTCGGGCGGGCTGACGACCGTGAGGTGCCGCTTGAGCACTCATCCCCCAACTGGCCGCCGGGCCGCTCTGATACGGTCTTGGACCACTTGACTGGCTGGAGGCTGCCGAGGTGCTGGCCCTAGCCGAGGACCCCAAGGAGGTCGGGCCCTACCGCACGGAGGGGCGGCTCGGGGTGGGCGGGCAGGGCACCGTCTACCTGGGTCGGGGGCGGCGACGGCGTGCCCGTGGCGGTCAAGCTGCTGCACCCGCAACCAGGGCCGCGACGCGGTCGCCGAGCAGCCGCCGAACGCGATGGCGACCGAGGTGACCTGCCGGTTGTCATGACGCGCACCTGGCGGCCGCTGCACCGGCGGAGGAGGTGTGGCGCTGTTACCCGGGACGCCCGACCTGCCGGGCCTCGTGACCAGGATCGCTGAGGCCACCGGCCGGCCCGTCGTCGCCACCGCCGCCTGGGCCGCCGAGCCGGCTCTCGTGCCTGACGCCGCCGACGAGGCGTGCAAGGTCATGGAGATCGTCCAGCGCCTCGGCCGCCCGACCGGCCTCTACCGCTTCGACGACGTCCTCCTCGAATACCAGCTGGCCAGGCCCGGCAGCGGGCTCGGTAGGCTCGCCGCGAAGCTCGACCCGCTGAACGGTCGCCCGCACCTGATCGACACCCTTCGCGCCTTCGTCAACCGGGGACACAACCGCCGGCAGACCGCCCAGGACCTGCACATCCACCGCAACACCCTCGACTACCGGCTCCACAGGGTGACCGCCCTGACCGGCCTGGACCTCATGATCCCCGCCGAGGCCCGCTTGCTGGAGGCCGCCCTCACCGCCAGAGACCTCACCGAAGAGTGCTGACGGAACGGTAGCGAAGACGTCGTTCCCCACCCGTTGACCTCTCGGCACAGGTTCCACTCAGGCTGTAAGAAGTGAAGCGATTCGCTCATTCCCTGGTAATGGCGCACTTAGGGGAAGGGAGCACGCATGACCGAACCTGGTCCTCAGGACCGGTTCACCGGCTTGTACAACTCCTGCTATTCGAACGTGTACGCGTACGCGGTCAGTCGAGTGGGACGGCAGCACGCGGAGGAGGTGGCGAGTGAGACGTTCTGCGTCGCGTGGCGTCGGATCGACGCCGTGCCCGACGAGGCGCTCCCATGGCTGCTCGGCGTCGCCCGCAACATCCTGCGCGAGTTGTACCGCGCCGAAGCTCGCCGCCAGTCACTGGAGAGCGAGCTGGCGGCCTGGATCTCGGCCGAGGAGCCGGCAGCGGCCGACGTCGCCGAGTCGGTGACCGAGAGGACAGCCGTGCTGCGGGGGCTGGCTGCCCTTTCCGACGACGACCGTGAACTGCTCACGCTGGTCGCCTGGCATGGGCTGCGTCCCGCGGAAGCGGCGAAGGTCGTCGGCTGCTCCACCGCGACGTTCTTCGTCCGCTTGCACCGCGCCCGGCGCAGGCTTGAGCGCGCGATGGCCGCAGAGGCCGACACGATCACCCGTACTGTCCTTTCCCGCTCCGAATCGCTGGTCACCGCAAAGGAGTCGACCCGGTGAAGAAGACCGATGTGATGAAGACGCTCGCCGATGTCCGTCCCGCCGCGATGGATCCGATCGACGACCCGGAACGGCTCGACCGGATCATCGCCGCCGCGGCGACGCGGCGGTCCACGATCTCGGTCGTCCCCCGCCGCGGCCGCATCGGTCTGGGCTGGACGTTCGCCGCGGGTACGGCGGCGGTGCTCGCCGTCGCCGTGACCCTGACCTCCGGCGGTGCCGGCGGCAGGTCCGCCGAGCCCGCCGCCCGCGGCCTGCTGCTCGCCGCCGCGGAGCAGACCGTGAAGATCCCGGCCACCACCGGCCGGTACTGGCACACCCAGGGTGTGAACTCGGGCGGTTTGTTCATGGACGAGAGAACATTCCACGGCGTCTGCAGGGACGAGACCTGGGTGGCGAGATCACCCGCGGATCCGAGTTGGTGGATAGTCCACTCCTGGGCCCGGCTGGACGCCGCCAAGGGGGCACCGCCGCCCAAGAAGGGCGAGTGGAGCTCGGATCAGGCGCATTTCACGTGCACCCGCGGCAACCGGGCGCTGGACGATGAGACAGGCAAGACGCCTTACGCCGGGCGGCTGAACGATTTCGCCGAGCCGGGGTCGAGCTGGCCCAACGTCAACGGAAAGGCGGTCTCCGTCGCCGACATCGAGAGCCTGCCTACCGAGCCGGAGGCGCTGAGGGAGGTTCTGGTCCAGTGGCAGGGTCCCGGCGACATCAGCGACGAGCTACGAGATGAGATCCTCTTCGAACAGGCGGCCGAGCTGCTGCTCGACCTGCCGGCTCCGACCGAGGTCAGGGCCGCGCTGTTCAGGATGATGGCCGAGTTGCCCGAAGTCCGTTCCCTCGGCGACGTCCGGGATCCGCTGGGCCGCGACGCCGTGGGAGTGGCGCTTCGGAGCTGCGAGCCCCGTTACGGCACCGAGTCGCGGGTGCTGTTCGACAAGAACACCGGACGCCTGCTGTCCGTCGCCAGGTCTGCCGGCAAGCAGGGCTGCGCGGATCTACGGCCGACCCGCTGGAGCGCCGTCGTGGATTCCGGCTGGACCGACGAATCCCCGAAGGTGCCGGCGGACCACGCCTGACCGGCCCCGGCCCCGGCCTCCTCGTCCGAGGCCCGGGGCCGCCCCACAACCGCCTGCGCCGGTTCTTGCCCGCGCGGCTGACGGCCTGGGTGATGGCCCGGGTCTGCCTTCCTGGCCCCGTCGAGGATCGCGCCTGCCAGATCCGCAGTCGTGAGAAAGGCGCGGGTGAGGTCGGCGAATAAGGGGGGCCCAGATCATCCGGGACTACGCTCTCCACCATGCTGGATCGCTTAGCTGGATATCGGCTTGAGTCGGTGCTGGGCTCGGGTGGACAGGGGACGGTGTACCTGGGTGTTTCCCCCAACGGGGACAAGGTCGCGGTGAAGGTGCTCCACCCCCACCTGGTGAAGGATCCCGAGGCGCGGCGGCGCTTCGTGCGGGAGGTGGCGGCGGCCCGGCAGGTCGAGGAGTTCTCCACCGCGCGCGTCCTGGACGTCGACGCGGACGGCGAGCAGCCGTACGTGGTCAGCGAGTACGTGGCGGGCGAGTCCCTGCAGGAGCTCGTCGCACGCGACGGGCCGCGCGGCCTTGGCGGCCTGCGGCGGCTGGCGATCAGCACCGCGGCCGCGCTGGCCGCGATCCACCGGGCCGGGATCGTGCACCGGGACTTCAAACCCAGCAACGTGCTGCTTGGCCCGGACGGGCCCAGAGTCATCGACTTCGGCATCGCCCGGGCGCTGGAGTCCACGGCCACGATGACCAGCGGGCTGATCGGCACGCCCGCCTACATGGCGCCAGAGCAGGTAGCGGGCGAGGCGGTGGGACCTCCTACCGACGTCTTCGCGTGGGGGCTCATGCTGGTCTTCGCCGCGACCGGGCGGCCTGCCTTCGGCGACGACAGCGTGCCCGCGGTGTGGAATCGGGTGCTGAATGTGGAGCCGGATCTGTCGGCGCTGCCCGAGGGGTTGCGCGGGCTTGTGGCGGCCTGCCTGGCCAAGCGGCCCGAGCAGCGGCCGACCGCTCAGCAGGTGGTGCAGTCCCTGCTCGGCGGGCCTGTGGCCGCCAACGGCGCCCCTGCCACCCTCCTCCTGCCCGGCTCGGCGGCACCGCAGTCTGCTGGTGTCCTGCCCGGTCACCATGAGCCTGCTTCAGGACACCGGGCGACGCGTCCAGCGGGTCACCATCCGGCGCTGGGGCTGGTGAGCGGTCTTGCTGCCGTACTGGGCGCGCCTCTGCCGATCTTCGCCGCGTTCTCCCCGTGGAAGTCCCCCTACGACCTCAACCAGATCATGCCGACGGCCTACTTCCTGCACAGTCTGCTGATCATGATGCCGGTGCTGGCGACGTGGGGAGCCCTGCGCAGGCGCACAGCCGCCGCGATCGCCCTGCCCATCCTGTTCGGAGTGCTCCTGGTCGGGGGGACGATCACCACAGTCGCGGTTTGGCTCTGGAACGACTTCTACTGGGTGGAGACCCTCTTCTACGTGGCCGTGGTGGCGGCCATCGTGGTCATGGGGATCTTGCTGCGTGGGCGGTCGCCGGCCTTCACGGTGATGTCGATCCTTCCCGCGGCGGGCATGCTGGTCGGGCTTTTGATCTTGATCGCACGTGGCGGGGCCTTCGTGCTCTACGCGGCCAACGCCACGCTCGTGGTGTGGGCGCTGTGGTTCGCCATCCGCCACCGTGCTCTGCTCCGGCAGACGCCCTGAGATGCCCGCAGCGGTCGTCGCTAAGAAGGATCTGCGCTCAGCCTCGTGGATATCGCTTGATCGAGTTCATCCATGGTCCGCTCAAACGCCGCGCCAAGGTTGACGTCATAACGGTAGGCCAAGATCAGAACCGACCACAGGCAGTCGGCCAGCTCGTGTTCCAACGCCTCCCGTCCGCCCGGCATCTCCCTCGCACCTTCTTCGGCCATGACGAGCTTGGCCAGGTCACCGACATCACCGACGAAGCCCAACATGAATTCCTCGCGCGTCCAGGCTCGATTGCGCTCTCGACGGTTGAGCTCGTCGTAGAGATCGTGGATACGGATAGCGCGTTCCTGTAGCTCCCGAAGGTGCACTTCATCTCCGCGGTGGGTAGCCGTTACGAGATCTGCTCAGGCAGGCTACTCAACGATCTACAGCAGCGAGAGCCCTGCCGGCCTCCTCCCGCATCACGCACAGTGCGGACGGGAGCTACGGGACGCCGGGTGAGGACGGTGGTTCGACGCTTCCTCCTCCGCCCGGCGCGTTGTCGCTGTCATCCTCGGCGACCGGTACGCACGGCGCGACCGGTCCACGCATCACACCAACACTTCCCCCAGAGCTCTTGCTCAGATCGTTTTGGGAGGAGTGCATCACCACGACGAGCGTCTCATCCGGCCCCAAATCCTTCGGGTCTATCCAGAAGGTCCCATACTCCTCGGTGTCTTTCAGCGGGCTCACAGGCGTAGGGACGAGTTCGCCCCGGGGTTGCCGGCAGGTCTGACCGGCGGGGAGGTAGTCGATCACCGCCGGTCCTGCTTGTCTGAGCCGCACCGGCCCAGCTCCCTTCATCGTCCAGTGCCTACACCTGTACTTGGACGAAAGGCTGAAAGGCATTACCGCAGGGTGCTTGTCCGGCCGTCCGGGATATGTGGCGGGCAATCGGTGGCGGCAAGCGCGGGCCGGTGCCCGATACCCCGAGATCGGCGCGCCCACCCCGGGCGTTCTCGAGATCTTGCATGATCATGCGCCACAATGCATACTTCTCTCATGTCCAAGGTTCTTACCTCCCTGCCCACCGGCGAGCGCGTCGGCATCGCGTTCTCGGGCGGCCTCGACACCTCGGTCGCCGTCGCTTGGATGCGCGACAAGGGTGCCGTCCCGTTCACCTACACCGCCGACATCGGCCAGTACGACGAGCCCGACATCGCCTCGGTGCCCGGCCGCGCGTTGGCGTACGGTGCCGAGACCGCGCGCCTGGTCGACTGCCGCGCGGTGCTGGTCGAGGAGGGCTTGGCCGCGCTCACCTGCGGTGCGTTCCACATCCGCTCGGCCGGGCGCCCCTACTTCAACACCACTCCGCTCGGCCGGGCCGTCACGGGGACCCTGCTGGTGCGGGCGATGCTCGAGGACGACGTACAAATCTGGGGCGACGGCTCGACGTTCAAGGGCAACGACATCGAACGGTTCTACCGGTACGGCCTGCTCGCGAACCCCCACCTGCGCATCTACAAGCCCTGGCTCGACGCGGACTTCGTGTCCGAGCTCGGCGGCCGCAAGGAGATGTCGCAGTGGCTGCTCGCGCACGACCTGCCCTACCGCGACAGCACCGAGAAGGCCTACTCGACCGACGCCAACATCTGGGGCGCCACCCACGAGGCCAAGACCCTGGAGCACCTCGACACCGGCATCGAGACCGTGGACCCGATCATGGGCGTGCGATTCTGGGATCCCGAGGTCGAGATCGCTACCGAGGACGTGACCATCGGCTTCGACCAGGGCCGCCCGGTGACGATCAACGGCAAGGAGTTCGCCACCCCGGTCGACCTGGTGATGGAGGCGAACGCGATCGGCGGACGGCACGGCATGGGCATGTCGGACCAGATCGAGAACCGGGTGATCGAGGCCAAGAGCCGCGGCATCTACGAGGCTCCAGGGATGGCGCTGCTGCACGCGGCGTACGAACGGCTGGTCAACGCGATCCACAACGAGGACACCCTGGCGGCCTATCACAACGAGGGCCGGCGGCTCGGCCGGCTGATGTACGAGGGCCGCTGGCTCGACCCGCAGGCGCTGATGGTGCGGGAGTCGCTGCAGCGCTGGGTCGGCACGGCGGTCATCGGCGAGGTGACGCTGCGGCTGCGGCGCGGTGAGGACTACTCGATCCTGGACACCTCCGGCCCGGCTTTCAGCTACCACCCGGACAAGCTGTCGATGGAGCGCACCGAGGACTCGGCGTTCGGTCCGGTGGACCGGATCGGCCAGCTCACCATGCGCAACCTCGACATCGCCGACTCGCGCGCCAAGCTCGAGCAGTACGCCGGCCTCGGCATGGTCGGCACCTCCCATCCCGCGCTCATGGGTGCCGCCCAGGCGGCCTCGACCGAACTGATCGGCGCGATGCCCCAGGGCGGCGCCGAGACCATCGCCTCACGCGGCAAGGTCTCCGGCGACGACGAGATGCTCGACCGCGCCGCGATGGAGTTCGGCACCGACTGACCAGCTTCGACGGCCCACCCGGCGGCGCGCGGGCATCAGCGGCGACGGCCATGACGAAGGTCTGCGCGCCCGAGCCGGTGGGGCCCACCGGCTCGGGCCGACCCGCGGGGTCTCGCCCTGACCGGCCCACTTCCTGTCACAGGGGGACCTCGGCGCGGCACTGCGGTCGTACGAGCGGGCCATGGACACCGGGCATCCTCTGCACGCGGCGTGGGGCGCGGCCCTGGTCGGGCTCATGTTCTCCTACGAGCACGGCTCGCAGGGCGCGGAGATCGGGATCGGCCGGCTCAGCGAGGTGGGGTACGGCCCGCTGGAACCGAGGGCGTGGTTCTGCTACGGGGTGCTGGCGATGCGGCGCGGCGATCTGGCCGACGCCGAGGCGGCCTGGCGGCGGGTACCGCGGACGGCCAGCGACGCCTACCCCGCGGCGACCTGCCTGCTGTGGGTGACGCACCGGAACACGTCGCAGGCGGAGGCGTCGTTCCACTGGGTGCTGGAACTGGCCGGGGACCTCGCGGGGGACGTCGTCCATGCAGTGCTCCAGCTCGGGCAGGCGCGCGCCGAGCAAGGCGACCACGCGGCGGCGCGCGAGGCGTACGAGACGTGCCACCGCCTCGCGGGCCGGACCGGAGAGGCCATGCTGATGGAGCACATCAGGACCGCGCTCGGCTCGACGTGACCGGCCGCCCGCTTCGAGGCCGATCGCCCTGCCACCCCCCGGCTACCCGCCCGAGGGGTGGCCGGTCTCGGCCGCCTCCCTGCGCAGGGCCTCCCACAGCAGGTTCAGCGGGTGGTCGGGCCCGTACCGCTCGCGCTCGCCCTTCCGGGTGAACACCGCCGAGACCATTTCCAGCTTGGGCTCGACGTCGTGCGTCAGCTCGACGACACGCAGTGCCGTACCCTCCGCCGCCCCCTCGACCGCGCGCCGGCCGAGCGTGCGGGTCACGATCATGCAGCCCCTGGCCAGCCGCGAGCGCAGCAGCGCGACGCCGTACTGGAGATCCTCGATCTCGGCCGCGATGTTCAGGCGGTCGCGGAACGCGGGGCCGAACCAGCGCACCAGGAAGTCGGCGATCAGCCCGCTCACGGGCACGATCAGCGGCAGCTTCTCGAGCGCGCTCGTCGCCACCGAGGCGCCGGGCAGATCGGCCTCCGGCAGGTTGGTCAGCAGGACAGGGCTGCCGCGGCGCCACTCGATGACGTCGTACTTGTCGTGCCGGGCGCGGTCACCGACCGGCGTGACGACGCTGCCGCACAACAGGTCCACCTGGCCCTCGTCCAGGCGGGACCAGAAATCCCTGGTGCGGACGTGCACGAGCCGGAATTCGACGCCACGACGCGCGAATTCGTCCGCCAACGTCTCCCAGGCCCGGTTGAGAATCCAGAGCGTGAATTCCGTCGTGCCGACGGTCAATGTTCTCCCGATACGGCGCCGGCATTCGCCAAGGTCGTCCATCCAACGAGCGAGCATGTCTCGTGCGCCATCGACGACGAGCTCGCCGGTAGGGGTGAAAACGAAGTCCTTTCCCCTGCCGCGTTTACTCACCAATATCTCTCCGCACAGCGACTGGAAATAGCGGTTGAGAGTGTCGAGCTGCTTTTGGACGCTGGACTGCTCCCTGCCGAGAAGCCGTGCCGCCTGCAGGGCCGACCCCGTCTGCCGTACGACGATCAACGTGCGGAACTGGTCTAACGTCGTGTCGAGCAGCGCGGGCGGGCAGTTCAGAAGCTCGGTGATCGCATCGGTCGGCGGCACCAGTTCGGGAAGCGGCGCTGACATGGCCGGCTCGCGTCCTCGCTTTCCTTGTTTCGCGGACAGCCGCGCGGAAACTGATCCCAGTTCCCGCCGAACTTATCCGAAGATTCTTTCGACTTCCGATGGACATCGGTGATCGAAACATAGAGCATTGCTACTCACCCCGCCGGGATTCACCCCGAAAATGGGCCCGCCCGCGCCAGTCGATTCGCCGGGCGTTTCAGCATGACAATCATCCTCGACCAGGAGTGATCATGGCATCACAGCACGCATACGCGCCCGAGCCGCAGCACCGCGGTCAGCATTCCTTTGACGAGAATCGCAGCGGCTCGTCGCCGGCGAGACCGGCGACGTTGAAGGCGGCAGCGGGTCTCGTCGCGCTTGCGGCGCTCGCCGGGATCGGCAGCCTCGTCGTCACACTGACCGGCGGCAAGGAGATGCTGCGCGGCCTGATGGACGAGCTGGTGAAGAGGGAGCTCGGCGGCTCCGCCGACGCCGCCGACCTGGGGCAGGCGCTGATCGCGGCGGCCCTGGACGACGCCCACTCCACACTCACGGCGCGAACCTCGATTATGGCGTTCGTCGGAGCGATGTTCCTGCTGTTCGGGGCGTTCGTCTGGGCACGCAGGAACTGGGCGCGGATCGCCATCATCCCGTTCGCTCTGATCGGCCTCGGCATCTGGCTGCTGGACCTCACCGACGTCGTCCCGACGATGCTGCACGTCCTGGACGGCGTCGGCGTGGCGGCCACTCTCGCGGCACTGGTCCTGATGTGGCTCGGCCCGTCCAACCGGGCCATCAGGGCGCGCAAGGAGGGGCGAGCCTGAGCCGGGCGGACGGCGACGGCTGCCCGGGGGCGCGCGGCCCTTCTCCAGGCTGACCCGAGTTGACCTCAACTCCTGTTGAGGTCACAGGATGATCGCATGACACGTGCTCTCGTACTCGGTCCCGGCGGCGTCGTCGGTACGGCATGGCTGGCCGGGCTGGCCGTCGGCCTGCGCCGCGCGGGTGTGGACCTGGCCGACGCCGACCTGATCGTCGGCACCTCGGCAGGCGCCATCGTCGGCGCCATGCTCGCCACCGGCGAGAACCTCGACCGCCTGGCCACCTCCACACGATCGGGCGGCACCGGCGAGCAGGGGAGGCTGGCCGAGGTCTTCGCGACGCTCGCGGACCCCTCGCTCGAACAGGGGGACAAGCTGCGCAGGGTCGGGAAGATCGCTCTCACCGCCGACGTCGCACCTGAGCAGACCCACCTGGACCGGATGGCCACCCTCGTCACCGCACGCGACTGGCCCGGCCGGCGCCTCCTGATCACCGCGGTGAACGCGGAAACAGGCGAACCCGCGGTCTGGGATCGCGACGGCGACGCGTCGCTGCTGTCCGCCGTCGCCTCCAGCTGCGCGGTGCCGGGCGTCTACCCGCCGATCACGGTCAACGGCCACCGCTACATGGACGGCGCCTTCCGCGGGGGCGCCAACGCAGACCTGGCGGGCGACGCCGACACGGTGGTGGTCATCGAGCCGCTGGCCCACGTCTTCCCGAGCGGCGCCGCCATCTCGATCGCCCCCGACCGGGCGACACTGGAGGCGTTCGGTCCCGACCTGCACGACGCGTCGGCCTGGGAGACCTCCTTCCAGGCCGGTGTACGGCAAGCGGCCGACGCCGCCGAACGCCTCGGGGCGCTGTGGACCTGACCTGTAGCCGCCTGGGAACGGCGGGACCCGCGACACACCGATGAGCGTCAGCTGACGTGGACCCGTGGTCTGCGTTCGAGGTCGGGCTCGGCCTTGCGCACGACCTCGCGGGTGAGCGCGGGCACGTCGCCGCCGCCGAAGAGCAGGTAGCGCAGCATGGCCACGACGGGGTTGCCCTCCGCCCAGTGGAAGTAGATGTGCGGCGCGCCGCCGGTGCGGTCGCGCAGGTAGAGCAGGAGCGCGGCCAGCGAGTTGGGGATGGCCGAGCTCTCGAAGCGCAGGATCTGGTGGCCGTACAGCTCTTCGCCCTTCACCCGGAGCTCGGTCTTGAACTCGGACGCGTCGAGCACGGTGCCCTCGACGAACATCACCGGCTCCGAGCTGCGCAGCCGGTGGTTGAGCCAGACCTCGCGCAGTTTGTCGTTGTACTCGGCCTGGTCGCGCCGGTGCGGCTCGTTGGCGATCACGTGGATCTCGCCGCAGGCCTCGTTGACGAAGCGCTCGGCGAGTGGGTCGAGGTGCGTCTCGGTGACCCGGAGCTCGGTGGAGCGGGTCGCCCGGGAGATCAGCGAGGTGACGATGATCGTGGCGATGAAGAACGAGGCGATCTTCACGCCTTCCGGACGCTCGATGACATTGTCCACCAGGGTGTAGGCGAGCACGGCTGAGATCAGCCCGAACCCGAGCCGCGCTCGGCGCAGGCCCCGCTTGTGGACCGACAGGGTCACCGCCACGGCGGCCGACAGCATGAGGACGAGGACGCCCGTGGCGTACGCGCCGCCCTGCGCCACCACGTCGGCGTCGAAGATGATCGTGATGGTGAACGCGATCAGGGAGAAGCCCAGCACCAGAGGGCGCACGGCGCCGGTCCACTCAGGTGCCATGCCGTACCGGGGCAGATAGCGGGGGACCAGGTTGATCAACCCGGCCATGGCCGACGCGCCCGCGAACCACAGGATGGCGATGGTGCTGACGTCGTAGAGCGTGCCGAACCATTCGCCGAGGAAGCCATGCGCCAGATAGGCGAGGGAACGGCCGTTGGCCTTGCCGCCCGGCTGGAACTCCTCGGGAGGGATCAGCACGGTGGTGACGAAACTGCTCAGGATCAGGAACACGCTCATGATCAGCGCGGCGACGGTCAGCAGCCGTTTGGCGCCCTTGATCCGCTGCCGCAGGTCGCCCTCGATGATCGGCATCACCGCGACACCCGTCTCGAACCCGGACATGCCGAGGGCGAGCTTGGGCATCACCACCAGGGAAAGGCCGATCATGGCGATCGGGCTGCTGTAGGTCGCGGTGAGCATGTTCTGCCAGTTCACCACCAGGCCGGGCGTCTCGAGGACGTGCGTGATCGCGGACCCCACGACGATCGCGTTGAGACCCAGGTAGAGGAAGACCAGCAGGACGGCGATGCCGATCGCCTCGGTGAATCCCACCAGGAACACGCCGCCGAGCAGGGCGAGCAGGAACAGCGTCACCGGGACCCGCTGACCTTCCAGCCATTGCGGGGCGAACGGGTTCTCCAGGATGTGCGCGGTGGCGTCGGCGGCCGAGAGCGTCATCGTGATGACGAAGTCTGTCGCCGCGAAGCCGAGCAACGTCAGCACGAACAGCTTGCCCCACCATTGCGGGGCCAGATGCTCCAGCATCGCGATCGAACCCTGGCCGTAGGGGCTCTCCTCGGCCACCCGCCGGTAGACCGGCAGCGCGCCGAACAGGGTGAGCGCGACGAGGAAGATCGTGGCCAGTGGCGAGAGGACCCCGGCCGCCAGCGCGGCGATGCCCGGCTGGTAGCCCAGCGTGGAGAAGTAGTCCACGCCCGTCAGGCACATGACCCGCCACCACGGGTGCTTCACGTGCGGGCCGTGCTCGATCTGCTCGCGATCGGTCTGCAGGCCCTCGAGCAACCAGGTCCGCAGCGGACTTTCCGGCGTCGAGGCGAGCTGCCTTCTCCTGGCCATTCTCGGCCACCCCCGACATCACGCTCTCATATCGACGAACGCACACGTGCCTGTCTGCCCTGGTCAGGCGTCAAGACCGCGTCAAGACCGCCCGGCTCCCCGATCGCCGGCCCGCTGACCACACCGCGGCGTGTCCGAGGCCGTAGGCCGGCAGGCGGCCGACCAGGACTCATCGACGTGGCGCCCGTGTGAGGAGGCCCGGTTCGCGGCGTTGCCTGGGGCGGCCCATGCGGACAGGCGCCCCTTCGACCTGCAGGCTCACCGAGGCGGGCTGGGGTTGGTGGTGGAGGCCACGCTGCCCGCGTTCGCCAACGCCCTCGAGCTGGGGGTCAGCACGTTGGAGCTCGACGTGCAGATCACCGAGGACGGCCAGGCGGTCGTCACCCATGACCGGAAGATCAGCAACAGGAAATGCAGGGATACCGCGCCTGCCGTGCCGGGTGATCCCGAGTTCCCCTACGTCGGCAAGTACATCAACACGCTCACCCTCGAGCAGGTCAGGACGATGGACTGCGGCTCCATGACGCTGCCGGAGTTCCCCGGCCAGCGGCCGGTTCCCGGTGCCAGGATGGCGACCCTGCGCGAGGTGTTCGAGCTGGTCGACCGCTATCGCGCGCGTCGCGTCATGCTCAATGTCGAGACCAAGGTCGAGGCCGGCGCGCCGCACGAGACGGCGCCGAGGGAGCAGTTCGTGCAGGTGACGCTGGCGGAGATCCGGCGGGCCGGGCTCATGCGGCAGGTCACCATCCAGAGTTTCGACTGGGGCGCGCTGATGCGGGTGCGCGAGGTCGAGCCGCGGCTGCCGATCGTGGCCCTGACCAACCGCGACTTCCTGCAGACCGGGAAGCCTGGGGCGTCGCCCTGGCTCGGTGGCATCGACATCGACGATTTCGGCGGGGACCCGCTCAAGGCGATCAAGTCGTTCGGCGCGGACGCCTTCTCGCCGGTACACGGGTTCCCGCAGAATGGCAAGGTGACGGACCCGGGCTACCAGCCGTACGTCACCAAGGAGATGGTGGATCAGGCGCACGGTCTGGGCATCAAGGTGATCCCATGGACCGTCGACGACGAGCCCACCTTGAACAAGCTCGTCGACGACGGGGTGGACGGGATCATCACCGACTATCCGGATCGGCTGCGGCAGCTGATGGCCGAGCGTGGCTTCAAGCTGCCCAAGCAATACCGCCTCAAGCAGTGGTGAACTCCCGGGTGAGGGCCTGACAATCTCGCAGGGGCGAACGAACCGGCACGAGCGCCGTCGCCCGCGATCTCTCCAGGCACCTGCCGCTGATACCCGCGCGGCAGGTGCCTGGATCTCCTCGATCGGGTCATCCGGTCTGAACCGCGCTGGGTGGTCGCGACGCGCCGCGGCGGAGGTGCGGATGGCCGATGGCGGCAGGTCGGCGAGCACTGCCGTCGTGGCGGCGACTCCTGGATGGCCGCGCCCTCGCAGCACGGCAGTGGCGTGCCGGACGGCGACGGCAGCTTCCCCGCCACGCCGTAACGCGCCTGCCTCCCGCCAGCCATTTAGTCACTAGGATTGACTGTAATAATAGATGACTATATTGTCGGCTTGTCGGATAGTGATCCACATTGAAGGAGTCATCTGTGACCACGCCCTTGAACCTCGCGATCGTCTACTACTCGGCCACCGGGACGATTGCCGCGATAGCCCAGGAGATGGCAGAGACCGCCGAGAAAGCGGGTGCGGAGGTACGGCTGCGCAAGGTGGCGGAGCTGGCTCCCCAGGCCGCGATCGATTCCAACCCCGCCTGGGCCGCCCATGCCGCGCTTACCGCCGATGTGCCCTTCGCCGCCGCCGAGGATCTGGTCTGGGCCGATGCGGTGATCATGGGCTCGCCCACCCGGTTCGGCAATGTCTCCTCTCAGCTCAAGCAGTTCCTGGACACATTGAGCGGCCCGTGGCGTGAGGGGTTGCTCTCCGACAAGGTCTACAGCGGGTTCACCTCCACCGGTACCGCCCACGGCGGCCACGAGTCCACGCTGCTCGCCTTGTACAACACCTTCATCCACCTCGGCGGGATCATCGTGCCGCCGGGCTACACCCACCCGGACAAGTGGACCGATGGCAACCCTTACGGCACCTCTCACTGTGACCGGGGCGGCACCCACGCTGTGGACGAGGTCACCAGGGCCGCGGCACGAGTGCAGACCGACCGTGTACTGAGGTTTGCGCGCGGCACCAGGGCCATCGCCGCCGCATGATGAGGGGGCTGACACGTGAGCGGGTCCCAGCCGTCACGCTCGCCCTGCTGGCCGGACCGCTGTCCTTCGGCGTCGCGGGACCTGCCCTCGTCCTCGACGAGGTGGCTGGCGGGCTGGGGGTCTCGGTCGGGACGGCGACCTGGACGGTGACGGCGTTCGGATGGGGAGTGGCCGTCGGCACTCCGCTGATGGCTGGGCTCCTTGGCCTTCGAGGGGTTCGTGCCACTCTGGCCTTCTGTGGTCTCCTCCTGCTAGCCGGGGCGAGCCTCGTCCTGACCGGCCCCGCACCGCCGTACGCCATACTCGGTTGTGCTCTGCAGGCGCTCGGCGCCGCAGGGCTGAGCGCGTCGGCGATGAACCTCGCCGACTCCGCCCGCAGGATGGGACTCGTCACCGCGGCGCTGGCGGTGGTCGGTTCCCTCGCGCCGCTGCTGGGCTCGCTGGTGAGCGACCTGCTCTCCTGGCGGGCGGCGCTCGCGCTGCCCGCGCTCAGCCTGTTGGCCGTACCGTCGGTGGCGAGAAAGGCGCCACCCGCTCCGGTCGGCCGCGGCAGCTTCGACCTGGCCGGCGCCGCGATCCTGACGGCGATGGTCACCGCGCTCGTCTTCGTGCCGCATCAACCGTGGCCGGCCGGGCTCGCGTCGCTCGCCGGACTCGCCCTGCTCGTCCGTCATCTCCGCCTTCGACCACACGGCTTCGTGCCCGCCGTCCTGCTCCGCACGCCTGAGTTCCTCATCTCCGCCGGTCTCGCCTTCGCACTTGCCATGGTCAACTTCTCGTTGATGTACGCCATCCCGCGCGAGTTGTCCCAGCACAGTGGTTGGACCTCCGGCGAGATCGGGGTCGCCGTGCTCTGGCCTCTGCTGCTCGGCGGATCGCTGTCCTGGTTCATCGTGACGGCGTCGGCCAGAGTCCGCCCGGGCGTGACCGTCGCCGCTCTCACCGGCCTGGGTCTGGCGGGGCTGCTGGTGTCCACGCTCACCGTCCTGCCCGCCGCGCTGCTGGCCGCCCAGGCGGCCGCCTCCGTCGCGGCGTCGTCGGGCCAGGGCGTGTTCGCCGTACGAGCTACCGCCGCCGTACCCGACGACCACCGTCCGTCGGCGATCGGCCTGTTCAGCCTGGCCTACCTGCTGGGCTCCGCCTTCGGCCCCGCCATCGTCTCCCTCCTGCCGAGCTGATCGTCCGCGTACTCCAGCGTGGAAAAGATCGTCACGGTCTCCCGGGCGCAGGACCGCTGGGGGGTGCTCCCGATCGGAGCCGCCCGGCCACCTCGCGGTGAGGAGCCGGGCGGCGTCATGCGATCACGGCAGGGTCGGAGCTCAGCCGGACGTCCTGGACAGGCCGGCGGAGGCCGGGCCCGGCTGAGGGCGGGACGGAGTCGCGACAGGACCGGCCCAGTGGAGCGAGCTCGACGGCCACGCCGGGGCCTGCCGCTTGGCCATGGCCTGAACCGCGGGCACCGAGCAGCGGGTGCCGGGCGCGGGCACGGCGAGCGAGATCAGGTACTCGTCGAAGTGCCGCGTGCTGCACTCGTCCTTGCCGTAGATGCGGTGGCCCCAGCCCTCGTAGGTGAGCAGCACCGCCTTGAGGCCGAGCTGGTGGGCCGCGTTGGCCGACCAGCCGTACGGCGTGGCCGGGTCGTGCAGCGAGCTGCCGAGCAGCAACGGAGCACTGCCCTTGTAGCGCAGGGGGTGCTGCGGGTTGTTGGTGTGGTGGTTGAGGCAGATCGGCACGTCCTCGATCGGCATCGGGTTGTACCGCATGTCGGGCGCGAGCCGGGCGGAGCTGCGCATGAGCGCGGCGTACTCCCTGAAGTCGCGCACCCGGAGGTTGTAGTCCTGGCAGAGGACCACGGTCGGCAGCTGGGCGAGTTCGCCAGGGACGGGCTGCCTGCCGGGAAGCGGAGGCAGGTCCGACGGCGGCGGTCCGCCGGCCAACGCCATGAGCATCTCGGTCAGCAGGTGCCAGTTGGGCCCTTCGTTCCCCAGGACGCCCTGGTAGATGACCTGCAGCTCGGTCATCGGGCGGTCCTTGACGCCCGGGTAGTACAGCTCGCCGCGCCGTGCCTTCGCCAGCAGCTCCTCCCAGAGCGCCCGGACGTCGCGCCCGTGCAGGCCGCAGCTGGTGTCGGCCTCGCACCAGGCGACGTACTGGTCGAACCCGTCCTCGGCGGCGGCGGCCTCGGTGTCGAGGAACGCCTTGAGGCCGAGGCTGTGGTCCATGTTGCTGTCGAGGGCGAGCGCCCTGATCCGGTGCGGGAACAGCTCGGCGTACATCTGCCCGATCAGCGTGCCGTACGAGAGCCCGTAGTAGGTGAGCTTCTCCTCGCCGAGGGCGGCGCGGAGAGCATCCATGTCGCGCGCGACGTTGACCGAGTCGACGTGGTCGTAGAGGGGTCCGGTGCGGGCCCTGCAGTCCTTGTGCAGCTTTCTGGTGTAGGCGTTCCAGGCGTCGAAGTCGGCCTGGCTCGCTATGACGGGGGACGGCATCTGGTTGTACAGAGGCGCCGAGCAGACCACCGGGTGGCTGCGAGCCACGCCCCGGGGATCGAAGCCGACGATGTCGAATCGCCGCTGGATCTCTTCCGTGAAGAAGCCGGGGGCGCCGTAGGCGGCCTCCACACCCGACCCGCCAGGGCCGCCCGGGTTGACCACCAGGGATCCGATGCGGGCCGCGGGGTCGGTGGCCTTGCGGCGGGCGATGGCGAGATCGATGGTGGGCCCGTACGGAGCGGACCAGTCGATCGGGACGGCCAGCGTCGCGCACTCGGCGGCGGGCTCCTCCTCGCAGGGCGCCCAGGCGATGCTGCCCTTCCCGGCCTCCGCTGAGGTTCCGTCACCGGCGACCGTATCGGCGGCCACGCCGGCAGTCGAGACGGTTAACAGCGCCGCCATCGCCAGGAAGGCTGCGGCGAGCAGAGAAGATCTTCTTCGCACATTGCTCCAATCGTCGGCCGGCCGGCCCGCTCACGCGGGACACGGCCACCTTGATCATCTCTGGTCGGCGGCGCGCGCGCGGCAAGAATGGACATTTCCGAAACCGATCGGTTCCGCGACATTGCGGAAGAAGGGTGGACATTGCACCCTTTGCAACTGGCCCGACGCGCAGAGAAGTCGAGCAGCCGGGCCCCGTCGCGACCCTCACAGTGCGAGCCCGAGGAAGGCGAGGCCCTCGATGACGGCGAGCGGGGTGGTGACGGCCGACTGGGACGCTTTCCCGCGGATCTCGATCTGTTCAGGGGTGACAGCAGCAGGATCGCGGTCGGCTCGGTCACGTCGCTGACCGCACTGTTTCCATGACGGAAAATCGAGTGTTGACAACATGGAAAGCCTGGCGGACTCTTTCCAGTATGGAAACACACGAGAGCTTCGACCGCCCCTCCCCTTCCGAGGCCGCCGCGGCGCTGGAGGCCGCCAGGCAGGCGCGCGCGGCGGGCAGCGCCCCGATCCACGCATGGTTCTTCCCCGTGCTCGGACTGCTGGTCGCCGGGGTCATGATGGCGCAACCGCTGGCCGACATCGCTCCTTGGGCCACGATCGCCCTGCTGGCCGCCTTAGGGGCCGGCTGGTGGCTGACCGAGCGCTTGTACTCCCGGCAGGTCAACAGGGCGGGGATTGCGCCCCGCGAGCTCACACTCCGCCAGCAACTGGTCCTCGCGGCGCCCCTGCCCCCGCTCTGGATCGCCGCCCAACTCCTCGGCGACAGGTGGAGCTGGGTCTGGGCGGCCGCGGCTGTCCTGGCCGCGGGCTGGATGGTCGGTTACGGGATCGTCCACGACCGACGGGCGCGGGCCTCGGCATGAGAGTGACCGACAGGGCCGAGGACGGCTTCGACGCCACGATCCACGCGCCGAACCGGCTGCGGATCTGCGCGCTGCTGGAGGCTGCCGAGCAGGTCGAGTTCGGCGTGGTGCGCGAACGGCTCGGTGTCAGCGACTCGGTGCTGAGCAAGCATGTCAGCGTTCTGATGGAAGCCGGGTACGTGGAGCAGACCAAAGCCGTGCGCGACACCCGGCAGCGAGTCTGGCTCTCGCTCACCAAGGCCGGCAGAGCGGCCTACCAGGCGCACGTCGCCGCCCTGCGCGCCATCGTCGGCGAGACCGGATGAGCGGGGACCTCAGGACCTCCCTCCGCCGGCTCGTCCGTGCCTGGACCGGCGCGTGCGGCCAGGGCTCTTTCACTCCATGTTGGTGTGCCTGGCGCGCATCGCCTCGCGCGTGGCGCCGGTCAGCGTCCTGAGCTTCAGCACCATCACCTCGAACAGCACGAACAGCGCGCCTTCGTAGACCGAGCCCATCGGCAGGACGGAGGTCCGCCTTTCGCCCCGGTCGCTGGCCATGGTCTGCGCCGGGATCACGAGCGCGAAGTCGGCGAGCTCCGCCGCGCCGCTCTCGGGTTCAGCGGTCAGCAGGAGGTTCGTCGCGCCCGCCGCCTTCGCCGTCCGCATCAGCGCCAGCACCGTGGATGTCTCGCCGGGCCCGGAGGTGACGAGGAGAACGTCGCCGCGACCCAGCGCCGGCATGGTCATGTCGCCGACCACCGCGACCGGCAGGCCGAGATGGAACAGGCGCATCGCGAAACCTTTGATCTGCAGCGCCTCCCTGCCGCAGCCGTGGACGCCGATGGTTCTCGCCTCGGCGATCAACCGGCAGGTCGCGTCGACCTGCCGGTCGTCCACCTCCGCGAGCACGGCGCCGAGCTCGTCGAGCGCGGTGCGAAAAAGGTTGTCGCCCATGACCTGCTCCTCTCAGTCGCCCATGACCTGCCCCTCTCAGGTGTACATGCGCTCGCCGACGGTGGCCTGCGCCAGCCTGCGCAGCGCGGCGATCAGCGTGTCGCCCACCGAGGTGCCGATGACCACGATCTCCACGGCGCGCTCGCGGTCGCCCAGGTCGGCGCCGAGCACGCGCACGTCGGCCTCGGCGATGCGTTCGGCGGCCTCGGCGTAGACGTCCAGGACGTCCAGCACGTCCTGACGGCCGACCTCGTCGAGGGTGGCCAGCACGCCGACGGCGGTGCGGTAGGCGGGGTCGCCCGTCCTGATCCGCCAGCCGCGCCTGGTCAGCAGCTCGCGCAGGAGGTCCTCCGCCTTGTCCTTGCAGGGGCCGGGACGCGGCTCCTTGCGCGGGGTCACGGCCTTCTGGGCGGCCGCGAGCAGGTCGTACACCTCGAGGTTCGGATTGTCGACGCGGGCCAGCAGGTCGCCGATCACGGCGATGGGCAGGTCGCCGTACTCGACGAGGGCCCGCACCAGCTTGAGCCTGCGCACGTGCTCGTCGCCGTAGTCGGCCTGGTTGCGGCCGGTGGGCCGGCCGGGAGCGATGAGGCCCTCCCGCATGTAGTACTTGATCGTCGGGACCGGGACTCCCGTCGTCTCACTCAGCTCCGCCATCCGCACGTCTTCACGTCCTCCTCTTGTCGTACACGGATAGCTTAGCTATAGATAGTAGTAAGTAGCACTATCCGCTATCTATGGGAGTCTCACCATGCTCCGATGGCACCGCCCGCTCATGCTGTTCGCCGCCGTCATGGCCGCGCTGAGCCTTGTCCTGCTCGTCCTCGTCTTCGCGGACGGCCGCACGCTCGACGGCGTCCCGGTCTGGATCAAGCCGCTGAAGTTCACGATCTCGTTCGCCCTCTACTCCTTCACCTGGGCCTGGTTACTCTCGCTGCGCCACAGGGCGGGGCGGGTGAGCCGGTGGATGGGCACCGTCCTGGCCGCGGCGGGCACGGCCGAGGTCGCCCTCATCGCCTTCCAGGCCGGGCGGGCCCGCCACAGCCACTTCAACGAGGCCACCCCGCTCGACAAGTCCATCTGGATCGCCATGGGCGCCACGATCGGCGTACTCATGATCGCCAACCTCGTCGCAGGGATCCTCGTGATCCTCGATCGGCAGGCCGACCGGGTGAGCACCTGGGCCGTCCGGCTCGGCCTGATCGTCTCCACGCTCGGCATCTCCTCCGGCGGCCTGATGGTGACGAGGGTGCCCGGCCAGACCTGGGCCGAGGACTTCGCCGGCGCCCACAGCGTGGGCGTGACCGACGGCGGCCCAGGGCTGCCCCTGTTGGGCTGGAGCACCATCGGCGGCGACCTGCGCGTCCCGCACTTCGTGGGCATGCACGCCCTCCAGCTCCTGCCGCTGCTCGCGCTGCTGCTGGCGGCCCTGTCCACGCGCCTTCCCGTCCTGCGCCGCGAGGAGGTGCGGCTACGGCTCGTGGTCAGCGCCGGCGGCGCCTACGGCGGGCTGTTCCTGCTGCTCCTGTGGCAGGCCCTGCGCGGTCAGTCCATCGTCCATCCCGACGGCACGACCCTCGCCGCGCTCGCCGTCCTCGTCGTCACCGCCCTCGGCGCGACCGCCGTCGCGCTCCGGCCAGAGAGAGAGCTCGCCCCATGACCGCTTTCCTGTTCGACCTCAGCTTCTACGTGGCCGCGCCGTTCTGGGCGCTGATGATCCTGGCGCCCACCTGGCGGGTCACCCGCCTCGTCGCCGGCTCGCCGCTCATCGTGCTGCCCGCCGTGGCCGTCAACCTGGTACTGCTCGTGCCGCTGCTTTCAGGCTTCTGGCCGGTCGTCACCCAGCCCTCGCTGGAGGGGCTGCGGCGGCTGGTGGCCGACCCGGACGCGCCGGCCGCGCTGTGGGCCCAGATCATCGCCTGGGACCTGTTCGTCGGCCGGTGGATGTACCTCGACAGCAGGGAGCGGAAGGTGCACCCGCTGCTCATGGGTCCGGTGCTCGCGTTCACGATCCTGCTGTCGCCGATCGGGCTGCCGATCTATCTCGCGCTCAGGCTCGCCTATCGCGGAAACCACGACGCGGCGGGAAGCGGCACGCCCGCGGCCGCTCGACGGTGAGCACGAGGTCCTCTTATGTCGAGGGAGGCGGGCATCCGATAGGACTCATCACCAAAGCTCCAGGTCAGTCGGGGTAACGTCCCATATGTAAGACCCTGGAATGAGGTGGTGGCTTTGGGGCGACAGTTCCCACCTGATGACACGATCGCTGTCTCGGATGAGGGAGGCGACAGGGACGCGCTGGCCAAGGGCCTGACCGAGATGCTGAAGGAGATCGGCGCCCATACCGGCGCGATCTACCGCCTGTCTCCTGACGGCCAGGTGCTGGAACTGCTGGTGATGGAGGGGCTGCCGCGGGAGTTCGTCCAGCCGTGGGAGCGGGTGAGCCTGACAGCGCCGATCCCCGTGGCCGACGCGCTGCGGGACAAGCGGCTGGTGTGGGTGGGCAACGAAGAGGACATGGTGCGTTGCTACCCGACGATCGCCGTCGCCCTGCCGTACGAGTTCTCCCTTGCCGCGCTCCCGCTGTCCACCCCGGCGGGCGACTACGGAGCGATGTTCATCGTCTGGTCGGGCTCGTATCCGCCGCCGCCCGCCCACACGCGTGACCGCCTCGGCGCCGCCGCGGCAGGACTGGCGCGAAAACTGCAGACCGTCGCCCGGAGCAGTCCATCGGGACGGCGGAAGCACGACGCGGAGCCGATCACCGATCCGGCGGAAGTACTCGGGGCGATGGTGGCGCGCCTGCCCGAGGGGATGTGCACGCTGGACATCAAAGGCCGCCTCACCTACATCAGCCCCAACGGAGCCGCTCTGCTCGGCGAGTCGCCGATGCGACTGATCGGCGCCCAACCGTGGACCGTGCTGCCGTGGCTGGACGATCCGGTGTACGAGGACCGTTACCGCAGAGCGATGATCAGTCAGCGGCCGACCTCGTTCGTGGCGCTGTGCCCACCGGACCGGTGGCTGGCCTTCGACCTGTATCCCTCGATCTCCGGCATCACCGTGCGCATCATCCCGGCTCCCATGGAAGCGGAAGCCGTCCCGGCCTCCACGCTTCCGATCGACGTGGCGCTGCCCACCCGAACAGGAGCCATCTACCACATCCTCCACCTGGCGAGCACGCTCACGCAGGCCGCCGGCGTACAGGATGTGGTGAATCTGGTCGCCGACCAGATCATGCCCGCGTTCGGCGCCCAGGCCGTGGCCCTGCTGACGGCCGAGGAGGGACGGCTGTGCGTCGCCGGCCATCGGGGTTTCCCGCCCCACATCATCGAGCAGTACGGCCGGCTCTCCCTGACCTCGCCCACGCCGAGCATCCGCGCGATGGTCACCGGAGTGCCCAACTTCTTCGAATCGCAAGAGGAGCTGTACCAGATCTACCCGTCCGCCGTCGCGCCGGACGACGGTATGGCCGCTTGGGCGCTCCTGCCCCTGATCGCTTCCGGCCGGCCCGTCGGCACCTGCGTGCTCGCCTTCCGCGAGCCGCACGCCTTCACCGTCGAGGAGCGAGCCGTCCTCACCTCGCTGGGCGGCCTGATCGCCCAGGCGATGGAACGCGCCCGGCTGTACGACGCGAAGGCGGAACTCGCTCGCGGCCTGCAGGAGGTCCTGCTCCCCCACGCTCTTCCCCGCATACCGGGACTCGCCGCGGCGGCCCGCTACCTGCCAGGCACCGAAGGCATGGACATCGGGGGCGACTTCTACGATCTCATCCGCCTGCCTGGGGACACCGCCGCGGCCATCATCGGCGACGTCCAAGGGCACAACGTCACCGCCGCCGCCCTCATGGGCCAGCTTCGCACGGCGGTGCGCGCCTATGCCGCGGCCGGCGCCGATCCGGGCGAGGTCCTGTACCGGACGAATCAGATGCTCACCGACCTCGATCCCGGCCTGTTCGCCAGTTGTGTCTACGTTCACCTCGATATCCGGCGCCGGGTGGCGCGCCTCGCCCGAGCCGGTCATCCCTCGCCTCTCGTACGGCATCCCGACGGCCGCATCGAGGTGATACACGTCCCTGGGGGACTCCTGCTGGGTATCGAACCCGAGACGGACTATCCGTGCACAGAGGTGCCGCTGGAGGTCGGCAGCCTTCTGGCGCTGTATACCGACGGCCTGATCGAGGTTCCGGGGACCGACATCGACGACGGTCTGACCGCTCTCGGCGCCGAGCTCGCGCGCGGCGGTGACCAGCACCTGGACGGGCTGGCGGAGAGCCTGACCAGGAACGCGCAGGGAGCCGACCGCCGCAGCGACGACGTCGCCCTGCTGCTCCTGCGCCTCATGGCCTTGACGATGGAGATTCCATGACGAGGTCCATCGCCGGGGCGGTCAGGGCACACCCCACTTCCGCGCGAGCCTGGCATAGGCGCCGTCCCGCTTCACCGCGGCGAGGGCCCGGTCGACCGCGGCCAGGAGGCCGGGGTTCGCCTTGCTGAAGCCGATGCCCAGCGGTTGCGGTTCGCCCGGCACCTGGGCCACGATCCGCAGGCCGGGGGTCTTGCGCGCGAGCCACGCGGCCACCGGGTAGACCTTCATCACCGCCGTGATCCGCCCGGCGGCCAGGTCGCTCATGGCGTCCTCGATGCGGTCGAAGGGATAGACCTTCACGCTGCCGATCTCGCCCTCGGCCCGCATCCTCACCGCGACGTCGTAGTCGGTGGTCGCCGCCTGGACGCCGACCGAAGCGCCTTTCAGATCGGCGATGCCGCGGATCGCGGGACTCCTCTCGGCGTCGGCGACGAGGCTCAGCGTCGTGGTCATGTAGGGCGTCGACCAGGCGAGGATCTTCTCGCGGGCCGGCGTGATGGTGATGCCGCCCACGATGCAGTCGTAGCGGCCGTCCCGCATCTCCCGCAGCATCGTCTCCCACCGCGTGTCGACGAACTCGGGCCTGCGGCCGAGCCGTGCGGCGATCTCGTTCATCAGGTCGACCTCGAAGCCGACCGTGGCGCCATCGGCGATGTATTCGAACGGCGGGTTGACGAAATAGGTGCCGATGCGCAGAACCCGCGTCTCGGGTGCGGCGCCCGCCTGAGCTTGGGGACCACCGCACACCAGGCCCAGCAACGACAGCGCGACCACCCAGGTCCGCCGGCTCATGACCTCACCTGCCTGCCTCGGTACGGAGACTCGTGTGCCGACGTGACAGACCTGCGGCAGGTCAGGGTCTCGGAGGAAGGGGGAAACCGTCGAAGCGGATGAGGCGGTCGACGGCGTCCTTGGTGATCATGTGATGCCCGCACGCTGACCTGCACCGACGAGGCCGATCCTTATCGTCATGAAAGCCAATCTAAGAGCCGCTGAGTAACACGGAAGGCGAAGGCGGACAACGCGCCCGACAAGATGTGAAGGCACCGTGACGAGGTCCCGGCTGTACCCCAACGCGCGTTCGGTTCGCGGCAAAGATTGCGGAACGCACCCCACAACTGCCCGGTCGACCACGGAAAGCAGTGAATCGGTTGGCCGAAAACGGGGAACGGTTGCGGCGCGGGTCACAGTGAAGACGAACGTTTGAGGAGGGGCGGCATGGCGGAAATCGCGGACGCGCTCCCGCAGCCGGTGCTGAGCCCGCTGACAAGAGCGGCGATCTTCATCGTGGCGACGATCGATCCCCGCGGCGAACCGGCGGTCCTGGACCTCCTCTCCGACCTGGACGGCCTGCAGCGGGCCATCGGGTTCCGGGCGCCGGACAGCGCGCTGAGCTGCGTCGCCGCCATCGGCTCTCACGCCTGGGACCGGCTGTTCGACGGCCCTCGTCCCGCCGAGCTGCACCCCTTCCGCGAACTGGTCGGAGGCCGGCATCGTGCCGTGTCCACCCCCGGCGACCTGCTGTTCCACATCCGGGCCCAGCGCCTCGACCTGTGCTTCGCGCTGGCATCGGAGATCATGGACAGGCTCTACGGCGCGGTGACCGTCCGCGACGAGGTGCACGGGTTCAAGTACTTCGACGTACGCGACCTGCTCGGCTTCGTCGACGGGACCGAGAACCCCGTCGGTCGTGACGCGCGCGCGGCGATCCTGATCGGTGACGAGGACCCCGAGTTCGCCGGCGGGAGCTACGTCATCGTGCAGAAATACCTGCACGACCTGCGAGCGTGGAACGCCCTGACGGTCGAGGCGCAGGAACTGGCGATAGGCCGCACGAAGCTGACCGACATCGAACTGGACGACGACAGCAAACCGGCCGACTCGCACGTCGCCATGACCACGATCGTCGACGCCGACGGCACCGAACGGCAGATCCTGCGCGACAACATGCCGTTCGGCGCCGTGGGCCGCGGCGAGTTCGGCACGTACTTCATCGGCTACGCCCGCACCCCCACGGTCACCGAGCGGATGCTCGAGCGGATGTTCCTCGGCGCCCCGCCGGCCGGTCACGACCGGATCCTCGACTTCTCCACGGCCGTGACCGGCACGCTCTTCTTCGTCCCGAGCCTCGATTTCCTCCAGGACCTGCCTGGTCCGCCGAGCAGCGGGACCACGGCCGACGCGGATCTGTCCCCCGCGACCGACGTCCCAGCCACGGCCGACGGATCTCTCGGGATCGGCGACCTGAAAAGAGCCACTGCCCGATGAACAACCTGCATCGCGAACTGGCGCCGATGTCCGCCGCGGCATGGGCCGACCTGGAGGAGGAGGCCCGGCGCACGTTCGAACGCCATGTGGCCGGGCGTCGCGTCGTCGACGTCTCCGATCCGGAAGGCGCTCGGCTCGCCTCCGTCTCCACCGGCCGACTGGAGGAGATCGGCGCTCCCGACGACGCCGTTGTGGCACGCGTTCGCCTCTCCCAGCCGCTCGTGGAACTACGCGTGCCGTTCACCGTCGACCGGCGGGAGGTCGACGACGTCGAGCGCGGCGCGAAGGACGCCGACTGGCAGCCGGTGAAGGACGCCGCCCGCCGGCTGGCGTTCGCCGAAGACCGCGCGGTCTTCGACGGGTACGCCGCGGCCGGCATCACCGGCATCCGTGACAGCTCCTCCAACGCGGCGATCGCGCTCCCTGCCGAGACCCGCGCCTACCCCGACGCCGTCAGCCGGGCCGTGACGGCGCTCCGGCTGGCCGGTGTGGGCGGTCCCTACAGCCTGGTGCTCAGCGCCGACGCCTACACCGCCGTCAGCGAGACCTCGGACCACGGCTATCCGATCTTCCAGCACATCGCCCGCCTGCTGGACGGCCAGATCATCTGGGCGCCCGCCATCGAGGGCGCCCTCCTGCTGTCCACCCGGGGCGGCGACTTCGAGATGCGCATCGGCCAGGACGTGTCGATCGGCTATCTCTCGCACGACGAGACCAGCATCCGGCTGTACTTCCAGGAGACGATGACCTTCCTGGCCTACACGGCTGAGGCGTCGGTCAGCCTCACCGCGGCACGCGGCGTGCCGGCATGACGGCGCCCGCCGTTAGTGGTCGACTCCGCAAGCGGTTGGCGAGTAAGACACGTGCGCGTGCCGGTGGCTACGATGAAGATCCCCCGCGCCTGTGAGGAGATGCTCCGATGACGGTCTCGACCCTGGTGGCAGCCGGATTTCTCATCGCGATCGCGGGCATCGTCATCTGGATGGCGTGGTCGGCGATAACCGGCAGACCCTCCTTACGAAGAGGATCCGGCAACCCCGGTACCCCGCCTGCCTACGATTCGATGCCCGGCGGGGGTAGCTTCGACTCCGGCGGCTCCTCAGGCGGCGACGGAGGTGGAGGCGGGTCGTGACCAGACGTACGCGGTAGAGGAACATCCCACGGTTGCCGTAAGACCACTGGCCTGGGCGGCGAGAGCTGTCTCCGTCAGGGGTAGCGGACTCCGGCGAAGGTGACCCGGATCGAGTACAGGTCGCCGGCGGAGTTGGTGATGAACAGGTTGTTGCGCTTGAGGCCGCCGAACGTGAGGTTCGAGGCCGACTCCGGTAGCAGGAGCCTGCCGATCAGGGTGCCGTCCGGGTCGTAGCAGTGCAGGCCGTCGAGGGCGGCGGCCCAGACCCTGTCGTGGCAGTCGACCCTGATGCCGTCGAACCAGGCGTCGGCGAACACCTCGCCCCCGGACAGCTTGCCCTCCTCCGACACCTCGAACACCCGCATGTGGCGCTTGCGGGTGTCCACTATGTACAGCCGGGTCTCGTCGGCGGAGAAGGCCAGGCCGTTGGGGCGGAGGAAGTCGTCGGCGACGATCCTCAGGTCGCCGGTGTCCGGGTCGAGCCGGTAGACGTGGTCGGCCCCGATCTCGCTCTCGGCCGGGCTCCCCTCGTAGTAGCCGGTGATCCCGTAGCGCGGATCGGTGAACCAGATCGAGCCGTCGGAGCGCGCGACGATGTCGTTGGGGCTGTTCAGCCGCTTGCCTTCGTAGTTGTCCGCGAGGACCGTGATGGAGCCGTCGTGCTCGGTCCTGGTCACCCGCCGGGCGCCCTGCTCGCAGGTGAGCAGCCGGCCCTCGCGGTCGACCGTGTTGCCGTTGGCGTTGCCGGAGGAGTGACGGAACACGCCGACCGCGCCGGTCGTCTCGTCCCAGCGGAGCAGCCGGTCGTTCGGGATGTCGCTCCACACCAGGTACCGGCCGGCTGGAAAGTAGGCCGGCCCCTCGGTCTTGCGGCTGCCCCGGTGCAGCACCTCCACGTACTCGTCGCCGCCGTACAGGGAGAACCGGTCGTCCAGGACCTCGAACGTCGCCTTGAACCTATCGATCATGACTAGACCTCCTTCGGCGAGAGACTATCGCGGCCGAATGGGATATGGTCAACCGGCATTCCTGTAGATTGTCATTCGAACGGCGGTGCGCTGTGGACCAGATCGACCGGGCCCTCATCTCCGAGCTGCAGCGAGACGCGACCCAGGCGTACGCCGCCCTGGGCCAGATCGTCGGGCTGTCGGCCGGCGCCGCCCACGAGCGGGTCCGCAAGCTTCGTGAGCGCGGTGTCATCCGGGCCACCACGATCGAGGTGGACCCGGCGGCGCTCGACCGGGGCGTGCTGGCCTACGTCATGGTCGAGGCCAACGCGTGGATGGGCGACTCGGCGGAGGCGTTCGCCGCCCTCCCCGAGATCCAGGAGGCGCATGTCATCGCCGGAGCGGCGTCCGTGCTGGTCAAGGTCCGCACCGCGACCACGGAGGCCCTGCAGGGAGTGCTGCGCCGGATCTATGACGTCCCGGGTGTCAGCGGAACCCAGGCCATTGTCGTACTGGAGACGTTCTTCGAACGCCCGGTGAACCCCGGCCGGTAGCGCCGACCCCGTTGACGACCTGCGCCTTGTCCCGTCGAAGGCGAGCGAAACCTGCTCTGAGTCATGTTTGGCGGTGACTTCCAGCGGTACCTCGCATGAAGGGGGAACCATGAAGAGAATCGTCGTCGTCGGGCTCGGGGTGGTGGCCGCTCTCGGACTGTTCGCAGGCCCCGCCCGAGGCGGGACAGGCAACCGGCATGAGGTGAGCGAGCAGCAGTACCAGATCCTGATGGGTCAGTGCCGGTACGCGGACACGCCGAGCGCGCGGGCCGAGTGCCGCTCGCAGGTCAGGGAGAACTATCGCATCGGGAGGTTCGACCCGACGCTGGACTGCCGCACCTACTCCGGGGTGACCGTGTGCGGCGAGTTGACGCTGAGCCCCGCCGAACGCGCATGCGTCAAGGACTCGGTCTCGAAGGGGCTGACGTTCCGCCGCTCCGAGGTCGAATGCTACGCCTTGTTCGACTGACGACGGCGGAAGTCACCGGTCACCGGCCTGCGCGGCGTCGCTGACCTCGGCGGAGAAACATGGCCGACCGGCGAAGGCGTGCCCGGCCGGTACGGCTATGCGCGCCTCCCGGCTGAGCACCGGACCGGAACCGGGGAATCACGCCCCGGCCAGTACCAGGGTGAAGTCCCCTGCGGGGTCGGTGTAGCGGCTGCGCACCTCAAAGCCCGCGGCGACGAGCTCCTCCTTCAGCCCCTCCGGCCGGAACTTGGCGCTGATCTCGGTGCGCATCTCCTCCCCCTGGACGAAGTCCACGGCCAGCCCGAGCCCTCCGATCCGCACCCGCATGTCCCGGCTCGCCCGCAGCCGCATCTCGATCCAGTCGCGGCGCGCGTCGTACAGGGCCACGTGCGCGAACGCCTCCGGCTCGAAGTCGGCGTCCAGCTCCCGGTTGATCACCCGCAGCACGTTCCTGTTGAAGGCGGCCGTCACCCCGGCCGCGTCGTCGTAGGCCGCCACCAGCCGCCCTGTGTCCTTCACCAGGTCGGCTCCGAGCAGGAAGGTGTCCCCTGGCCGGAGCGTGGCCCGCAGCTCTTTCATGAACACCTCGCGGGTGGCCGGTTCGAGGTTCCCGATCGTGCCGCCCAGGAAGGCCACCATCCGCCGCCCGGTGCGCGGCAGCAACGCCAGATGGCGCTCGAAGTCGGCGCACACCGCCCGCACGGCCAGCCCGGGAAAACGCCCGGCCAGCCGCCGCGCCGCCGATTCGAGGGTGACCGCGTCCACGTCCACCGGCGTGTAGGCGCGCAGCGTGCCCGCCGCGTCGAGCGCCTCCAGCAGCAGTACGGTCTTCTCGCTGGTGCCCGAGCCCAGCTCGACCAGCGTGTCCGCACCGCCGGCCGCCGCCAGTTCGGCGGTGTGCGCCCGCAGGATGGCCAGCTCGCGCCGGGTCGGGTAGTACTCGGGCAACCGGGTGATACGGGAGAACAACTCGCTGCCCGCGGCGTCGTAGAACCACTTGGGCGGCAGCCACTTGGGCGACGACGTCAGCCCGGTCCTGACGTCGTGTTCGAGCGCCTGGCGCAGATAGTCGCGGTCGAGATGGTTGATCACATGCATGGTCGGCTGGCTGACGGACACAGTGCCCCCTGGGGTGAGATCACAACGGCTGGACGCGTACGTCCTCGCGGGTGGCGGTCAGCAGGCTGCGCTCGGGAACGGCCTGCCAGCCGGGCAGGTCGTCGAGCGGCTCGCTGGCCACGAGCACGCCGTCGTGGAGTCGGTGGTAGAAGAGCGTGTCGCCCCAGACGGTCGCGGCGATCGACGCGCTGTCGCAGGCGAGCAGGTTCAGGCGGGCGGCGGGGTCCTTCTCCCCCGCGCGGACGACGACCTCGGTCAGCGCCTCGCCCAGGCCGAGCCCGGCACGCCCGCGCAGGAACACGGCGGCGGCCACCCAGGCGGCGTCACACGCGCTCTCCGCGCGGTCGGGCAGGTCGTCGGCGAGATCGCGCAGCGCGTCCCTGGTGACGCGCCCGTTGTGGCTGAGCAGCCACCCACCGTCGGTGAACGGCGCCGTGGCGCTCTCCTCGATCGGCATGCCCACGGTGGCCGAGCGCACGGCCGCCAGCAGACAGGTCGAGCGGGCGACCTGGGCGAGCGCGGGCAGGTTGGCGTCGGTCCAGATGGGCACGGCCCGGCGATACCGCACCGGCTCGGCGCGCGAGGGGTCGTACCAGCCCATGCCGTACCCGTCGGCGTTGACCAGGCCCCAGCGCTGGAGCCGTGGCGCGTACGACTGCTTGAGCAGGCCGTGCTCGGGGTCGTGGATGAGCGAGGCGAGCGGGCGGGCGGCGCCCAGCCAGGCCGCGTGTCTGCACACCTCAGACCAGCTCCCCGCGGGCGCAGCGGAAGCCGGTGAAGATCTGCCGGCGGATCGGGTAGTCCCAGTTCCTGAACGTGGTCCGCACCGCCGCCGGGTCGGCCGCCCATGAGCCGCCGCGCAGCACCCGGTAGTCCCGGCCGAAGAACACCTCGCTGTACTCCTTGTAGGGGAAGCTGCGGAAGCCGTCGTAGGGCTGGAACCAGGAGGCGGTCCACTCCCACACGTCTCCCACCATCTGCTCGGTGCCGTACGCGCTGGCCCCTGACGGGTAGGCGCCCAGCGGCGCGGGGTGGGCGGCGTGGTGGCCGAGGTTGGCCCGGCCGGAGGTGGGAGCGTCCTCACCCCACGGGTATCGGCGCGCCCTCTCGGTGCGAGGGTCCCAGCCGCAGGCCTTCTCCCACTCGGCCTCGGTGGGCAGCCGCTTGCCCACCCAGCGGGCGTAGGCGTCGGCCTCGTACCAGCACACGTGCTGGACCGGCTCGTCCATCGGGACAGGCTCGGTACGGCCGAAGCGGGTGCGCCACCAGGCGCCGCCGTCCCTGACCCAGAACAGGGGGGCGAAGGCGCCGCTGCGCTGCCTCCACTGCCAGCCCTCGGCGGACCACCAGCGCGGGTCGTCGTAGCCGCCGTCCTCGATGAACGCCGCGTAGGCGCGGTTACCGACCGGGAGCCGGTCGATCCAGTAGGCGGGCAGGTCCACACGGTGGGCGGGCCGTTCGTTGTCGTAGGCCCATGGCAGGGTTTCGGTGCCCATGAGGAAGGTGCCGGCGGGCACGAACACCTCCTCGGGACCCTCGCTCCTGCCCGGCGGCAGGTCGCCGTCGCGCACCAGGCCGACCTGCCCGGACAGCTGCAGCGTGGCGAGCATGGTCTCGTCGTGCTGGTGCTCATGCTGGATCACCAGGCCGAACACGAAGCCATCGCGGTGCAGCGGGTCGGGACCGTCCAGGTCGATCGTGTCGAGGACGTCGAGCACCCGCCCGCGCACGCCCTCGATGTAGCGGCGGGCCTCGGCCGGGCCCAGGATGGGCAGGCTCGGGCGATCCTTCCGCGGGGTCTTGAACGCGTCGTAGATGTCGTCGATCTCGGGGCGGAGCGGGTCGATGCCCCCTGCCTCGCGCAGCACCCAGAGCTCCTCGTAGTTGCCCACGTGCGCCAGGTCCCACACCAGCGGCGACATCAGCGGCGAGTGCTGGCGCACCAGCAGGTCGTCATCCGCCTCCGTGTAGGTGAGCGACCGGTCGCGCACCGCGATGAGCTCGGCCGCGATTCGTTCCTTGAAATCGTTCATTCCCATCCCTCGTCGTTCAGCCAGGTCGGGACGCTCCGTGTCGACGTCGGGTCCATCAGGTCGGCCGCAGGGGAGCGGCCGGTTGTCACGTACCGGTCGGCGAACGCCGCCACCTCGCCGACCAGGCCGGGGCCCGCGCCGAGGCGAGGCAGCGCCTCCAGCGCGGCGCGGAAGCACGCCTCGGCGGCCCTGCCCAGACGCGGGTCGGTCAGCCCGCACCGCGCCGCCGCCGCCCACAGCTCGCGGCACGGCTCAGCGGCGGACAGGGCGGCGTCGGCGGCCCGGTCGTCGGTGACGAGGGCGTGGGTCACGGCCACGCACACCGGCCAGGTCGCCGGGTGCTGGGCGTCGAGGTAGCGGATCTCGAGCCAGCCCCTCGGCCGCACAGGGGGGAAGACCGTCGTGGCGTGATAGGCCAGGTCCTCGGCTGTGGGCCGCTGCTCGCCGTCGGCCTTCAGCCAGTCGCGGAACGTCGAGCCGTCACGGACCGGGCGGCAGCCCTCCCCCGCCTCGCGCACCAGCATGAGCCGGGCGTCCAGCAGGTATTCGGCCCAGTCCGCGGCAGGATCGTCCGAGGTGGGCACGAGCGAGGTCCTGGTGGCGTCGAGGCGATCCCAGACGGCCTGGCGGCCCGACATCCAGCCGCACGGCCGGCCGCCGCTCAGCGGCGAGTTGGCGAAGGCGGCCATCAGCACGGGGCCGAACGCGTGGGCCCGTTCCCAGCGCGTCGCGGGCCGCTCGCCCAGGTCCAGGTTGACCTGGATCGACGCGGTCGAGCACATCATCAGCGCCCCGTACGGCACGCCGAGGAACTCGGCCATCGCCTCGTATCGGGGCAGGCGCAACTGGCGGACGGCGGGCCGGATCGGGTCGAGGCCCACTCCGCCCAGCGCCAGCCCGTCCGCGCGCAGGGCGTCGCGCACGGCGGCCACGTCGGCGGCCAGGTGGGCCAGCGCGTCCCGCAGCGGGCCAGGGGGGCCGGACAGTTCGAGCTGGCCGCCCGGCTCGAACGTCACCCGGCTGCCGCCCCGCAGCGCGGGCAGGGCCCGCTCGATCCTGGCCAGCGGGACGTGCGTGGCCGCCGCCGTACTGTCGAAGACCAGGAACTCCAGCTCGACACCCACGCGGTCGGCGGCGGCGGGACGGAAGCAGCGGCGAGCGAAGTCCGCCACCGCCGAGGCGTCCCGCAGCGGCGCGTCCTCGGCGGTCAGCCCCACCATCGGCTCCCCTTGGCATGGCGCATGGGTCTACAGACCCGCCGGCCGCGCGAACGTTACAGACGGATTCCCGCGTAACGGAGGAGAGGCGTGACCTGCGCCAGGCCACAGGAAGCGAGCGCGTCAGCGCGCCTCTCTCCTCAGGAGGACCGCCGCCGCTCGCGGAAGGCCGACATGAGCCCGTCGTACACGTCGGCCCGCAGTTTCTCCGGTGGTGGGTCGCCGAGGACTCCGATGGTGGCGCGGAACTGCTCGACGTAGCGCTCGCACCCCTCGCAGCGGGCCAGGTGCGCCTGCATGCCGTGGCGAGCCTGCTGGTCGAGGGCGTCTTCGAAGTAAGCGGTGACGACCTCCACCAGTTCGTCGCAGGTGAAGCGCTTCACGACCTGACCGCCCTTATCCCGGGAAATGAACCGTTTCACTTATTGTGACTGCTGCACGGACAGGAAGCAGCACGTGAACCATTATTCTGGCGGTTTCACGGACTCGAAGTAGTCCGCCAGCCAGCCGCGCACGGCCGCGCGGGCGCGATGCAGCAGGACCCGCTGGTTGGCCGCGGAGATCTCCAGGATCTCGCACACCTCGTCGGAGGTGCATCCTTCCACGTCGCGCAGGGTGATCACGATCCGCTGCCGCGGGGGCAGCCTGGCCAGGGATTCGGCGATCAGCTCGCGCACCTCCGAGGCCAGCGCCTCGCCCTCGGGCGTCGGCCAGGCCGCGGGGGCCTCCTTCCAGCCGCCAGGCGGCACCGGGCCGAGGCCCGCCGGCCAGCCGCCGTCCTGTTCGAAGGCGCTCCACGGCAGCGTGCGGCTCTCACGCACGCCGCGCTTCTTCGCGGTGTTGACCAGGATGCGGTAAACCCACGTCTTGACCGAGGAGCGGCCCTCGAAGCAGTCGATCCCGCCGATCACCGCCAGCCACGTGTCCTGGACGACCTCCTCGGCGGAGTGGTCGGTGGACACGTAGGACCTGGCCACCCGCAGCAAGCCCCCGGACCAGGTGTTCAGCAGCGCCGCGAACATCGCCTCATCGCCGGCGCGCAGGGCCGTGACGACGACGTCATCCTGGGGCAGCCCTCCGCCCGCGAAAGACCCCACGATCGCTTCCCCTCTGGTCGAGCGCTGGGACATTCATGACATCGGGGCCGGGCCGACGCCCGGCGTCGCCCGCGGCGGGACGACACCGTCCAGGCTAATCTCTCCTACCGACGTTCTTCCCGCCCGGGCAGGTGGGGCCACCTTGTGCGTATTCTCGGAGAGCAAGTCCCGGCGAATCGGTGAGGAGCATCCCATGCGGCGGTCGGAGAGGCTGCTCTACGCGGCGAACGGGGTCGATCTTCGCGTCGTGGACGTCGCCCTGACCGATGGGGAGCACGTGGAACGGCCCTTCATCCGCACGCTTCGGGCCGCAGGAGCGGTGGTCTTTCATGGCGGGCGCGTCCTGCTCCTGTGGCGCCACCATCTGGTGACCGACACGTGGGGATGGGAGATCCCGCTCGGCGAGATCGGCCCTGACGAGGAGCCCGAGGCGGCCGCGGCCCGCCACGTGGAGGAGCAGACCGGCTGGCGGCCCGGGCCGCTGCAGCCGTTGATCCGGATCCGCCCCGCCGAGGACGTGGCCGACTGCGACCACCTGATCTTCGTCGCCCGCCAGGCCTCCCCCTGCGCCGCCGCGCCGGCCGGCGACGAGGAGGGCGGGCGGGCCGAGTGGTTGCCGATGCTGCGCATCCAGCCGCTGATCGACGAGCAGGCCATCACCTCGGCGACCACCTCGGCGGCCCTCCTGCACTTCCTTGCCGGCCTCCTGCAGGCCCGCGCGTCCCATTAGCTCTCCCGTCGACCCTCCCGCTCGGACGCGAGACGACTGGTCACGATGTCGCTCGCGGTGCGATGCCTTCGATCTCCACCAGCAGGTCCGACCTGCAGATGTCGACGGTGAAGTAGACGACCTCCGCCGTGCCGGAGAAGGCCTCCGCGCACTTGGCGCGGACGACCGGGATGTCCTGCTCACGACGGACGTAGGCCTTGACGAAACGAAGATCCTTCAGGGTGCGGCCGTCGTCGATCCCGTTGGCCAGCAGGTTCTCCCGGCTGATGACCTTCGCCATGTTGCCGAGGGTCACGTCGCACTGCTTCTCGATGTCGCCCGCGTGGACAGTCTCGTGGCCGAGGATGCTGGCCGTGCCGGCGACGAAGAGGTCACCCGCGCCATCGAGGCCGTGCGGCGAGAAGTGGGTGGCGCGCGCGAACTTCGGCGGGCGGGGACCGTACCGGTGTGGATAGGAGGGGGCGGGAACCTGCCAGGGGTTTTCGATGTTGCGCACTCGCCCGGTCCTGGACGCCAGCAGGTACCAGCTGATGCCGCCGCCCAGAGCCCCGATCCCGGTCGCGGCCGGCATGTCATCGGCCGGCCCGAGATGGCGATCCACCGCCTCGGCCCGGCCGAGGCAGAAGTCCCTGTAGATCTCCAGGCCGTCGGCGTTGGCGTGGTTGATGTGGTTGATGAAGTGCCAGATGCGCATGACCTTCGGATACTCGAGTTTGCTGATCAGATCGAAGGCCGCCCCGTAGGCGTTCCTGACCGGCTCCCGGTATGACCCGTTCTCCGGAACCTGGCCGGCGCAGAAGAGATACTCGCCGTCGTGGGCGTAGGCCAGGTCCTGGTAGACGCCTGACACGACGGGGGAATCCGTCTCCCACACCTCGGCGACGAGATCGGTCCCGTCACCGGCCAGGTGGACTCCCATGTCGGGAACGCCCTCATCGATGACCGGAGGACGAGGGTGGTCGAGAAAGGCGACCCTGCCAAGGATGTGACGCCCGGACGGCGTCGCTTCGCGGGAACGGACCAATCGGCAGCGGAGTCCATCGGTGTGTGTCGCCATGTGCGCCGCCCCCCGGCTTTCAGCGTGCCGCTCTCGTCCGTAACTCCCGCCGGCTGAGTTTGCCCGTCGACGTCCGCGGGAGCTCGGACACGAAGACGATCTCCGCCGGCACCTTGTACCAGGTCAGCCGCTCCTTGGCCGAGTCGGCCAGCTCGCTGCGGATCGTGGCGTGATCGGCCTCGTCACCCTTGGCGATGATGTGAGCCAGCAGCCTCGACGTGCCGTCCTCGGCCCGGGTCGAGCAGACCGCCGCCTCCAGCACGAGCGGATGCTGCACGAGCACGTCCTCGATCTCGGCGGGGTGCACGTTCTGCCCGCCGACGATCTCGATGTCGTCCGCTCTGCCGTGGATCTGGATGTAGCCGTCGTCATCCACGGTGGCCGTGTCACCCGTGGGCCACCAGCCGCTCTCGCCATGCCGGGGGGCCTCCGACGCGGATCCGATGCCGGGGGCGATGGTGGGCCCTGCGACCTGCAGATTTCCCTCGACTCCCGCGGGAACGGGTTCGCCCCCGTCGTCGACCAGCCGCACCAGGAAAGGGGGCAGGCTCCGGCCCACCGTGCCTTCCCTGGCGTCGGCCGGGCTGTTCGCGGCGAAGACCTGCCCCACCTCCGTGGTGCCGAGGACGTTGAGCAGCCGCCCCCCGAGCGCCTTCCGCAGGTCGGCCTCCAGGGCAGGGGCGAGCACCTCACCGGCCGTGACGGCCAGCCGGAGACCTTCGAGGGGCGAGAGATCGGGCTCGGCGAGCAGCCTGGCGTAGAAGCTGGGCTGGGCGTAGAACACGGTGACGCCGAGGTCGCGGATCGCGGCGAGCGCGGCCACGGGTGCGGGGCGTTCCGCCGCGAGCACGGCGGCGCTCCCGCTGAGCAGGGGGTAGAAGAGCGTGTTGCCGAGCCCGTAGGAGAAGTACATGCGGGACACGGACAGACTCACGTCGCCGGGCTTCAGGTCGAGGACCCGGCCGAACGCGGAATCGAAGACGTAGGGGTCGCCGTGAGTGTGGAAGCAGAGACGGGGGCGGCCGGTGGTCGTTCCCGAGGTGAGAAGGGCGATGCCAGGGGTGTCCGGTCCGCACTCGGCCGCCGCCGGCGCCGGAACCCGTCCGTGCTCCGCCCTGATCAGGGCGGGTGTGACCGTGGCACCGTCGAAGACGCCGGCGACCCGCGGGTCGGCGACGATGAGCTTCGGCCGCGCGAGCTCGGCCGTCTGCCGCAGCTCGTCGGGGTGGAGGTCGGCGTTGACCAGAGCGACGATCGCTCCGAGTCTGAGTGTCCCGAGGATGGTCCAGATCAGGTCGATGCCGTCGGGAAGCGAGGCCAGCACCCGGTCTCCCCGGCGTACGCCGGAGGCGGACAGGAACCCGGCCACCCGGTCGGCCCCCGCGAATACGTCCGCGTATCGGTGGACGACGCTGTCGACGAGGTACGCCGGGCGGTCGAGCCATCCCCGATCACGAGCGGTTCGAGCGAGACGTTCGGCGAGATTGTAGTTGCCTGTCATCAGACATCGCTCCTCTGAGCGTCAGGATCCGTCCGCTTCCCCTGCCTTGTTCATGATCTTCGTGAGCTTTGTACATTGCTGACCGAGAAGCGTCAATAGTGCCGACAGGGCCAGTGGATGCTCGCCGTCGGCCCGCCCGAACTCGCCTCTTCACAATGATCGTCGGTGACGACTAGCGTCGCAGCCAACGGCCTCTGCGTTTTCGACCGAGAGGAAGGGGCATCGGGATGTCCGATGCGGCGACCACCACCGAGTTACCCGACACGGGCCTCGCCCGCGACGACTACGCGCTTCAGAGGGTGCCACCGTCGGCCCGTTACGGCTGGGTGACGGTCGCGGTCCAGCGGTTCGGCATGCTGAGCGCGCTCAGCCAGTTCCTGCTCGGCGCCACCCTCGGCATGGGGATGGCCTTCTGGGACGCGGTCCTGGCCATCACGCTCGGCGCCGTCATCCTCGAGGTCGTGGCGGTCGCCGTCGGCATCGCGGGCATGCGGGAGGGCCTGTCGACGACCGTGCTCGCCCGGTGGGCCGGGTTCGGCCGCTACGGCGCCGGCATCGTCGGCATGGTCATCGCCGTCTGCCTGCTCGGGTGGTTCGGTGTCCAGTCGGCCGTCCTGGCCCAGGGCCTGGCCTCGCTGCTGGGCGGCCCGCCCGTCTGGGTCTGGTCGATCCTGGCGGGGCTGGCCGTGACCGCGATCGTCGTGCACGGCTTCGCCGGCATGGCCTGGACCGCCTGGATCACCGTCCCCGCCTTCCTCGCGCTGGCCGGGTGGGCCATCGCCGTCGAGCTGTCCAAGCAGTCGCTCGGCACGCTGGTGGCGTCCGCGCCGCCGGGTCCCGCCCTGAGCCTGGCCGAGGGGGCCACCATCGTGGCGGGCGGGTTCATCGTCGGCGCCGTGATCTCACCCGACATGTGCCGGTGGAACCGCAGCGCCGCCGACGTGGTCAAGCAGACGGTGCTCGGCATCACCCTCGGCGAGTACGTCGTCGCCCTGGTCGGGGTGCTGCTCGCACACGCGCTGCGCACCGGCGACGTGATCGCCATCGTCACCACCACCTCCGGAGTGGTCGGCACCATCATCCTGATCACCGCCACCCTGAAGATCAACGACTGGAACCTGTACGCCGCCTCCCTCGGCACGACCAACACCCTGCACACCGCCTTCGGCCTGCGCACCGGCAGGGCGGCCGTCACCGTCGCGCTCGGCGTGATCGGCACCGGCCTGGCCGCGGCGGGCATCCTCGACCACCTCGTCGACTTCTTCGTCCTGCTCGGCGTCGCCATCCCGCCCGTCGCCGGCATCATGGTCGCCGAGTACTACGTCGTCCGTCGGTGGCGTCCGGCGCTCGACGCGTCGCGAGCCTCCGGCGTACTCCCGGAGGTGGCGCCCGGCTGGGCGCCCGCCGCGCTGGCCATCTGGCTCGGCTCCGCGCTGATCGGCAAGTACGTCGCGTGGGGCATCCCCGCCCTCAACGCCTTGGCGGTGGCCTTCGCCGCCTACGCGCTCGCGGGCAGGCTCGGCCTCACCGGCGCCCCGCGTGAGGAGGGCGCGCGCGCGGTGTGACCTCCGCCAGGACCCCGTTCCCCCTCCACCTTCGACGCAGACAGGAGCACCATCCGTGCGTGTCGGGATCGACGTGGGCGGCACCCACACCGACGCCGTCCTGATGGCGGAGACCACCGTCTTGGCCGAGGTCAAGACCGCCACCACCCTCGACGTGACCAGCGGCGTCGTCTCCGCCCTCGAACGGCTGCTGGCCTCCTCCGGGGTCGGACGAGGGCACATCGCCGCGGTGATGATCGGAACGACCCACTTCACCAACGCGCTGGTGACCGGCCGCCGACTGGCCCGCACCGCCGTCGTACGGCTGGCGCTGCCCGCCACCGCGGCGCTGCCGCCCATGGTCGACTGGCCGGACCGGCTGCTGAAGGCGATCGACCCCCGTGTCCATTTGTGCGACGGCGGCCACGAGTTCGACGGCCGGCCGATCTCCCCGCTCAACCCCGACCAGCTCAAACGCGTCGCAGCCGAGCTGAGCGTCCACGAGATCGACACCGTGGCCATCAGCAGCGTCTTCTCTCCGGTCAACTCCGAGCTGGAGGAGCGGGCCGCCGGCATCCTGCTGGCCGAGCTGCCCCATCTGCGTGTCAGCCTGTCCCACCAGATCGGCAGGGTAGGGCTGCTGGAGAGGGAGAACGCCACCGTCGTCAACGCCTGCCTGCGCGACCTGGCCGACGAGATCGTCGACGCTTTCACCGAGGCCCTGAGGGCGGTCGGCATCCACGCGCCGCTGTACCTGTCGCAGAACGACGGCACGCTCATGGACGCCGAACACACCCGCCGCTACCCGGTGCGCACCTTCGCCTCGGGGCCGACCAACTCCATGCGCGGAGCGGCGTTCCTGGCCGAGCTGGGCGACTGCGCCGTGGTGGACATCGGCGGCACCACCACCGATGTCGGCGTGCTCAGCGGCGGCTACCCCCGCCAGGCCACCGGCGAGGTCGACATCGGCGGCGTGCGCACCAACTTCCGGATGCCCGACGTGCTGTCGATCGGGCTGGGCGGCGGCAGCCGCGTCACCGGCGGCCCGACACCGGAGATAGGTCCCGACAGTGTCGGCTACGAGCTGACCAGGCAGGCGCTGGTCTTCGGCGGCCGGGTTCTGACCGCCACCGACCTGGCGGTCGCCGCGGGCATGGCCGACATCGGCGACGCCTCCCTTGTGCGCCACCTCGGCAGGGAATTCGTCAGGGACGGCGTGGCGTGGATGGCAGGCCGGGTGAGCGAGCTCGTCGACCGGATGCGGGTCTCGGCCCGGCCGCTGCCGGTCGTCGTGGTCGGCGGCGGCAGCGTGCTGATGCCCGAACGGCTGCCTGGCGTGCCGGCCGTCCATCGGCCCGAGCACCATGCGGTGGCCAACGCCATCGGCGCCGCCACCGGCCAGATCGGCGGCGACGTCGACCGGCTGTTCGCCATCACCGCCGCGCGCACCCGCGAGGACGTCCTCGATCAGGCCCGTGCCGAGGCCGTCGAGCGGGCGGTCTCCGCGGGAGCCGACCCCGGCACCGTCGAGGTGGTCGACGTCGACGAGGTGCACGTGGCCTATCTCCCCGGCAACGCCGTACGCGTCCGGGTCAAAGCCGTCGGCGAGCTCCGTCTCGGCTCCGCGACGAACGAGGAGGTGCGGGCGTGATGGGCGTGAACCTGACGGTGGACGCGCTGCGCGACCTGGCCGAGGGCGCGGCCGTCCTGGGCACGGGCGGTGGCGGCGACCCCTACATCGGCAGGCTGCTGGTCGAACGGCAGCTGCGCGAAGGCCGCCGGGTGACGATCATCTCGGTCGACGAGCTGCCCGACGACGCGCTCGTGCTGCCGTCGGCGATGATGGGCGCGCCCACCGTCTTCGTCGAGCGGCCGCCCTCCGGCCGGGGCAACGTCGCCGCGTTGCGCGCACTGGAGAAGCACCTGGGCCGCACCGCGGCCGCCACCATGCCGATCGAGTGCGGTGGTCTCAACAGCATGATGCCGCTGCTGCTCGGCGCCCAGCTCGGGCTGCCGGTCATCGACGCCGACGGCATGGGCAGGGCCTTTCCCGAACTGCAGATGGAGACGTTCGCCGTGTACGGCGTGCCGGGGTCGCCCATGTCGATCGCCTCCGACCACGGCGACGTCGCCATCATCGACGCCCTCGACAACGTCCGCATGGAACGCCTGGCCCGCGTCATGACGGTCGAGATGGGCGGCGCCGCCTACATCTGCGACTACCCGATGGACGCGGCCACCGTGCGCCGCACCGCCGTACCGGGGACCCTGAGCCTGGGCATGCGGATCGGCGCCGCTCTTCGCACCGCGCGCGAACGGCACGACGACCCGTTCGACGCGCTCACCGCGGCGCTGGCCGGCACCATCTACAGCCACGGCCTGATCCTGTTCCGGGGCAAGGTCGTCGACGTCGATCGCAAGACCGTCGCCGGGTTCGCCCGCGGCCAGGTGACGCTGGCCGCGCTCGACGACCCCGCCGACCAGCTGCAGATCACCTTCCAGAACGAGCACCTCGTCGCCCGCCGCAACGGCGAGCTGGTCGCGATCGTGCCCGACCTGATCTGCACGCTGAACGCCGACACCGGCGCGCCGGTGACCACCGAGGCGCTGGCCTTCGGCCAGCGGCTGACCGTCTACGCCATCTCCACGCCCGAGATCATGCGCAGCCCCGCCGCGCTGGACTGTTTCGGACCGGCGGCGTTCGGCCTGTCCGACCCCTACACCCCGGTCGAGCGGCTCGCCTCCGGAGCGCGAGCCGGCGCCTCCGAGAGGTAGGCCGCGCTCAGGAGCGCTCGTCCGGCGGGAGGCAGATCGTGAGCGCGCCGGGGACGGCCTCTGCCTCGATCCGGGTGGTGGCCTCGCGTTCTCCGCCGTCCAGCTCGTACGTCAGCGGGGCGCCGAACCGGGCCGACACCTTCCTGGCGCGGGTGATCCGGACGAAAGGAGACTCGTCCGAGCGTCCGCCGGCCATCCTGCCGATGACCCTGGCCCACTGGATCGGCCCCTTCGCGGTGGAGACACCGACCTCCAGCCAGCCGTCGTCCGGCCGGGCGTCGTCGAACGCCTCGATGCCACCGCCGATCGTGCTCACGTTTCCCAGCAGCAGGCAGCTGGCCCGATCGTCGAACCAGGTCGCCCCGTCGATCTCGATCTTCATCGGCACCAGCGGCCCGCCGACGTGCCGGACCGCGGCCTTGACGTAGCTCAGCTTGCCGAGCCGTTTCTTGGCCTGCCCGTCGACCTCGGCGATCATGTCGGCTTCGAACCCGGCCCCCGCCATCACCGCGAAGTGCTCGCCGTTCAGCACTCCCAGGTCCAGCTTCTCCCGCCGTCCGTGGAAGCCGATCCGCACCGCCTCCTCGAGGTCGAGGGGGATGCCGAGGTTGGTGGCGAACAGGTTCGCGGTCCCCGCGGGGAGGATGGCCATCGGCACGCCTGAGGAGGCCATCGCGTCGGCGCAGCGTTGCACCGTGCCGTCGCCGCCCCAGACGAACACCAGGTCGGCGCCCTGCTTGAGCGCCTTGCGAACCTTCTTCGGCGCCTTCTTGCTCTTGGGCACCTCGAACCAGAGGAGGTCTCCGACGTCCTGTTCGGTGATGAGAACGCGCAGCCTGTCCAGGCCTGCGCCGAGAGTCTTCTTACGGTGCGCGACAACCGCCACGGTGAGGGACATGCTCTCCCGACTACCCTCGGCGCCGGACTTCAGGCAGGAATCAATGCCCGCTGCCGGGGTAGCCGTGTGCGGATGTGCAACGAGGAAGAGCCGGAACCATGAGGCGCCAGTGGCTCAGGGCTCGCGTCGATCGTGACCGCAGCCTGGGGCTGCGGCTGACGCTCGCCAGCCTCGCGGTGGCGAGCATCATGATCCCGTTCAGCCTGCTGCTCGTCGTGGCCAAGATGCCCGTCAACGGGCTGGACGCCCAGGTCGCCGAGGAACTGCACGAGTACGCGCTCGCCCATCCCGGCGTGACCAGGCTGCTCATCGTATGGACGGACCTGTTCGGGCCGTGGCCGTGGCGGATCGCCGTCATCGCGTACGCCGCCTGGCTGCTGTACAAGGGCGCGCCGAGGCTGGCCGTCTGGGCGGTCACCACCGTGACCGTGGGCGGGCTGCTCGGCCTCGCGCTCAAGATCATCGTTGCCCGGGCCAGGCCGCACCTGCCGGACCCCGTCGCGCTCGCGCCGGGTGACTCCTTCCCGTCGGGCCACACGGTCCACGTGACGCTCGGCGCGGGCGTGATCCTCCTGCTCGTCCTGCCCATGCTGTCCCGGCGGGGGCGGCGCGTGGCCTGGGCCGCCGCCTGCTTCCTGGTGCTGTCGGTCGGCTACACCAGAATCGCGCTCGGCGTGCACTGGGTGAGCGACGTGGCCGCGGGGATCGTGCTGGGAGCGGCCGTGGTCGCCGCCACCGCGGCGGCATTCGAGACGTGGCGGCGCGAGCAGGGCCGCAGGCCCGCCTCGCCGCTGACCGAGGGAGTCGAACCCGAGTTGGTGAAGGAGTTCCGTGACCGGAGCTGAGCACGTGAAGTACTACGCGTCGACGATCTTACTGCCCATGCTCCTGATGGCCGCGGTGACGTACGGAGTGGGCCGGCTGATCCTCGCCTGGCCCACCGGTGAGGCCGCCCTGAGCCGGGCCATGGCCGCCGACCGCACCTCCCTGTGGAACGCGGTCACCGACTTCGGCAGCAGCCTGTCGGACACCCCCTACATCGTGGCGCTCACCGCGATGGCCGCGACCGTCTTCAGACTCGTGTACAGGCGCTGGCGCGAATCGATCTTCCTTGTCGCGGCCGTCTGGAGCCAGTCGCTCGTCTTCCTGGCCACCACCGCGCCTGTCGGGCGGCACCGGCCGCCGGTGCAGCACCTCGACCCGGCCCCGCCCACCTCCAGCTTCCCCTCGGGACACGTCAGCGCGGCCGTCGCGTTCTACTCCGGGGTAGCGCTCATCCTGACCACGCACATCCGCAACAGGGCGCTCCAGGTGGTGATCTGGATGCTCGCGGTCGCCGCCCCGCTCACCGTCGCCTTCTCCCGTTTCTACCGCGGGATGCACTTTCTCACCGACGTCGTCTGGGGCACGCTGCTCGGCGTCGGGTGCGTCGTGATGACCGCTCGCGCGATCCTGTACCGGCGCGAGAAGCGACGTCAGCCGCAGCCCTCAGAACTCGTTCGACCTGCGTAGACCCGGCGGCCGCCCGTCCGGGTCCACGACCATCCGGTACAACGGCATGGCCAGTGCCCGGCGGATGCGGCCGAGCCCGGGTTTCGGGTGCGGTCGCAGCCGGCCCGGCGGGCGGGGGCCGCCGCGGCCGCCCTGGTGCCAGGCCTCGAGCCTGGCGGCCGACTCGGCGAACGCCTCGAACACCTCTTCAGGACCGCACAGATCGGCCACATCGCCGGGATCGCGGTCCAGATGCTCGGCGGCGAGCGTGAGCCGGAGATCCCTGGCGAACCTGCGAGCGCCTGCGGGCGGACGCGGATCGGGCTCCTCGTCGATCACGGCGCAGCTCAGCTCGGAGTCGAACGTCCATGAGCGCAGGTTGACGTTGTCGGAGCCGACGCTCGCCCACACGTCGTCGACCACGCAGACCTTGGCGTGCACGTACACCGGCGTGCCCAGGTGGTTCTCCAGATCGTAGATCGCGATCCGGCCCTCGCCCGCGCGCATCAGCCTGGACAGCGCCTCCGACCTGCCGATGAGGCTTGCCGGACCCGCCAGCCAGCCGTCCTGGTCAGGATGGCGCGGCACCACGATGATCATGCATAGCCCCGGCTCCCGCTCCAGCGCCTCGGCGAACGGCTCGATCACCTCCGTGGACCAGAGGTACTGGTCCTCCAGGTAGACCAGCGATCTGGCCCGGCCCAGCACCTTGTGGTACGCCCTGGCCACGCTGCGCTCCCCCCGGGGCGCGAACGGGTAGGCGCGACGCAGGTGCGGGTAGGTCCTCAACAGCTGTACGGCATGCCTCCCCGCCGGCAGCGGCGGTGGACCGGGGTCGGGCAGCGGTGGCACATCCGCCATCCGGTTCAGGCGATCGCGCAGCCGCCTGAGGGGTTGGCGGGTCTCGGGCGCCGGATCCTCCCAGCGTTCGCAGAAGACCTTCTCCACCTCGGCCACGGCCGGGCCGCTGATCGCCACCTGGACGTCGTGCCATGGCGGGCGCTCGCCGAACTCGGCCGGCATCGGCGCCGCCTGCGGATCGCCCAGGTGCCGGCCGTCGTCCCTGCGGCTGTGGCACAGGTCGATGCCGCCGACGAACGCCACGTCCCTGCCCGGGTCGCGGTCATGGCGCAGGACGACGAACTTTTGGTGGTGCGAGCCGCCGAGCCGTACCCGGGTGTCGAGCAGCGCCTGACCGCCGGCCGCCTCGATGTCCTGGCCGAGGTGCCGGTTCTCGGCCGAACTGAAGCGCAGGAAGTCCAGGTGCGAGCGCCAGATCAGCCCTCTGGTCACCGCTCCCCTCTCGGCCGCCTGCGCCATCGCGGCCGCCACCTCAGGGCCGTCCTGCGTGAGGCGCTCGTCGGGGTCGCCGCGCCAGTCGGCGAACAGCAGCAGGTCGTCCTTGCCGAGGCCGGCCAGGCACGCGTTGAGCTCGGCGAAGTAGGACGCGCCGTGCACGAGCGGGCGCACCAGGTTCCCCTCTGACCAGGCCTCGAGCTTGGTGGCGTCGTTGCCGCGCTCCTCGGCGGTGAGGAACCAGTCGTCGAGCCTCATGTCCGCCGCCAGCGGGCCTCTCCGAAGCAGTACCCCGCGAACAGCAGCAGCCCGAGCGCCACCACCGCCAGCAGCCAGGGTCCCACCGGGGTGTCGGCGAACGCTCTGAGCGTCGCGTCGAGGCCCCCGGCCTTGTCCGGGTCGAAGGTGATGGCCGCCTGGAGCACGAAGACCCCGGCCAGGGCGGCGATGACCCCGCGCGCGATGTAACCGGCGAGCCCGAGCCGGTCCATCACCGAGCGGGCCTGAGGCGGCATCGGCCTGAGCTCTTCGCGGAACTTCTTCTCGAATCCGTACCACACCCAGTAGAGGCCGAGCGCGATGATGCCGAGCCCGACCGCGCCTACGATGACCTGCCCGGCGGGCAGCGCGAGCAGCTTGCCCGTCAGGTCCCGTGACTTCTGGTCGTCGGAGCCTGTCTCGCCCGCCAGCAGCATGGTCAGCAGCGCGGTGCAGACGAACGCGTAGACCACCGCCCGGCTGATCGGCTCGATCCTGTCCTTGAGCCTGTGCGCCCCGAAGATCGCTTCGCACGCCTGCCACACGGTCAGGGCGGCGAACCCCACGACCATGACCCAGAGGATCACGGCCCCGAACGGCAGCGCCGAGACCGTACTGATCGCCCCGCTCTTGTCGGCCTCCTTGCCGCCGCCGCCGAACGCGATCTGGAGTGCCAGCACTCCGATCAACCCGTACAGGACACCACGACAAGCCAGCCCGACCCGCGCAAGCTTGTCCATCGCCGGGCTGTCCGCCGCCCGGCGTGCCACTGCCTCAGCCTCGCTCATGGATTCTCCCGAGAGTCCGTCAAAGACCCTCGAACTGCCCCGGATTCCGCGATCTAGACCTTCACTCGCCGGGACGGCGCTCCATCTCCATGAGCGCTCGATCGTCCATGACGCCGTAGGTGGATGCCCGGAACAGGAAGGAGGCCCAGGAACGGTAGGGCCGCCATGCCTCGGCCAGCCTCCGGTACGCGGCCGGCGGCGCGTCTTCGGGCAGGCCGTACACCTCGCGCAGGATCGTGAACAGGCGCGGCTCGTCGCCGGGGAACGCGTCCGGCGCGCCCGCGCCGCGGATCAGGATCAGGCCCGCGGAGAACGGCCCCACGCCGGGCAGGGCGCGCAGCTCGGCCAGGGCCTCCTCCGGGCCGAGCGCGCGCAGGTGCTCGGTGGTGAGGACGCCGTCGAGCGCCGCGCGGGCCAGCCCGCGCACCCACTCCTCCTTCTGCGGGGGCAGGCCGAGTCCGCCGGCCTCCAGCAGCGTGATGGGCGGGGGAAAGGCCGCGAACGTCCGTCCGTCCATGGTGACCTTCGCGCCGTACCGCTCGGCGATGCGCTGCTTGAGCCTGGAGGCGATGAGCATCGACGAGCGCTGCACGATCATCGCCCAGCACGCCGCCTCCCACGGGCTCCAGAAGCACACAGGACGCAGGCCGGGACGGCGTCGCTGCAGGTCGCCGAGCACCGGGTCGGCCTCGCCGAGCTTGGCGAAGCCCGCGCCGTCCACGTCGAGGGAGAGGATGCGCGCCACCTCGCCCCGGATCCCCGCTCCCGCGGCCCTCGTCGTGGCGACGGCGACCCCGCCGGGCGCGGCCGTCACGGTCACGCCGATCGGGAGCCAGTCGGACTCCGCGGCGTACGCGAAGCGCAGCGCCCGCCCGTCGGAGGGCAGCGCGCTGGTGGCCGGCCAGTCCTCGACGAAGCGGAGCGAGGCGCCGAAGTCGAACGGGCCCTCGGCGGTGAGCGTGAATCCGTGCGCGGTCATGCGCGTATGGTAAGGGGCCGGCCGGACACACCCGCCCAGCACCACGGATCACCCCCCACCGCAGGGATCCAGGACAGGCCGCGTTCGACGACAACGCCCGCGCCACCGGGAGGCTCAGCCAGGCTTGACGATCTCGTCGAGGTTGTCGGCGTAGTAGGCGACGGCGCGGGCGTACCCTCCGGTCTGCCCGCCCTCGGCCAGCAGCTTCAGCAGAGTGCTCACGGCCTCGCGATCCTGACCCGTGTTGTACAGCGCCATCGCCTTGAACGCCCGCAGCGACGGGTCGCCGGGGAACTCCGCCAGCCCGCGCTCCAGTACCGCGAGCGCGTCGTCATACCTGCCGATGACCCGCAACGTGCTGCCGAAGCCGGTGAACAAGCCGATCCTGTCGTCGGCGCCGAGCTCCAGCGCTCTCTCGTAGTACGGCACCGCCTCGTGCTCCAGCCCGAGCGAGTCATGCACGTAGGCCGTGGCCCTGGCCACGTCGCCGTCGTCGGGATGCTGCGCGGAGAGCGCCACCAGCAGCTCACGCGCTTCTTCATGCCGGTCTTCCTCGCGCAGTGCCGCGGCTCGCGCCAGTTCCTCGTTCTTCATGGCCGCAGTGTGGCATGACCCGCCACTCCGGAAGGCGCTACATCCCGAGCAGCGGGCCGTACTCGTCCATCACCCGGGCGTCGATCGAGGCCTGCTTCGGCGCGTAGCGGGTGTAGAACTCCTTGCCGCACTCCAGGTCCTCCAGCGCGGCCTTGACCTCCCGATCCAGGTACGGCCTGGCCTGTGCGGCGGTGAGGTCAGGCACGTAGTGCAAGCCCTTGTTATTGGGGTACTGCTCGTCACCCAGCTTCTCGGACTCGGCCCAGAACGCCTTGGACCCTCTCCTTGCCAGGTCGGTCGGCTTGGTCGAGGAGACCTTCTGCCCCTTGGCGGTGAGGCAGTCGGCGAGGCTCGAGGCGAGAGCCACCAGTTCGGGGTCGCCGTCGATCTCCTCGGCCTCCAACCTGGCCGAGGCCGCGTTGAGCAGGTCAACGGCCTTGTCCGTCGAGCTGACCTCCTTTTTGAGCACCTCCTTGGCCGCTCTGTTCAGGCACCCCTCACGCGCCTTCTTGTAGGAGGCGAGCTGTTCGTTGTTCAGTTTCATCATGATCGCGTCGTTCGGGTCATGGACGTACGGGCTCTCGCCACCACGGGCCAGGGGGTCCTTCGGGTAGACGTGCATGGCGAACACGCCGTACCCGTACTTCTGCCGGTACGCCTTCATACCCTCGTAGGTGCCCAGGTCGGGCTTCGGCTGGGGTGGCTGGACGAAGGCGATGTACCTGAAGCCCTTCTGCTTCATGCAGTCGGCCTTGATCTGCTCCATTCTGGGCCGTGGGTCGGGCCCTTTGGAGGGGACGGGGGCGGCGGCCTGTTCGGCCGCGCAGCCCGATATGAGGGCAAGCGAAAGCAACCACGTGACTCGGCGCATGGGGAATTCTCCAGATCAGTCGAACGCGCGTGTGCGCGACCCGTGCGGCACGAGGGCCGCGACGAGGGTGAGGAACGCCAGCAGGCCCCAGTAGGCGAGGTTCTGGCGTGGTTGGACGTTCAGGTGTTCGCCGACGGCGGCGGAGGTGGCCACCAGGTAGAGGGCGGCGGCCAGTGCCCAGCGTTGGTCGCCGGTCAGCCGGCCCGCCCATACCGCGCAGGTCAGGGCGGCGGCCTCGGTGGTGATTCTGAGCAGGACGACGGGGGTGGGGTCGTCGAGGGCCATCCAGGCGGGATCGGCGGCGGCCAGCAGGGGTACCGCGGCCATCCACCACAGCGACCTGCGTCGTGGCCGCTCGGCGCGCAGGGCCAGGATGGTCAGGCCCGCGCAGGCCAGCAGCGGTCCGGCGGTGGCGCCGATCGGGCCGCTGAGGGCGTAGAGGGCGTGGTGGGTCAGGAAGGCCGGCTCGACGGGCAGGAGGGTGGCGTCGGCGAAGATGACGCCGGTGCCGATCGCCCATGCCTTGATCCCGGCTGTGAGGGCCAGGGGCAGCGCGAGCCGTACCCGGCCGAGGATCACGAGGATCAGGGCGAGCGCCGACAGTGCGCACCAGGCGGGGATGGAGGCGGCGTAGGGCAGGGCTGCGGCGAGGTTGGTTGCGCAGAGCGCGGTGACGCCGAGGTGCAGGGCGTCGGCCCACATCGGTGTCGTGGTGGCCTGCCAGGCCCGTTCGCGTACTCCGTTGAGCAGGAGTCCGGCCACCTCTTTCAGTGGTGGTCTGGAGCGCAGGGCGTCGGTGTGGGCGAGCAGGACGTCGAGTAACTCCTCGCCGTGCGCTGAGCGGTAGGCGCGGGGGTAGGCCCGCATCAGCCGCCGGTAGCGCCGTTCCAGTGGTGTCACGTCAGCCCCAGGTCGGGGCGGCTTCTGATCACGTTGGCGGCGTGATGCATGCGCTCGGCCTCGGCCTCGGCGATGGCTCTGCCGCGGTCGGTGATGCGGAAGTAGCGGCGGTTGCGGCCGTCGACAACCTCTTCGCGGTCGATGCTGAGGGTGCCCTGGGCGGTGAGGCGTTCCAGGATGCCGTAGAGGGTGCTGATCGACGGTTTGACGCGGTCGCGCGACAGTTCGATGACCTTGCCGACGATGGCGTGCCCGTGCAGGGGCCCGTCGAGCAGCGCGGCGAGCACGAAGTACATCGGCTCGCTGACTTCCGTTGATCTCCTTGGCACGACGATCAAGATACTCCGTTAAACGGAGTTAGGGCAACAGATCCGATGGATCCGCCGTCACGAGGCACCCTCCCCAGCGACTCAGGCGCCTTGGCCTGTACCGCGCTCCCGCCGGACTCGCGCTCGCACGACGCCGGGATACCACGCGGTGAACCGCACGGCCCCGATGATCGCGGCGATCTGAATGATCCAGCCGGTCCAGAGGTTGTCCGGGTCGCCCAGGACGAGATCCCCATAGCCGCCCGCGACCGCCGCGATCAGGAAGGCCAGCCCCCAGACGCCGGTGATCGCATAATTGGTGTGAAGGAAGGCCGGCGACTGCCAGTACGCGCGGTCGACCTGCTCGCGGGCGTACTGGAGGGTGAACGGCATCCGCGCCGCCATGGACCCGAAGGCGATCAGGACCAGCGCGATGTTCGACACCTCACCCGCGTACGTCTCCAGCCAGCGGCGCGTGCCCTCGCTCGCGAACAGACCCACTACCGCCAAGGCGGCGAAGAAGACCACCTCCGCTACCTCGAGCAGCTTCAGGGAACCGCCCCGCCGGACCCGGTCCGCCACCATGAGAAGGACGGACACGGCCAGCGCGAGCGCCACGGACAACTCGAACCGGCCGGGGCCGACGAGCACGGAGAAGATGATCCACGGGGCCATTCCGACGACGGGGTTGTCCAGGACGCCGGCCGGCTTCCCGCTGGCTTGGCCGTCCATACGCGAACCTTCCGGAGCGGGGTCCTCACTCCCAGTGTGCCCTCCACCGACCCGTTCCATGAACTCCTAGTCCGGGCGGGCCATCGCCCTGAGCCCGCGGATGAAGAGCTCCAGGTGCCGCCGGGCGAAGGCGTGCTTCTCGTCCGCGTCGAGCGGTCCAGGGAGGGGCGGGCGATGCGCACGAGCATCGTCACGACGTCCATGAAGGCGACGTCCCCCGGCAGGGCTCCGGTGGCGCGGGCGTCGTCGATGAGCCGCCGCACGATGCGGGGCGGACTGCGAGCGGGGCCCGGCCCTCGCCGCCGAGCTGAAGCGGCTCGGGTACCGGAACGTCCGCCTGTACGCCGACGGCATCGAGGACTGGGCCGGGGCCGGACTGCCGGTCGAGAACGCCTGATCCGGGTTCCACGAGCGCTCCCCATCTCCCGAAGGCGGGCGGAGGGTTCAGACGAGGCGCACCTCGACCCCGGCGTCCCGCAGCCGGGCGACGGCCGCCTCCGGTGCGGACCTATCGGTGACCACCACGTCGAGCGCGGTGACGGGGCACACGAGCCCGAGACCGGTCCTGCCGAACTTGGCCCCGTCGCACACGGCGACGACGCGCCTGGCCGCCGCGATGGCGGCCCGCTTGACCGGAACCTCGTCGAGGTCATGCGCGGTCAGCCCGTGCTCGACCGACAGCCCGCACACCCCGAGGACGGCGGTGTCGACGCGCAGCGAGGCCAGCGACCCCTCGGTGAGCGGCCCGGTGAACGCAAGGGCGCCGGGCCTGGTCCGGCCGCCGGGAACCAGCAGCCGCATCTCGGGGGCGCCGCTGAGCGCGTTCGCGGCGTGCAGGTCGAGCGGTACGACGGTGAGACGCCGCCCGACGATCGCGTTAGCGATGGTGAGCGTGGTCGTCCCGCAGTCGAGGACCACGGCCTCCCCGTCGGAGAGCAGCCCGTTCACCTCGGCGGCGATCCGCTGCTTAGTCTCGACCGCCTCGTGCTCGCGTACGGCGAACGGCATGGCCTCGCCGCGTAGCAGCAGGCTGACCGCGCCGCCTCGCACTCTGCGCAGCACCCCACGCTCCGCGAGCTGGTCGAGATCGCGCCGGATGGTCATCTCGGACGCGCCGGTCTCCCTGGCCAATTCGCTCACGGTGACGTGCTCAGTGGTCCGCAACCGTTCGATGAGCGTATCCACTCGTTGCAAACTTTCCACATGGTCGATCGAACAAGATATGTGTTAGAAAGTCAACGAGAGCAGGGAGGTCTCCATGCAATGGATCGTGTTCGACTACGCGGGCGTCATCAGCCTCGCCCCGCCGGAGCACGCCGGTGCGCTGTTGCCGCAGACGGTGGGGGTCGAGCCGGAGCGGTTCTGGCCGGCGTACTGGGCGCACCGGCCGCCGTACGACCTCGGCGCCGTGACCGCCGCCGACTTCTGGCGCGAGGTGTGCGGGCACCTGAACGCGCCTGCGGACGCCGACCTGGTCGAGGTGCTGGTGGCGCTCGACGTCCGTACATGGGCACACATCAACGAGGAGACCGTCGGACTCCTGGCGGAGCTGACCGGCGGCGGCACGCCGCTTGCCCTGCTGTCGAACGCGCCGATCGAACTCGCCCGCATGGTGGACGAGCGACCCTGGGCGTCCCTGTTCAGGCATCGCCTCTACAGCGCCGACCTGGGCCTGGTGAAGCCCAGCCCGGAGATCTTCCACCGGCTGACCGCCCGGCTCGGGGCCGCACCACGTGACGTGCTGTTCGTCGACGATCGCGAGGAGAACGTGCGGGCAGCCGAGGCTCTGGGCATCCGATCGGTGTTGTTCACCGACGTTGCCGGGCTGCGCGCGGACCTGGCACGCCTGGGGCTGTCGCCGGTCGCCGGCGCGAGGGCCGGTGGGTGAGGCACCGCGCGGGCGGGCCACCGTCCGTGGCGGGAGCGGCCCGGCACGGAGGGGGTTCCCCCGGCCTTCCCGCGCGGAGTGACCGCCACCCGGCGGCCGGAGCGCGGGCGAGCTTTCCGTTCAAAAACGACGATCTGATGGCGCGGGTGTCATGGTCGGGAAGAGCTCAGCGGCGATAGCGGTAGTGGTAGACACCCTTCGCGGTGGCGTACGTCGAGAAGACCGCGTCGCCGTTCTCGTAGTCCCACCAGGCGTCTTCCAATCGCGAATCGACCACGTTGCAGGTGCTACTGCGGGAATGGCCGCGCTTGATCGGGCCGATATAGATCGTCCCCTTCCCCACGAAGCGTCCGTTGACCCTGAGGCGGCAGGTGCCCCCGACCCAGTCGATGTTGTACCGGCTGTTGTTCGTGACTTTGATGCGGATCTCGCAGGCCGTCTTGCACCACCCGAAGCTGAGCTTGAGCCGTACACCGCCCGCCGTTGCCGCGGCGGCAGGAGGTGCGACCAGCGAGCCGGCGAGCAGACCACTACATAAGAACGCGAGAAATCGTTTCATACGTACTCCCAATCGAAAGCGGCACACGAGTGAAGCGCGACTCGGACTCCGTCCCCTCACGTGATGGAGGTGCGCAAGAGGAGTGCCCACAGGCACCGTTTCCCGCGGCCCTCGGGCGGCTCCGTGAGAGGCGCAGGACTCAGGACGACTCCGGTCGCGGCGTGGAGCAGGCGCCGGTGCTGCTCGGCCGGCTCGACGAGCGCGGGATGATCGGCGTTCGCGTCCAGCATGAGCCTCGCCGCGGGCATCGTGAGAGCCAGGTCCCGCCAGAGCCGGACCAGCGCGTCGTGGATGTCCTGCGGCTGCTGCTCGAGCACCTCGTCCAGCCGGGCGTCGAACGCCCGGTGCCATCGCCGCTGAACCTCCTGAAGGAAGCCGCCGAAGTCGCCGAACTCGACGTCGACCTCCGCGGCCAGTTCGGGAGGAACGGTCGTCAGCCCGGCGGCCAGCACGGCATGGACCAGCTGATGGCGGCGATGCACCCGGTTCCACGACAACCTGGACACCTACTTCGTGTCGGAAACATACACAGTGCATGTCGTATACTTCCCGCATGCCACCTGTCAAGAGCCGCCGCGAGCAGTACTCGCAGGCGACCAAGGCCGCGCTGCTCGAAGCGGCCACGCGTCGCTTCGCCAAGCACGGCTTCGCCGGGACCGCGCTCGAGGACGTAGCGGCGGACATCCAGGCCAGCCGTGGCGCGGTCTATCACCACTTCGCGAACAAGACCGCGCTGTTCGAGGCGGTGGTCGAAGCGCTGGAGACCGAGATGATCCGCCATGTGATCGAGTCGGCCGCCACCGCGACCGACACCTGGCAGGCGGCGATGACAGCCACGGAGACGTTCCTCGACCACTGCTGCGACCCGGACTACGGACGCGTGGTCTGGCAGGAGGCGCCCCTCGCGCTGGGCTGGCAGCGCTGGAAGGAATGCGAGGAGAAGTACGCCTACGGCCTCATCGAGCAGCTCATCCAGGCGCTCGTGGACAGCGGGGAGGTGCCGCCGCTGCCGCTGGAGCCGATGGCCCGCATCACCTTCCACATTCTCGGCGCCGCGGGGATGGCGCTCGCCGAGGCGCCTGCCCAGGACAAGCTCCGGGTCAGGGACGAGTACTCCCTGGCGATCCGGCACCTTCTCAGTGGAGCGCGCAGGCGAGCGGGCGGCCCTGCCTGACGGTGGACGCGTCTGCCAGGTTCGCCGCCCGGCCTCACGTGGCGAACCGCCGATGCGCGTCCTGGTCCCCCACCGCCTGCGTGTGCAGCACCTTCACCGCCACCTTGACCCCGGCGGCGTCCTCACCCAGGTACACCGACCCCTGCCCGCCCCTGCCGAGCACACCGCTCAACCGGAAGGCACCGATCTGTCGCGGACCTGCGGGCGCGAGTGGCTGCACGAAATGACCTTGACGCTCGCGGGAGCCGGCCGACGTCGGGGTGGAGAAGCCGAGGGCACATCGGTGTGTGTTACGCCGGACGAAGTGCCTTCTTCCGCCGTCCCGGCACTGCCACCAGACTCATGGCCACACACAACAAGTAACCACGCACAGAAAGTGTGGCAGCTCATGAATCCGAACCTCTTGACTCCACCGCGGCGGCACGGCGAGCGGCCGACGACCACGGGGCTGGAGATTCCGCATGACCAGCTCGACATGTTCTCTCCGCCGCGGGTCAGGGCGGAGCTGGTCAAGCAGGCGCAGGCGCTGCCTGGCGTGTTCACCGGGCCCAGCCAGGTATCGGAACCCTCCTCGCTGGCCCTGCGGCTGCGTCAGCCTCTCGGCCCGTGGGAGGCGTTCCTGCATCCCAGCACGGACGAGTTCGGGCACATCCACCGGGCCGGCTTCCTCCATCTGACCCTGCCGCGGCCGTTGCTTGCCCCGCTCGTCGAGGCGGGGTGGGCAGAGCAGCACCCGATCAGTCTGCGCCCGGAATGGCCGGACACGATCGTGATGCTGTACGCGCCCCGCGACGACGGCGAACTGGACGTCGTCCTCGCCGCCCTGCGTGCCTCCTGGCAGCAGGCCTCGACCGAGAAGGGTCGATGACAGGGGTGCTTAGCGTTCGCCCGGACATTTCGTCGGCCGCCGAAGCATCCGGGATCTACGGTGTGGACAGCCCGACGACTGCCCGAACGCCGACGACCGCGGCCGAGCGCGTGTCGCGCGATGGTCAGGCGTGATCAGCGGGTGGACAGGAGAAGCGCCCGACCAGGATGGCCAGGCGCCGGTCGTGGTTCTCGCGCGGGAGCCTGCCTCCGCGCATGAGCGTCATCAGTCCGTGCAGGCTGCTCCAGAAGGTCTCCGTGAGCAGGCCGAGGTCGTCGTCACCCGCATGTGGCCGTACGGCCTCCCTTAGCTCGCCGAAGGCCGCGTGCAGGGCGGCCGGCGCTTCGGGGGTGGCGAACGGCAGGTCGGTGGCCAGGCTGAACATGGCCTCGTACAGCGCGGGTCGCTGCTCGGCGAACGCGGCGTAGGCGGCGCTGACGGCGGCGAGGGCCTGTCGAGGGTCGGTCGCCGCCGTACGGGCCGCGCGCAGCTCGGCGGCGACGTCGGCGAAGCCCTCCACCGCGACCGCCGCCATGATGGCGTCTTTTCCCGTGAAATGGCTGTAGAGCACCGGTTGGCTGTACTCGACCCGTTCGGCGAGGCGCCGGGTCGTCACCGCCTCCCAGCCCTCGGCCTCGGCCAGCTCCCGGGCCGCTGTGATGATCAACCGCTCCCGCTTCGCCCGCTCGCGCTCCCGGCGCGACTGAATCGACATGCTCGCAACGCTAGCACCGCTAGAACCTCTATCGAAGCTATGTTAGTGTCGCTCTTGTTCCTAGCATCGCTAGCACCTGGAGAAATCCGATGCTCACCCCCCTTGCCTACGGCCTGGCCATCGTCCTCGTCCTCTTCGTCGCCTTCATCGGCGCGCGATTCCTCGTCACCCCCCAAGCCGCGGCCGCGGGTTACGGCGTCCCCGCCAAGCAGGACGGAGACGCCGCCTACCTGACCATCAAGGGCCTGCGCGACCTGACCTCCGGCGTCATCGGCCTCGCCTTGATCGCGTTCGCGGACGCCCACGCCGTGGGCTGGTTCATGCTGGCCGTCGCCCTCACCCCTCTCGGCGACACCGCCATCGTCCTGCGGCACGGCGGCACCAGGGCCGCCGCCTTCGGCATCCACTTCGCCACCGCCGTGGTCGTCCTCATCAGCGCCGCCCTCCTCTTCGCCGTCTGAACCTCCAAACACCCCTCCCCCCAAGGACTCACGCAGATGTCACTGATCGTGCCGGAATTCGACCAGTCCGTGATCGTCCGCTCCGCGGACGCCCAAGTGATCGGCCAGGCCCCCACCACCATCCGGCTGCTGGCCGACAGCAGCTCGACCGGAGGCGCGCTGTCCACGCAGCGGGTCACCCTGAACGACGGCGCGGACGGCGCCAAGCCGCACCACCACTCCAACTCGGCCGAGCTGTTCTACATGCTGGACGGCACCGCCCAGCTCCTGTCCGGCGACCAGGTCGTGACCGCCGAACGCGGCGACCTGGTCATCGTGCCGCCCGGTCTCGCGCACGCCTTCGCCGCCGCACCCGGACACGACGCCGACATCCTCATCGTCATCACCCCCGGCGTCGAGCGGTTCGAGTACTTCCGCCACCTGGAGCGCGTCGCCTACGGCAAGGTGCCGCCCGAGAGCCTGCTGGATGTCCAGGAGCTGTATGACACCTACTTCCTCAACAGCGCGACCTGGAACGACGCCAGAGCCTGAAGCCTGCCGAAGAACCATCCTCTTGGGAGACCATCGTGAGAAAGCTCTATTACGCGGCACACACCTACATGATTCTCGGCGTGATCAGCGGCCTGTACTACCGCGAGCTCACCAAGTTGAACGACTTCACCGGCGACACCCAACTCGGAGTCGTGCACACGCACCTGCTCGCACTCGGGATGCTCTTCCACCTCATCGTGCTGGTGTTGGAGAAGGTTTTCACGCTGACCGCCGGCAAACTCTTCAACTGGTTCTTCTGGGTCTACAACGCGGGTGTCGCGTTGACCGTTGTCGTGATGACCGTCCACGGCACCCTGACGGTCCTCGGCGTCCAGACCGGCGCGGCGGTCTCCGGCATCGCCGGGCTGGGACACATCGTGCTCACCGTGGGCTTGATCCTGTTCTTCGTCAACCTCGGCAAGCGGATCCCCGCCAATAGCGCCGCAGGCTGATCTCGCAACCGCCGTACCACGGACCCGGACCTGCTGTCGCGCAGACAGCAGGTCCGAACCGTCGGTATCGGCGAGTAATGAGTTCTTTTCTTTTTACTAGTTTCCGCCGAGACACTTCCCGGGCTTTGCTGGAAGCGACCCACTGTTTTGAGTCCTTGTTGAAAAGTTCTCCATGGGCGCACCTCACCGGTGTGTCAAGTGAAGCCACCTGAGACGCCTGTCGAGATTCCCTGAAGGCATTTCAGGAGGCCGCCATGGCTCGCTCACGTATCGTCTTCTCGCTGTCGCTCGTCGCGGCCATCGCGCTGGTGGCGCTGGTGCTGGGAGTTGTGGGAGGCAGGGCGACGAGTTCGGCCAGCCAGGCGACCGGCGGAGGCGCGGGCGGGGCGGCGAGCGGCAAGAAGATCGACGTGGTCATCAAGGCGAGTGACTCCTCGTTCTGGCAGACCATGATCGCCGGGGCGAAGCAGGCAGGCGGCGACTTCGGCATCAAGGTGAGCACCTTCGGCCCCACGTCCGAGACGAACATCGACCAGCAGGTGCAACTGGTGGAGAACGCCATCTCCCGGGGCGTTGACGGGCTTGTCATCGCGCCCAACTCCTCCAGCGCCCTGAACTCGGCGATCGACCGGGCGCGCAAGGCGGGCCTCAAGGTCATCACCGTGGACAGCCGCGTGACCACCGCCTCGGAGGGGTTCATCGGCACCGACAACCTCAAGGCCGGGATGCAGGCAGGCAAGCGCATGTGCGACCTGCTCAAGGCGCAGGACAAGACGAGCGGCGCCGTCATGATCGAGTCCTCCGTGGCCGGCATCCAGTCACTGGTCGACAGGGACGCCGGATTCAAGCAGGGCCTCGCGAACAACTGCCCGCAGGTCAAGGTGGCGCTGCAGCGCTTCAACAACAATGACATCAACACCGCGGCGTCGCAGGTCAACGATGCGCTGACCGCCAACCCCGACCTGGCGGGGGTGTTCGCGGACAACAACACCTCAGGGGTCGGCGCGGCTCGGGCGATCCAGGACAACAAGGCCACCGACACCGTCCCCGTCGTGGCCTTCGACTCCGACCCGCAGGAGAACGCCGCGCTCGCCGCCGGCACCATCGACGCGCTCGTGGTGCAGAACCCCTACTTCTTCGGCTACCAGGGCGTCCTGGCGGCCGGGATGGCCTCGGTCAACCGCATCCCGCCGCGTGACATCGATCCCGGGGCGGTCGTGGCGGACAAGAAGAACATGAACGAGCCCGATGTGAAGCAACTGCTCCACCCGCCGACGATGAAGGCGGAATGATGGTCCAGCCGGTCGTCGAACTGCAGGGCGTCTCCAAGGCCTTCGGCCCCGTCCAGGCGCTCACCGACGTCTCACTCCGTCTGCTCCCCGGTCAGGTGAACTGCCTCGCGGGCGAGAACGGCGCGGGGAAGTCGACCCTGATCCGGGTGCTGACGGGCGCGCTGCGCCGGGACAGCGGCAGCTACGAGATCGAGGGCCGGCCGGTCACCGCGCCGACCCCCGCATCGGTGCGCGCGGCCGGTGTTCAGGCCGTCTACCAGGAGCTCAGCCTTCTTCCGCACCTGTCGGTCGCGGAGAACCTGTTCATGGGCCGCCTTCCCGCGCGTACCGGGATCATCGCCAGGAGCCGGCTGCGCACCCGGGCCAGGGAGGCCCTCGACGAGGTCGGCCTGAAGGATCTCAGCCCGGACGCGATCGTGGAACGGCTCCCGGCGGCCACGCGCCAGCTCGTGGAGATCGCCAAGGTGCTGACCGCGGACTCCGTCAAGGTGATCGTGTTCGACGAGCCGACCACGGCGCTCACCGAGGCTGAGTCGGCGCGACTCCTCGAGCACATCCTGCGGCTGCGCGAGCGCGGTATCGCGATGCTCTACGTGACCCACCGGCTCGAGGAGATGTTCGAGATCGGCGACTGGGTGACCGTCCTGCGCGACGGGAGCCTGTCCGAGCATGGGCCGATCAGCAACTACGACGAGGACCGGCTGATCACCGCGATGGTCGGCCGGGAGATCAGCTCTCTCTATCCGGAGACCCACCGGCACGCCGGAACGCCGACGCTGCGCGTGCGGGGACTGCGCAGGTTCGAGCGCTCGCCGAGCATCGACCTCCACGTCGGAGCCGGAGAGATCCTCGGTATTGGAGGGCTGCTGGGGTCGGGGCGCAGCGGGTTGCTGCTGTCCATCTTCGGCGCCGCTCCTACCGTGGCCGGTGAGCTGGAGGTCGAGGGCAAGCCGGTGAAACCGTCCAGCCCTCGCACGATGATGAACGCCGGGGTAGGACTGCTCACCGAGGACCGCAAGGTGCTGGGACTGCTGCCTGAGCTTTCGATCAGGGAGAACGTCACCATCGCCAGCCTGCGCAGCGGCTCCCGCCGTGGTCTCCTGCCCGGCCGCGAGCAGGCCGAAGAGGCGGATCGGCTGCTCGACAGCCTGCGGCTGCGGGCCGGTTCCTACGACCAGCCGGTGTCGACGCTGTCCGGCGGCAACCAGCAGAAGGTCCTGCTGGCCCGATGGCTGCTCACCAAGCCGAAGATGCTGATGTTCGACGAGCCCACGAAGGGCATCGACGTCGGAGCCAAGGGCGAGCTCTACACGGTCATCGGAGACCTGGCCGCGAAAGGGCTGGGAATCATCGTGGTCTCGTCGTATCTCCCTGAGCTGCTGGGTCTCGCCGATCGCATCCTTGTGCTGCGCGACGGGGCGGTAGCGGGCGAGCTTCCCGGATCCGCCACCGAGGAGGACGTACTCCGCCTGGCGAGCGGTACCGGCGGCGCCGAGATCCCAGCCGCCGGGGACGCGACGCCGGCGACCCCTGACGGAACGTCATCGGTCTCGGGCAAGGTCCGGGCGCCTCGGAGCACGACTCCACCGACGCCAGACGACCCAGGAGGGGTGAGCCGAGATGCCTAAGCTGATCTGGCGTGAGCCGATCGTGACCACGACGATCACCAACAAGCCGCCGGGCGGTGAGGGACCGGGCCTGGAGACGGTGCCGAGGGCGAGGCTGTCGCCCGAGCAGCAGGCCGCGCTCCCACGACGAGTCATCACGCTGGGGGACATCGCGGGACGAGAGAGCGGCGGACTCGTCGTCCTGCTCGTCGCGATCGGCGCCCTCACGCTTGCCAGCGACGAGTTCCTCACCGGCAACAACCTGGCCAACCTCGCCCGGCAGGTCGCGATCTTCGGGATCATCGCGGTCGGCCAGCTCCTGGTCATCCTGACCGCCGGGATCGACCTGTCGGTCGGGTCGATCCTCGGCCTGTCAGGCGCCTCCACCGCGCAGTTCCTGGTCGCCGGCATGCCGATTCTGCCGGCGATCCTGCTCGGAGTGGGGATCGGCACGGGGCTCGGGATCGTCAACGGCCTGCTGGTGACCCGGGCCCTGCTACCGCCGTTCATCGCGACCCTGGGCATGCTCGGCATCGCCCGCGGAATAGTCCTGGTCACCACCGACGCCCAGACCATCCAGGGTGTGCCGGAGGCGTTCCAGGTCATCGCCAACGGCACCGTCCTCGGCATTCCGAACCTGCTCATCATCGCCGCCGTGGTCACCGCCGTGATGTGGTTCGTGCTCACCAGGACGGTCTTCGGCCGCTACATCTATGCCGTCGGCTCGAACCCCGAGTCGGCCCGCCTGGCCGGCGTGCCCGTCCGCATGGTGACGGTCTCGGTCTACATGATCTCAGGCCTGCTCGCCGGTCTCGGCGGGGTGCTGCTCGCCTCCCGGCTGGGAGCGGGCATCCCCACCGCCGGCACGGGCTTCGAGCTCAACGCGATCGCCGCCTGTGTCATCGGTGGCGCGAGCCTCTTCGGCGCGAAGGGAAGCGCGATCGGCGCCGCCACCGGAGCGCTGATCATGGGTGTCCTCAACAACGGCGGCAACCTCCTGGCGATCAACGCCTTCTACCTCCAGATCGCCATCGGTGTGCTCATCCTTGTCGCGGTCGGATTCGACCAGCTGAACACCAGGCGGTCGGCCACCAGCGGTTGACCCGCTCGCGCTCATGACCGAGTGTGGATCTGGGCTGCGGGCCGGGCCGCAATGCCATCCACCTTGCCTCGCTCGACTTCGAGGTGGACGCCGTCGACCTCTCCCCCACGGCTTTGGCCTGGGGCGAGGAGCGGGCCCGCGAGGCGGGCGCCGAGGTCCGCTTCCACTCGCAGGAGGGCGGTTACACTAGGGTCCCGCCGTATGACTCTTTCTCATGAAGTGGCTGGTGACGGTCCTGCGCTGGTGCTCCTGCATTCGGCGGTGTGCGATCGACGCATGTGGGATCCGCAGTGGACGGCCCTCCTCGATGCCGGATACCGAGTGGTCCGCTGTGACTTGCGCGGGTTCGGTGAGTCTCCGATGCCGGACCGCCCGTACAACAATGCCGAAGATGTCGCCGACCTGCTGAAGGGCCTCGGCATCGAGCACGCGACGCTGATCGGATCCTCCTATGGCGGCCGGGTCGCCCTGGAGCTGGCGGCGCGCTGGCCGGACATGGTCACAGCTCTCGCACTGCTCTGTTCCGGTTCTCCCGACCACGTGCCCGGCGAGGCGCTGAGGTCCTTCGCCGGGCGAGAGGACGCGCTGATCGCCGCCGGTGACATCGACGGAGCCGTCGATCTGAATGTGGAGACCTTCCTGGGCCCGGAGGCCGACGACGCGGTCAGGGAGCGGGTCCGTCAGATGCAGCGGCACGCGTTCGACGTCCAGTTGGCCGTGACCGAGGAGTTCGCCCAGGTCAAGGCAGAGGTGGACCTGTCACTGATCACGGCCCCCTGCCTGGCCGTGTCCGGCGGCCTCGACCTGCCGGACTTCCGCGAGATCGCGGCCCGGCTGCCGGACCGGCTCGCCGACGCCCGTCACCACGAGCTGCCCTGGGCCGGTCACCTGCCCAGCCTGGAACGGCCCGCCGAGGTGACCGACCTCCTGCTGCGGTTCCTCCGCGAGACACGCGGGTCCAGCTGAGGGCGAGCGAAACCCGCGCCGGTGCGCCGTTCGCCCGGTCAGCCAGGCGGCTCAGGCTACGTTGACCTGCTCAGGGAGCGGGTTCTGGCCGAGGAACCGGTGGCGGGATCATTCCGTAGAACGTGCGCAGGCCGGTGTCCATGATGCGGGCATGCGGCAGACAGCTCGTGGTGGTTAGGGGGCACGCTGCCGCAGGGCGGCCTGGACGGGCGCGGCGCCCCGGGACAGGCCGGGAGCGCGTCATCATCGGTCGCGCGGCCGGTGGAGCTGGGCTTCGAGCCATGCCATGCACCGTTCGACCTGTTCCCGGCTCAAGCCGGTGGCGTCGGTCAGGTCCTCGATGGTGAGCTCTTCGGCGGTGCCGTTCAACGCTCTGGCGATCTTCCCCGCCCACAGCTCTTCGTCGACGAAGGGCCGACGGCGGTAGTGCTCGTACAGGGCTACCAGGTGCTCGTGGTTGCAGGCCGTCAGAAAGCGCCGGCCGTCGAACCCGGGGATACTGGCATGGATCATGGAGGAGTCCGGTGCCAAGCCGTGAATCTCTGTCCCGTCCGAGATCACCGTGCCGCACCAGTCACACAGCTCGCGGGAAATACCACTCTTGCCCGATTTGTCGCGGTCCATGTCGCCCGTGTACCCCTCCACGCCCGTACGGCAGCAGCCAGGCGCTTCCCGATCAGGCAAAGTGTTGGGCGGGCCAAAGGGTGTTCTCCTGACCGAAGCGCCGGCCGCGACCGCCGACTACGACCACTGCTACGTGCTGCCCGTGATACCCCTGGCCACCGCCCTCGCGCTCGTCCCCCGTACTCCCCGAGTGCGGCCGCGGCGTTCGACCGGCTCGGCATCGCCCCGCCGACGACCTGACGTACGGCCGGACCCGCCGGCGGGGTCCGCGAGAGCACTTCCCTACCCGACCGCTCCATCGGCCTGCCAGCAGTGCGTCCATCGGCCGTCGCCGAGATCGGTACGGCCCGGCACCTCGGAGGAGCAGACCGGCAGCGCGACGGGGCAGCGCGGGTGGAAGCGGCACCCGCTCGGCGGCGAGACCAGGCTGGGCGGCTCGCCGTGCCTGGTGCGGTCGGGCCGCGTCACCCTGTCGGGATCGGGCGCCGAGTCCAGCAGCAGCCGGGTGTAGGGGTGGCGGGCCGCCTGGGTGAGCGCCTCGGCGGGGCCGCTCTCGATCAGCCGCCCCGCGTACATGACGGTGATGTCCTCGGCGAAGTAGCGGGCGCTGGCGATGTCGTGCGTGATGTACAGCAGCGCCAGGCCGCTGTCGTCGGCCAGCTCCTCCAGCAGCCGCAGCACCCCGAGCCTGATCGACACGTCGAGCATGGAGACGGGCTCGTCCGCGATCAGCGCGACCGGCCGTACGGCGAGCGCGCGGGCGATCGCCACCCGCTGCCGCTGCCCGCCCGACAGCTCGTGCGGCAGCTTGTCCATGAACTGCTCGACGGGCGTGAGACTGACCCGTTCCAGCAGTTCGGCCACCAGCTCGCGCTCGTGCGCGTCCGAGCGCACGTGCCCGTGGACGCGCATCGGCCTGGCCAGGTGGTAGCGGACCCGGTGGAAGGGGTTGAGCGAGGCGAACGGGTCCTGGAAGATCAGCTGCACCTGCCGCCGGTACTCCCTGAAGCCCTTCACCTTCTCCCCGCGCAGCAGCACCTCGCCCGACGTCGGCGGGTACACCTGGGCCAGCAGCCTGGCCACGGTGCTCTTGCCGCAGCCGCTCTCCCCCACCAGCGCCGTCACCGACCCGGCCCGCAGCGTCAGCGACACGTCCTCGACCGCGCGCACGCTGCCCCGGCCGCGGGCGGCCTTGAAGTGCTTGGTGAGGTTCCTGCCTTCGAGGACGACCGCGCTCATCGGACCCCCTTCCCCTCGTTGAGCAGGCAGGCCACGTCGGGATCGAGCTGTGGCAGCGTCGAGTCGCAGGCGTGGAAGGCGAAGCGGCAGCGCGGGTGGAAGGCGCAGCCGGGCGGCAGTGAGCGCAGGTCGGGCGGGGTGCCGGGGATGCCGAGCAGCTCCTCGCGCGGCCCGTGCAGGCGCGGGAACGAGCGCAGCAGGCCCAGCGTGTACGGATGGCGCGGAGCCTGGTGCAGGGCTCTGGCGGTGCCGGTCTCGACGACCCTGCCCGCGTACATGATGGCGATCCGGTCGGAGATCTCCATGAGCAGCGACAGGTCGTGGGTGATGAACATGACCGCGAAGCCGTACTCCTCGCGCAGGGCCCTGATCTCGTGAAGGATGTCGCGCTGCACCACCACGTCGAGCGCGGTCGTGGGCTCGTCCATGATGATGATCTCGGGGTTGAGCGCCAGCGCGATGGCGATCGCCGCGCGCTGGCGCATGCCGCCGGACAGCTCGTGCGGGTAGCTGCGCCTGCGGTCCGCGCTGATGCCGACCCGCTGCAGCAGCTCCACCGAGCGTTCGGTGCGCGCCTTGCGCGGCAGGTCGGGGACGTGGATGCGGAGCACATCGTCGATCTGAGCTCCGACGGTGCTGACCGGGTTGAGGGAGTTCATGGCGCTCTGGAAGACGACCGCCAGTTCCCTCCACCGGAAGGCGCGCAGCTCCTCCCGTTTCAGCTTCAGCACGTCCACGGCCGGACCGTCGGGCCGGTGGTAGGTCACCGAGCCGCCGGTGATCGTGGCCGGTGGACGCAGCAGCCGCCCGATCGCGTGCGCGAGGGTGGACTTGCCGCTGCCGCTCTCCCCCGCCAGCCCGAGGATCTCGCCGCGCCGCAGGTCGAGGGAGACGTCGGCGACCGCGTGCACGGCGCCGCTCGACGACAGGTAGTCGACGCCGAGCCCGCGGACTTCCATGACGTTCATGCGCGAGCCTTCCGAACCTTGATCGTGCGCAGCCGCGGGTTGGCGACCTCGTCCAGGCCGAAGTTGACCAGCGCCAGGCCGGTGCCGATGAGCGCGATGCAGAGCCCTGGCGGCACGAACCACCACCAGGCGCCGATCAGCAGCGCCTGGCCGTTCTGCGCGAAGTAGAGCATGCTCCCCCAGCTCACCGTGGACAGGTCGGCCAGGCCGAGGAAGGAGAGCCCCGCCTCGGCCAGGATGGCGCCGACCACGGTCGCCAGGAAGCTGGTGGCGATCACGGGCAGCAGCACGGGCAGGATCTCGAAGAAGACGATGCGGAACGGGCCCTCGCCGCTGGCCTTGGCCGCCTCCACGAAGTCGCGCCGCCGTACGGACAGGGTCTGGGCGCGCAGCACGCGGGCACCCCACGCCCAGCCGGTCACGGCGATCACCACCGCGACCGACGCGACGCCGCGCTGGGGCAGGTAGCCCGCCAACACGATGATCAGCGGCAGCGCGGGCAGCACCAGGAAGATGTTGGTGAGCACCGAGAGCACCTCGTCGACCGCGCCGCCGAAGTAGCCGCCGACCAGGCCCACGGCGATGGCGAAGGCGGTGGCGATGACGGCCGAGAGCAGGCCGACGCCCATCGAGATCCGCGAGCCGTGCACGATCTGGGTGAGCACGTCCTGGCCGGTCTGCGTGGTGCCGAGCCAGTGCTCCGCGGAGGGCCCCTGGAGTCCGGCGTCGCTGGTCGCGGCCGGGTCGGTGGACAGCAGCAGCGGCCCGAAGATCGCCATCAGCGTGAAGAAGAGCAGGATGCCGGCGCCTATGCGGATTTTCATTGGCGCGTCCTTGGGTCGAGGATCACGTAGGCGAGGTCGGCCAGCAGGTTCGCGACGAGGACGGCCAGCGAGATCACCAGGAAGATGCCCTGCATGAGCGGGAAGTCCTCGTTCTCCACGCCCTTGAGCAACATCGAGCCGATGCCCGGATAGGAGAAGACGATCTCGGTCAGCACCGAGCCGCCGACCACGAAGCCGAGGCTGAGCGCGAAGCTCGTGATGTTGGGCAGGATCGCGTTCCTGGCGGCGTAGGCCCACATGACGCGGCGGCTGGTCAGCCCCTTGGCCTCGGCCATGACCACGTAGTCCTCGCCGAGCGTGGTGACCATGACGTTGCGCATGCCGAGGATGCGGTCGGCCATCGAGGCCAGCACGATCGTGACCGCGGGCAGCGTCGCGTGGTAGGCCACGCTGGCCAGGAACTCCCCGTCGAAGCCGGGTGTCACCTCCAGCCCGTACGCTCGCGAGCCGGGAAACCACCGCAGCGTCGAGCCGAAGACGAAGACCAGCACGAGGGCCACCCAGAAGTACGGCACCGCGTGCAGGAACGTCGCCGCCGGAAGCGCCCCGTCGAGCCAGGTGCCGCGCTTCCAGGCCATCAGCACCCCGAGCGAGGTGCCGGCCACGTAGCTGATCAGCGTGGCGATGCCGACGAGCCCGATCGTCCACGGCAGGCTGTCGGCGATGACCGTGGACACCTCTGTCGGGAAGAACGTGATCGAGCGGCCCAGCTCGCCCCTGAACAGGTTGCCCAGGTAGTCCAGGTACTGCGTCCACAGGTTGGCGTCACTGATCCCGAACGCCTTCTTCATCGCGTCGATCGCGGCCGGGTCCACGTTGCCCTTGAGCCTGGCCACCAGCAGGTCCACCGGATCCCCCGGCATCATCCGGGGGATCAGGAAGTTGAGCGTGACGGCGGCCCAGGCCGTGAGGAGGTAGAACCCGAGCCGCCTGGTCAGGAACCTCACGTGCCCGCGGGCCTCAGGTTGAGCAGCACCACGGCGGCGTCGGGCGAGGTGTACGGCGAGGGCATCGCATACGGGTCCTGCTCCGACGGCCAGCCCACGTACTTGTTCGTCCTGAACTCCGCCCAGGACGGGCTGTAGAACAACGGCAGCACCGGCAGCTTCTCCACCATGATCCTGCCGAGCTCCTGGGTGGCCCGCTGCTGCTCGGCCAGGTCCTCGGTGGCGGCGTAGGCGTTGATCAGCTTGTCCGTCTCCGGGTCCTTCCACCGCTGGTAGTTGCCGGTGGCGGCGGTGCCGACGGGCTTGGCCAGCTCGCTGAAGAGCAGCGACCTCATCTGGAAGTACGGCGAGGCCCCGGCGGGCGTGGCCCTGATCGACAGGTCGAAGTTCCCCTTGCCGACCTTGGAGACCCAGTCCTGGAAGGCCACGCCCCTGGTCTCGACCGTGATGCCGACCTTGGCCAGGTCCTCCCTGATGAGCTGGGCGGCGTTCACCCAGTCGGTGAACGGCGAGGGCACCAGCAGGGTGAACTTGAGACTGCCGGGGTCGACGCCCTTCAACAGCTCCTTGGCCTTCTCGACGTCGACCTGGTAGGCCGCGTCCTTGTACCGCGGCGGCAGGAACGCCTCGCCGCCCGGCATCGGGATGCTGGTCGGGTGCGCGACCTTGGTGTAGCCGCGCTCGGCCACCTTGACGATCTTGTCGCGGTCGACGGCCAGGCTGATGGCCTGCCGTACCTCCGGCTTGGACAGGACGGGGTGGGTCAGGTTCGGCAGGAGCGAGACCACGCCCTCGGGCGGGAAGTAGTACTTGTTGGTCTCCGGCTTGCCCTGGACGTAGATCTTGTCGATGTCGGGCACGAACGCGCCCGCCCAGTCGATCTCGCCCTGCTGGAGTCCGGTCTGCACGGCGTTGGCGGTGTAGGCGGGGAACCTGATCGTGGGGACGACGGGCTTGCCCGGCTGCCAGTACGCCGGATTCTTCGTCATCTCATAGAGCTGGGCGGAGAATTTCGAGAGCTGGTAGGGCCCGGTGCCGACCGGCTTGGGGTTGGTGAAGGTGACCGGGTTCTCCTTCTCGAACAGGTGCTTCGGCACGATGCCCGTGTTGCCGGAGATGTTGAAGAGCTTGGCGTACGACGTGGTCTTGAAGTCGATCCGCACCTTGTCCGGCGCGAGCACCTGGGTGCCGGAGATCTCCAGCGCCCCCTTGTTGAGCTCGGGGTGCTTGGTCATCGTGTCGAAGGTGAAGGCCACGTCGTCGGCGGTGAACGGCTTGCCGTCGGTCCACTTCACGCCCTGGCGCAGGGTGAAGGTGAGCGCCTTGCCGTCATCGGCCCACTCGTGGCTCAACGCCAGCCACGGCTTGACCTCGCCGGGTTTGAGCTTGTTGAAGTACTCGAGCGTCTCGTAGATCATCCCGGTCGTGCCGAAGTTCACGCCTTCGAGGTGGAACGGGTTGAAGTTCTCCTGGAAGGTGCCTGCGTCGATGGCGTGCATCACCAGGGGCGGCGCCTCACTCTTGGGGCCGGGTCCGCCGCCGCTCGAACAACCGGCGGCGGCCAGGGCCAGCGCTAAGACGACTGTCGTCGGACGTCTCATTCAGAAGGTTCCTCTCACGCGGAGGTCACGGGAGCCGACCGGCGCCGCGAAGGCCTGGGCCCGGCGGAAACCGGCCGGAGCGCCGCGCACGATGGTGAGGGCGCGGTAGTAGTCGACGTACGGGAAGCCGTACGTCTCCCCACGGGCGAACGCGTAGCCCGTGATCGCCTCCGACCAGACCTGGTAGGCCTCGTCGGTCAGCTCGAAGAAGACGTCGGGCCGGTAGCCTTCGGCGTCCTCCCAGTTGTCGGCGTAGAACAGCTGCCCCGCCCAGTGCGCCGGCCGCTCTCGCTCCAGTGTCTTCAGCCCGCCGTAGAAGCGGGCGTCCTCGACGATGCGGTGCGTGCGGGCGTGGTCCTTGTGGATCGACTGGCTCCAGTGGGTCAGGACGATGTCCGGCCGGAGCTCCCTGATCAGGTCGCCGACGCGCATCTTGACGTCCTCGTCCTCGGGCAGCAGGCCGTCCTCGTAGTCGAGGAACCTGGCCTCGGCGCCGATCGCCTGTGCGAACGCCTCGGCCTCGTCGTGCTTCTGCTTGGCGTATTCGGGGACGGGCAGCCGCGGGTGGCCGCGCTCGCCGAGGGTGAGGTGCAGGAGCGTGGCGCGGTGTCCTTCGAGGACGTGCTGCGCGAGTACGGCTCCCGCCGTGAGGTCCATGTCCCCGGCGTGGGCGCCGATGGCCACGATGTGCGTCATGCCGTCCACCTCATGACGTGGAAGCGGCGGGTGACCTGGTATCCCGCCTTGGCGTACAGGTGGCCGGCCGGGCTGGTCTCTCCGGTCCAGAGGAACCAGGAGGAGTGCAGGCCCTCGGCTCGCATCCTCGTCATCGTGAGGTGGAGCAGGATCTTGCCGAGCCCGGTGCCCCGCTCGCCGGGGTCCACGCCGAACGGCCCGAACCGCTCGGGGATGCCGCGGTAGGCGGCGTAGAGCGCGAACCCCACCAGCCGGTCCCGCTTCTTGGCGATGACCATGCGCGTGGTGTCCTTGTGGTGGCGGACCGCCTCGCCCCAGTCGGGGTTGAACTCGTCGGCGGCGAACCTGATCAGCTCGGGCAGTTCACCGTCGGCAGGGCTGCGGAAGCCGTACCCCTCGCTCTCCCGCTCGGCCCGCAGCTCGTGCACGTCCTCCGGCGTCAGGTAGCCGACCAGGGTGCGGTCCATCGCGACCGGCGAGTAGAGCGTGCCGAATCCGAGGCTGGTCAGCAGGCCGAACCCTTCGGGGTAGAGCTCGGGGTCGGCGCCGGGCAGTACGTAGTTGGGCGTGTAGGAGGCGAAGTCGACCCGTGTCCGTCCCCTGGCCCGCAGGAAGTCCAGCGCCTCGGTGAGCAACCGCCGTCCGAGCCCGCCGCCCCTGTGCCCTGGTTCGACGAAGAAGAACGGGATCCAGCCCGCCTCAGGCTCCAGGTCCGTGCCCGGTGCGAGCGGCGTCAACCGGCGGACGGCGTAGGCGCACCCCACGACGTGCCCGTCCGTCACGGCCACCCGCAGGCCTTCGGGGTCGAAGTTCGGGTCGAGCAGGACGCAGTCGCGTAACCACGCCGCGGTCGTCGGGTCCCCTGGCAGGCTCCGGTTCCAGGATTCGATCAGGGAGTGCTCGTCCCCGGGGGCGAACGCGCGCACAGTGACCGTCATGCAGTAGAGCTTTGCGACGGGTAAGGCTCCAGGTCAATAAGATCGAGGAAGAAAATTTCCCTTACGGCTACCCTCTAGAAACTTTCCTTCGTCTCGGGTGACTATGGAATGTTGGCTTACCAGATCCGCTCGGCGACGCCGGGGAAAGTCGTTCGGGGTACGTTGGGGCCGATGAACGATCAGCAGGCGGGGACGGCGGGGCCGGGGTACGACCACCGGCCGAGCGGGCGGGCGCTGCCCGCATGGGGAGACGTTTCGGGCGGCAGGCGCCCGGGCCGGGCGCGCGGGAGGTTGATGGTCGCGCCGCTCGTCGGCCTGGCCGTCGTGCTCTCCGGTTGCACCGGCGCGCAGGGCGCGGCGTCGCCCGCTCCCAGCCAGGCGGCGGCAGCGCCGGGTCCTGAGCAGTCGGCGACGCCGCGGGCGAAGGAGCCGGCAAGACAGGCGCCCGCCCCCGACGCCGAGATCCCCAAGGACCCTTCGCGGCTGGCCCGTGCCCTGGCCGCCACCACCGCGGACCTCCGGCGCGCGACGGATGCCTGGGTGCGCGACGGGGACCCGGGCAAGGGCGAGCCGCCCGAGCCGGTGGTGCTGCTGGCTCTGCACCAGCAACGCGTCTACCGCTACCTCGCCCGCAATCCCACAGTCGCGTCCCGCACCTACGCGAAGCTGCCGAAGGCCCTGGCGAAGGAGGCGAAGGACAACGTCACGGCCGCCCGGGGCCTGCTCTCCCTCGTCCGGCCCATCAGCGGGTCGGCGAAATTCCGCGTGCGGCCGCCCAAGCCGGCGAATGTCCTGCTCGGCCACTTCCGGCGCGCCGAGCGCCGGTTCGGCGTCGAGTGGGAGGTGCTGGCGGCGGTGATGTTCGTCGAGACCAAGTTCGGCCGCGTCAGGTCGCCGAGCCACACAGGCGCCCAGGGACCCATGCAGTTCATGCCGGGCACGTGGGCGGCCTACGGGATGGGCGGTGACGTCCATGACACCGGGGACGCCGTGCTCGCCGCGGCCAACTACCTGCACGCGTCGGGGGCGCCGCGCGACTACCGGCGTGCGCTGTTCGCCTACAACCACTCACAGGCGTACGTCGACGCGGTGCTGCTGCACGCGGGCCAGATGAAGCGGGACATCAGGAACTACTACGCCTACTACAACTGGCAGGTGTTCGTGGTCACCACCCGCGGAGACCGTCGCCTGACCGGCCCCTGACCGCCTCCGTGCGAGCACGGCCTCACGTGTGCTAGACTCATGACAGTTGCAGTTGTGGTACCCATACGAACTTGTGTGCACCTGACGGGATGTGACCTTCAGGTGCATTTTTTGTTTTCCGGTCATCTCCGGATGGGCTCAACGCGGCGACGCGGCATCCGCACAGTGTGGATTCCGGTTCTGCACCTATCAAGGGAGATCGACATGGCAACTGGCACCGTGAAGTGGTTCAACTCGGAAAAGGGCTTCGGCTTCATCGAGCAGGACGGCGGCGGCGCCGACGTCTTCGCGCACTACTCCAACATCGTCGCCCAGGGCGGCTACCGGGAGCTGCACGAGGGCCAGAAGGTGTCCTTCGACGTCACCCAGGGCCAGAAGGGCCCGCAGGCGGAGAACATCGTCGCCGCCTGACGTAGCAAGCCTCACGAGCAGGGGCCCGCACCTTCATGGGTGCGGGCCCCTGCTCGTCTCCGCGCTCGGCAGGCGTCCGGGCGACCCGACCCACTGGGTGGACGAGCCGGCGGCCGGGTCAGCGCCTCAGTCTGGCCGAGCGGGCGGCGGGGGCGAGTGGCCGGCCCACCCTGGCCACGTGCAGGAGAGTCTCCGGGTCCTTGACGTCCAGCCTCGCGGCCAGGTGTTCGCGGGTGAAGGCGCAGTCGATGAGCTGGCTGAGCGGGTGGGTGGCGTAGCCGAGCACGGACAGCGCCAGCCACTGCCGCATCAGCACCCGGCCCAGCTCGACCTGCTCCTCCACGGGCCCGACCAGGACGAGCACGTCGCCGTCGTAGTCGAGCAGGCCGCGCGCGGCACCCGCCAGCAGCCTGGGCAGGCCGAGGCGGCGCAGCGCGGGGTAGGCGGCGAGCGCGCCGCGCAGGGCGAGCGTCTCCGCGTCGCTCAGCGCCAGCGCCTTGTGGGTGAGGCCGTCGAACGGGTACCGGGGGTGACTCGGGGTCAGCCGCAGCCATTCGCGCAGCTCGCCCGTGACCTCGGCGTCCGCCCACTGGCGCACGTCGGCCGCGTGCAGCAGGTCCGCCAGGTCGCGGCAGGCGAGGCGGCGCACGTCGGTGTGGCCGTGGCCGCGCAGCCCCGCCACGACGTCGTCGGGCAGGCGGCCGGGGCGGTAGCCTCCCCGGTTCGTGCCGCGCCGCCGTACGTCTTCGGTGGTGAAGGGCGTCTGGTACGGCTGCGCGGAGCCGTACAGGAAGCCGACTCTGCCGGGGCCCCTGTCGGGTCTGAAGCCGACGCTCAGACCCGCGGAGGCGCAGACGATCAGGCAGCACTCGATGAACGCGCCGAGGCTGAGTCGCAGGTCACGGCCGGTGGGGTCGCCGATCGGCAGGCAGCGCTCGGGATCCCAGCCGATCATGGCCTCCGTGCCGTGGTAGGTGAGGGTCCACGGCTGGGTGTTGTGCGCGCTGGGCGCGCGCCAGAAGTCCGGCTCGAGGGCCCGCAGCTCGTTCACGTGAGGTTCTTCTCGTAGAAGGTGTAGCCGTGCAGGGGGCGGCCGCCCATGGCGACGTACTGGGCGGCGGAGCCGGGGTTGGTGCGTTCGACGTAGGTGCTGCGCAGTGCCCGGTAGCCGCCTTCGCGCAGGCCGGCGTGGAGTTCGCGGGAGAGCAGGCGCATGTAGCCGTGGCCCTGCTCGCCGGGGACGGTGCCCTTGATGATGAGGACGGCCTCACGGCGGTGGCTCGATCGGGTGGCCAGCAGCCTGAGCTGGTTGATGAGATGCAGATTTCCGCGAATTTTCGCGATGAATCGCGAGACGTCCGGCAGGCAGAGCACGAAGGCCACCGGACGGCCCGCCTTCGTCAGGTAGAGCAGGAGCGACTCGTCCAGCAGGAACGCCAGGCCGTCCGTCTGCTCGGCCAGTTGCTCGGCGGAGATCTCGGTGTAGTAGCCGAGCTGGGCGAAGCTGGCGTTGAGCATCTCGCGCAGGATCGGCAGCTGCTGCCCGACGCGCCTCCTGTCGCCGCGGTGGATCTGGAGCCGCTCGGCGGCGAGGCGGGAGTCGTCGAAGGTGAAGACCGGCTCCTCGGGCACCGGGCAGATCCAGGTGTCGGCCTCGAACCTGCGGACGAACCCGTGCTTGTCGTAGGTGTCGGGGTAGTAGGGATGGTTCCAGGCGCTGTCGATGAAGCCGCGCTCGTCGAAGCCCGACGTGATGACCCCACCCGACTGGTTGGGCAGCAGCGACACCGGGCCGAAGACGGCCTGCCTGCCCGCCGCCCGCCCTGCCGCGCAGATGCCGTCGAGCAGTTCCTCCCCCGCGTCCTCGGTGAACTCGGTCGACCCGAACAGCTGCGCGGCCGTGCCGAGCTTGGCGTCCAGCGCCGCGTCGGCGTGCAGGGTGGTCCGCCCGACGACTTCTCCCCCTCGTTCGAGCAGGCACAGCCGTACCCCTCTGCGATGCCACGCGCGGACCGTCGCGTGCAGCGGCGGGACGAAGCGCGGGTCGGCGCCGTAGATCCGATCGGTGAGCGAGAGAAAGGCGCGCAGGTCGCGCCTGGACTCGACGGGCCGAAGGCTCACGTCCTGCTCACCCTCGGCCCCTCGCCCTCCTCGGCGGACAGCGGCGTGAACGTCTCGATGTGCGCCATCGGCCCGCCCTCCGCGCGCCAGACGCCGTTGGAGTAGCCCTCGGGCTCGGCGTTGTAGAGGCGGATGTATCCGCCCGTGGCGTTCTTGGTGCCGTCGGTCACCCACCGCATGAGCTTGCGGTGATGGCGGCTGCGGGCGAAGCGCAGCAGCGCGTCGCGGTCCTCGAAGAAGGCCAGCGTGCCGAGCGTGAAGGGGAACTCCCAGTAGACCTTGTGCCAGCGGTAGCCGCGCATCCGCTTCATGTCACGGACCATGCGGAACCAGGTGAAGGTGAGGGTGATGATCGACAAGGCCCCCCGGTAGCGGGTGGCCCCGACGAACATGGCGTTGGCCTGCCCCTGCGGCGGCGCCTTGCTGAAGTCCTTGGTCCTCATGCGTGCTCCACCAGGTAGACGTTCTTCATCTTGGTCAGTGCCGCGAACGGCCCCTCGTTGACCTCGAAGATCCTGACGCGCAGGTCGGCGGAGGTCGGGTCCTCCTTCAGCGACTCGGCGAAGTCGCGCGAGACGCGGCTCAGGTGGGCGACGACGCCCTCGCGGCAGATGCCGGCCAGCGCGTCGCGATCCGGCTCGGCGAGGTCGGTGCCTTCCCGCAGCTCGACGTTGATCACCGGGCGGTACTCCAGTCCTGGCAGCTCCTCCAGCGACAGGCAGAACCTGGCGATGCTCGCGGCGTACGGGTTGCCCTGGTAGAGGCCGTACTCGACGTCCTGCGGGTAGAGGTTGGCGCCCATGTAGGAGATCGTCGAGTCCTTGCGGCCGAACAGGAACAGCAGCGGCAGGTTCATCCGCTCGTCGGTCCAGGTGGCGGCGTAGTCGGCGCCCAGCGCGCGCTTGACCTCGGCCAGCGTGCGCAGCCTTGCCTCGTCGCCGACGTTGTAGCGCAGCTTCGGCTGCAGGCAGGTCTTGGTGTTGATCGTGCACAGCAGCTCACCGGAGCCGTTGACCTCCAGGAACGTCTCCAGCGGGTTGTAGTGGAAGATCATCGGCAGCCGCTGCTCGTCCGGGCCGACAAGGGCGTCGCGCAACCGCTGGTCGGTGGCCAGCCGCTTGCGCAGCCGTACGGTGAACCCGCTCTCCGCGCCCATGCCGATGGTCAGGTCGCTGGCGCCGTATCCCGAGAGCACCTCCTCGAAGCGCTCCTCCAGGTAGTCGCGCAGCGCCTCGGTCATGCCCTCGCCGCCGACCATGCCGCGGATGCGGTAGTCCTGCCAGGGGAAATCCGTCGCGTCGAGCCGGTCGCGCAGGTGCTTGAGGAACGGCGGATAGCCCCCCACCACGTAGTCGTAGCCGGGGCCGAAGTGCTCCAGCGTGTCGGCGATCTTCTCCAGGTCGGGGCCGGTGTTCTTGACCATCGCGATGCGGGCCATGGCGGCGCCGGTGGTGGTGCCCGTCGCCCACGCGCCCATCGAGTAGGCGTTGATCACGAACAGCTTCTCGCCGGGGAAGACCAGCTCGATGTATCCGGCGGCGTTGCGGTAGATGCCCTCGAGCTCCCGCGGCCCGCGCACCCAGTTGTACGGCTTGCCGCTCGAACCCGACGACTCGTCCACGATCACGCCTGGCCGGTGCAGCCTGCCTTCCTGGCAGCGGCTCTGCTCGTCGTAGACGGAGGCGTAGTTCTGCTTGGTCGTCTCGGGGAAGTCCGTGAGCCGCTTGGCGTGCTCGGCGCCGTGGACGCGAAGGAAGTCCCGATAGGCGGGCACGTCCACGGCGGCGAACTGGCAGGCCACGCGGGCGTGCACACGGGCGAGCCGGTCGAGGACCGGGTGGTAGGAGCGGGCCACGAACCGCCACAGGGCGGGGTGCGTGGTGCCCAGCCGGTACGCGCCGGTGAGCAGCCACGAGTAGGCCTGCAGCCTGGCCCTGCGCCAGTGCTGGCGCGGGGTGAGCGGCCCCAGACTCGGACTCTTGCGGGTCATATCCGCGTAACTTAGCGAACACCAGTCAACTTTCGCTTAACGCCCAATCGCCCACCCGCCCCACCTCTTGAAATTAGATCAATTCTCTAGAAAAATACTCCAACATGGCGTCCACAGTGGTGGTAACCGGCGGCAACCGCGGCATCGGGTACGCGGTGTGCGAGCGGCTGGCCGGCGAAGGGTTCACGGTGCTGCTGGTCGCGAGGGATCCGGAGCGCGGCGCGCGGGCCGCGGCGAGCATCCGGGGTGACGTGGAGGTCGTGGCCGGCGACCTCACGACGATCGCGTCCGTCAGGCGGCTGGCCGACGAGCTCCGCGACAGGTGCCCGCGCGTCGACGTGCTCATCCACAACGCCGGGCTGTGGCCCAGTCGCCGCACGCTGACCGGCGACGGCCTGGAGGAGTCCTTCGCCGTCAACCATCTGGCGCCGTTCCTGCTCAACCGCCTGCTGGAAGACCGGCTCGGCCGGGTGGTGCAGGTCAGCGCCGGGCTCTACGTCAAAGGCAAGGCCGAGGTGGGCCGGACGGCCGTGGGCGCAGACTTCCACCAGATGCGGACATATGCCGATACCAAGCTGTGCAACCTGCTGACCGTGCCGCTGTTCGCCGAGCGCTGGCGGGCATCCGGCATCACGATCGACGCCGTCCATCCGGGGGTGATCCGCACCGGGCTCGGCGATCGGCGCGGACCCATGGGATGGCTGCTCAAGCTCGTGAAACGCAAGTGGGCCACGCCGGAGGAGGGCGCCGAGCCCGTCGTCAGGCTGGCGCACGACACCGGGACGGGCCGGTACTTCAACCTGTCCGAAGAGGTCCCCCTGGAGGGACCGGCGCGGGACGCCGAGCTGGCCGGGCGTGTCTGGGAAGAGGCCGAGGCGCTAACGTCGGCGGGGTGACCAGGCACAAGCGCAGCGAGGAGACGATCAGGCGGCTGCTCGACACCGCGCTTGAGGTCTATCCCGGCGACTTCACCCTGCGGGCCATGACCACGCGCAGCGGCGTCAGCATGGGCAGCCTGTACCACCATTTCGGCAGCCTGGAGGGGCTGGCGGCGACGCTGTACAGCCGATGCATGGGCGACCTGCTCGACACGCTGGTCGCCGCCGTCGAGGACTCCGCCAATGCTCGGGACGGCGTACGGCGGGCGGTGGTGGCCTATCTCGGCTTCACCGCGGACCACCCTGACAAGGCCCGCTTCATCCACGCGGCGCCGTACGCGATCGACCTCGGCCCGCACGCCGAGCGGATCGCGGCGGACAAGGCGGCGCGCCTGAACAGGCTGATCGGCTGGATTCGCGTCCACATGGACGAGGGCACGGTCGCCGACCTGCCGATGGCGCAGGTGGAGATGCTCCTGATCGGGCCGGTCGCCGAGGTGACCAGGCGGTGGCTGGCCGGCGCGCCGGAGATCGACCTGGCCGAGTCCGCACGGGTACTGCCCGAGCGGATCTGGCAGTCCCTGCGCAGGTAGCGCGGCAGAGAGCGGATCCACCCGCGGGCGCCCGGTCACGGGGAGAGCGTCACGTCCTGGACCCGGACAGGGACAGCTCGTCCAGCACGGTGCCGGCCAGCTTCTTGGCGCGCGGGTGTCGAAGGTGGAGCCGGAGAAGGCCGAGGCGCCCACCATGACCGCGTAGCAGGCGCGTGGGCGCCCGCATCCGGGTAGTGCGACCTGCGCTAGTTCGCCGTCCGGTCGTGCAGATGGTCTTCCTCGACGATGAACCGGGTCAGGTCGACACGTGAGTTGACGTCCAGCTTCCTGAAGATCTGCCGCAGGTGGAACGCGACTGTGTGCGTGCTGATGAACATCTGGTCGGCGGCCTGGCGGTTGGTCAGCCCCTGGGCGACCAGGCGAGCGACGGCGCGCTGCGTGGTGGTCAGGCTCGCCCATCCGAGCGTCGCGCCCTCGCCGCGGGTCCAGTGGCGGTACCGTACGCCCAGCCTGCGCAGCCGGCGGCGCACCCGCGCGGCGTCTCGCGCCGCTCCCTTCGCCTCGTACTCGGCGAGCGCGTGGTTGAGACTGCTGATCGCGTCGTCGTGCTCCCCTGTCAGCTCGAGTGCCGCCCCGAGATCCTCCCTGGCCGACGCCCGCGCGTAGTCGTCCGCGGTATGGGCGACGGCGACGGCGAGAGCCGTCACGTCGTCGCGGAGCAGGCCTCGGGCGTGGGCCGCCGCGGCCATCACGACGGGGAAGCCCGGATTGTCGTCGGCCAGCCCGTTGATCGCCGCGTTGAACGTCTCGGCGCGCGTCCTGTCGCCCTCGCTCAACGCGAGGCGGACGAGCCATGCCGCGATGGCCGGATCCACGATCAGGAGGGAACGGTGCTGCTCGATCAAGGGGTAGAGGTCGGCGATCAGCCCCATGGCCTGGCGCGGACGTCCCAGCGCCTCCATCACCTGCGCGGCGACCAGCAGGCAGCGCACTCGCCCGTGTGTCGCGGCGTAGGGGGACAACCGCGCGCGGGCGCCCTCCACGTGGGCCGCCGCCGCCTGGAGGTCTCCGCGGCGCAACGCGGCAGAGCCGAGCACCGCCGTGCCCAGTGACGTGAACAGATGCGTTCCCAGCGCGTCGGCGGCGACCAGGCCGGCTTCCGCCGCCGCCACCGCCTCGGCCAGGTGATGGACGGCCAGCTCGTGGCGGGCGTGGAGAAGGGCGGGGCCCGCCGCCCATGCGGTGTGGCCGAGCGCCTCCACCTGCTCGCGCGCCGCGCTCAGGACGGTCTCCGCCTCGCCCAGCAGGCCGGCGTCGAGAAGCATCGAGGCCAGAGCCAGCTGCGGATGGGTACGGCGCGCCGCCGCCGAGCCTTCGCCCGCCCGCCGTACGGCCTCACGGGCCAGACGGATCCCCTCGGCGAGCTTGCCCTCGTCCCAGGATGCGACCGACATGACGGTGAGGGCGGTGACCACGAGAGCGTCGCCGTGGCCGTCCGCGTCGTCGAGGATCGACGCGGCCTGCCGTACGGCGCGCTCGTCGTCCTCCTGTCCGGACAGAGCCTGGAGGAGGACCATCCGGGCCTGGTCGAGGACCGCTTCGGGCAGGCCGGGTGTCGCGAGCGCCTCCTCCGCCTCGTTCACCGCGCCCGCCGCCTCACCGGTCAGCAGGAGCGCGGCCGAGAGCGCGCAGTGCAGCTGGGCGGCGCCCGCCGGAGAGAGGGGCTCGGTCAGGGCCTCGGTGATCAGATCGGTGGCCTCCGCCAGCCGCCCGGCTTCCGTCATGGCCTGGGCGACGTTGAGAGTGAGCGTCAGGCGCTTCGGAGATTCGCCGTCGGTGAGCTTCATCGCGCGCAGGCCGACGTCGGCCGCCGCCTCGGGCGCGTCGGCGAGGAGTTCGTCCACCGCCTGATCCAGCCGTGCCGCGGTGCCGGTGTCACCGTCCTGGGCGGCGACCAGCAGCTGCGCGGCCTTCATGGCGGAGCCACCGCGGTCCAGGAGGATCCCGCCGACCTGGTGGTGCAGGGCTTGGCGGAGCGATGGGGGCAGTCCGTCGATGACGGACTTCCTGACGAGATCGTGCCGGAAGAGGAGGACGTCGGAACTGTCCATGAGGATGTCGGCGAGCATGGCCTCCTGCAAGGCGGGCAGGATGCCTGCGGGGGTTCTGCCGAGGACTTCGGCCACGTCCTCGGGCAGGAAGGAGCGTCCGAGCACGGCAGCGGTCTCCACCACTTGGCGCGCTTGGCCGCTCAGCCGTTCGAGACGCCGCCCCACGGCCCGCTTGAGCCGCTGCGGAAGCCGCTCCGAGACCAGGTGCGCCTGCCCGCCGGAGACATAGACCGCCTGCTCGTCGCACAACCCGGAAAGGAGCTCGGTCAGCAGCAGGGGATTGCCTTCGGCCCCCGCCACGAGCTCCGTCACCTCGCGGCCGGGAGGCGCGGGAAGGAAATCGGCGATCACCTCGGCCGCGGCGTCGGCGGACAGCGGACCGAACTCGATCCGGCCGGCGCCCTCCACCTCCAGGATGGAGAACAGCTGCTCGGCCTCCGTCCCGCGGAAGACGGTGTTCCTGGAGAGCAACCAGACGAGGGGTTGGGCGGACAGCTGGGTCTGAAGGGTTCTCAGCGCCATGAGGGTGGTGGGATCCGCCCATTGGAGATCGTCGAGCGCCACGACCACGGGGTGGACGGCCGCCAGCGCTTCGGCTCTGGCCCGCAGCCGCTCGACCAGCACGATCGGCCTGTCGCCCGCGTCGATCGACGACTCGTTGAACGCCAGGAGCAGCGGCTCCATCGGGACGAGCCGTCCGAGCGGCTCGGCCTGCCCCACGGCGAGCGAGAACCCCCATGCGGTGGCCGCGGCGACGGCTTCGGCGAGGAACCTGCTCTTGCCCGTGCCTGGAGCCCCGTCGAGGAGCAGCACTCCGCCGGTTCCCGGCCTCGCCGCTCGGAAGAGCCCGAGGACTGCGCTCCATTCGCGCTCACGTCCACGCATCCGGTCACCCCGAAGATCCGTCCCCTGACCTTGCGGATAAGAACAGGACTTCGACCAGCATATGCGGGGTGTGCGCACAACCCCATCCAGGTAGCTCCGGCGCCGGGCGAATGTCCGTATCGCTCCTTGAGGACTACCCGAATTGAGGATGTCAAGACAGCCATATGGAGCAAGCCTCGAAGGTGTGGGCCCTACCAAGTGAAGGAAGGTCCGGCGATGGCACTGCTTCAGAATCGGCGAGGTGCGCACGGCCCTTGCAGCGTTTCACCGCTACTCCATGACGGAGTCCTCACCATCACCGAGCCCAAGGCCGAGCGCGCGAAGCCCAGGCACATCGAGATCTCGGAGTGAGCCATGGCCACGTCATCACCTCGCTCCCTGATCGCCAACTACGTGCCTGTGGCCGCCTACGACAGCTACCTCGAAGCGCAGAAGGCCGTCGACCGCCTGTCCGACGAGCGCTTTCCCGTGCAGGAGACGGCCATCGTCGGTACCGGGCTCAAGCTCATGGAGAAAGTGCTCGGGCGCATGACCTACCTGCGGGCAACGGGGCTGGGCGCCCTGTCAGGCGCCTGGTTCGGGCTGCTGGTCGGACTGTTCTTCGCGCTCTTCGCGACAAGGGTCTCGGTTTTCGCCCTGATCGTCTGGGGGCTGATCTGGGGAGCGATCGCCGGCGCCGTGTTCGGGCTCATCTCCCACATGTTCTCCGGCGGGCAGAGGGACTTCGTCGCCACCAGCCAGGTGATCGCGGACAGGTACGAGGTGCTCGTCGCCCCCACGCACGCCGAACGCGCGCGGGAACTGCTCCAGATCCGTCCGACCTAGGAACACAGCGAGGAGACGCTCCGATGGCCAAGGCAGTTGGCATCGATCTCGGCACGACGAACTCAGTGATCGCCGCCATGGAGGGCGGGCAACCGACCGTCATTCCCAACACCGAGGGATCACGCACCACTCCCTCGGTGGTGGCCTTCACCGACCAGGGCGACCGCCTGGTCGGACAGCTGGCCAGACGCCAGGCCATCCTGAATCCCAAAGGGACGATCTACTCCGCCAAACGCTTCATCGGCCGGCGCTTCGACGAGGTGACGAGCGAGCAGACCGCCGTCTCGTTCGACGTCGTGGCCGGTCCGAACGGCGAGGCTCGCTTCGAGATCCGGGGCAAGCAGTACACGCCTGAGGAGATCTCCGCGCTGGTGATCCGCAAGCTCGTGGACGACGCAGGCAAGTACCTCGGGGAGAAGGTCACCGAGGCCGTCATCACCGTCCCCGCCTACTTCAACGACGCCCAGCGCCAGGCGACCAAGGACGCGGGACGCATCGCGGGGATCGAGGTCCTGCGCATCATCAACGAGCCCACCGCCGCCGCTCTGGCGTACGGGCTCGACAAGAAGGCGAACGAGACCGTGCTCGTGTTCGACCTGGGCGGCGGCACGTTCGACGTGAGCATCCTGAACATCGGAGACGGAGTCGTCGAGGTGCGCTCCACCTCGGGTGACACCCACCTCGGCGGCGACGACTTCGACCGGCGCATCGTCGACCACCTCGCCGACGAGTTCCAGCGGCAGGAGGGCATCGACCTGCGCCGCGATCCCCAGGCGCTGCAACGTCTCTTCGAGGCGGCGGAGAAGGCGAAGGTGGAGCTCTCGTCGGTCACCCAGACCACGATCAGCCTGCCGTTCGTCACGGCCGACGCCGCGGGCCCGAAGCACCTGAACACGACGCTGATGCGGTCGACGTTCGATCAGATCACCGCGGACCTCGTCGAGCGGTGCATGGAACCGGTCAAGCAGGCGATGGCCGACGCCAAGCTCACCGCGGACGACATCGACGAGATCATCCTCGTCGGCGGGTCCACCAGGATCCCCGCTGTGCAGAACCTCGTGCGCCGGCTGACCGGCGGCAAGGACCCGAACATGTCGGTGAACCCGGACGAGGTGGTCGCCATCGGCGCCGCCATCCAGGCCGCCGTCATCAAGGGCGAGGTCAAGGACGTCCTGCTGCTCGACGTCACGCCGCTGTCGCTGGGCGTCGAAACGCTGGGCGGCGTGATGACCAAGGTCATCGAGCGCAACACGACCATCCCTGCCCGCCGTACCGAGACCTTCAGCACCGCGGAGGACAACCAGAACTCGGTCGACGTCGTGGTGCTCCAGGGCGAGCGCGAGCGCGCGGCCGACAACCGCGTACTCGGCCGGTTCAAGCTGGAGAACATCCGGCCGGCGCCGCGCGGCGTCCCGCAGATCGAGGTGACCTACGACGTCGACGCCAACGGCATCCTCAACGTCTCGGCGAAGGACAAGGACACCGGCGCCGAACAGCGCATCACCATCAGCGAGAGCTCGACGCTGGACAAGTCGGAAGTCGACCGGATGATCGCGGACGCCGAGCAGCATCGCAACGAGGACGTGCGGCTGCGCGAGCTGGTAGACGCCCGCAACGAGCTCGACAGCGTCGCCTACCAGGTCGAGCGGCGCGTGAGCGAGCTGGGATCCAACGTGGCGGCGCACGAGAAGGCCCGCGCCGAACTGCTGGTCTCGGACGCCCGGCAGGCCATCAAGGAGGAGGTGCCGATCGACCGGCTCCGGTCGCTCACCTCGGAGCTGCAGCAGGTCTTCCACGGCCTGTCCGCCGCCGGCGCGAGCCGGCAGCAGCCTCCGCCGACGGGCGGCGAGGCCGGAGGCCAGGGCAGGGACAAGGGCGGCGCCGACGACGACGTCATCGACGCCGAGTTCACCACCCCTGAGTGACATGTCCGAGTCCGAGCACGATGCCACGCCCGCGCAGGGCGAACAGTCCGAGCTCAAGGCGCTGATCGCACAGCTCGAGGCACGCGTGTCGGAGCTCGAGGACCAGCGGCTGCGCGCGCTGGCCGAGCTCGACAACGTGCGCAAGCGCGCGGCCAAGGAGTCGGAACACGAGCGGGCACGGGTGGCCGGGGAGTGGCTGCCTGTGCTCGACAACCTCGATCTCGCGCTCCACCACGCCGACGCCGATTCCAGCGCGGTCGTCGAAGGGGTGAAGGTCGTGCGGGAGCAGGCCCTCGCCCTTCTCGACCGGCTCGGATTCCCGCGCCAGGACGACACCGGTGCGGCGTTCGATCCGATGCGCCACGAGGCCGTGGGCGCGGTCGCGAGGACCGACGTCCCGCCGGGGACGGTCGTCCAGGTGGTCCGCCCCCGGTACGGCGACGCCGAGCGTCAGCTGCGTCCCGCCACGGTGATCGTGTCGAAGGCGGACTGATGGCCGATCAACGCGACTTCTACGAGGCCCTCGGCGTGTCAAGGACGGCGAGCCAGGACGAGATCCAGCGCGCCTATCGCAAGCTGGCCCGCACCTATCACCCTGACGTCAACAAGGATCCGGAGGCCGAGGAGCGGTTCAAGGAGGTCTCCGAGGCCTATCAGGTCCTCTCCGATCCGGAGACGCGGCGCAGGTACGACGCCTTCGGCGAGGACTTCCGCCGGGTACCCGAGGGCGTCGACCCCGACACGTGGGCGCGAGCACGCGCCGGCGCGGGCGCGGGCCCGCGCGGGGGCGGGCAGTGGAGGGGCGCCGGCGAAGGCGGCGCCTGGCGCGACGTGGACCTCGAAGACCTCTTCGGCGACATGTTCGGCGGGGTGCGCGGCCGGGGCTGGGGTCCTGCCCCCGGCGCCGACCAGGAGGCGGAGCTGGTGCTCACGGTCGAGGAGGCCTACCAGGGCGGCAGGAAGACGCTCGTGCTCAGCGGCGGTCGCCAGATCGATGTGAGCATCCCGGCCGGAGTGACCAACGGCCAGCGCATCCGGCTGGCAGGCCAGGGCGGGCGCGGAGCGAGCGGAGCGACTCCGGGAGACCTCTACCTGATCGTCCGGATCGCCGATCATCCACGTTACCGCGTCGAAGGCCGTGACATCCACGTCGCGCTGCCGATCGCCCCGTGGGAGGGGGCACTGGGGGCGACCGTCTCGCTCGACACTCCCGGCGGCGAGACCAAGGTGCGGGTTCCGAAGGGCACCTCCAGCGGCCGTCGGCTGCGCCTGCGCGGCCAAGGGCTGCCCAACCCCCGTGGCACCCCTGGTGACCTGTACGCCGAGGTCCGGATCATGGTCCCCGAGCAGCTCACCGCCGAGGAGCAGCGCCTGTTCGAGGAGCTGGCCGCGACCTCGTCATTCGACCCGAGGAGATCGCGATGACCTACGCGCTCGTCCGGCGGACGACCGTCGACGCGGCGATGGACCTGGACAGCTTCGCCAGGGCCACCGGGCTCCATCCGGAGCTGGCACGACGGCTGGTCGCCCTGGGTCTGCTCGACGCGAGACGGGACGCGACCGGCAGGCTGTGGTTCCCGCTCTCACAGGTCGCCGTGGCAGGCCGCCTCCAGCGGCTGCGCGCCGGATTCGCGCTGAACTACGCCGCGCTCGGCCTGGTCATGGACCTGCTCGACCACATCGCGGAGCTGGAAGCGGCTCTGCGCAACCAACGCACAGGAGTTTGACGTGGATCCGAACCGCCTGACGCAGAAATCGCAGGAGGCCCTGCACGACGCGCAGACCAAGGCGCTGCGTTTCGGGCACACCGAGATCGACGGGGAGCACCTGCTGCTGGCCCTGCTCGACCGCCCTGACGACCTCGGGCCGCGCCTTCTGCGCCAGGCCGGCGCGGACGCCGACCGCCTCAAAGCGGATCTGGAGGCCGACCTCGAACGCCGCCCGCGCGTGAGCGGCCCTGGCGCCGCCCCCGGGCAGGTCTTCGTCACCCAGCGGCTGTCCCGCCTGCTCGACGCGGCGGAGCGGGAGGCGAAGCGGCTCAAGGACGAGTACGTGTCGGTGGAGCACCTGCTGATCGCCCTGCTGGACGAGGGGTCGCAGACCGCGGGCGGGCGGCTGCTCCGCGAGCACGGCGTCACGCGTGACCGTTTCCTCCAGGCGCTCACCGCGATACGGGGCAACCAGCGGGTGACCTCCGCCATGCCCGAAGTGGCCTACGAGGCGCTCGAGAAGTACGGTCGCGACCTGGTCGCCGACGCCGCGGCGGGAAAGCTCGATCCGGTCATCGGCCGTGACGCCGAGATCCGGCGGGTCATCCAGATCCTGTCCCGCAAGACGAAGAACAATCCGGTGCTCGTCGGCGATCCCGGCGTCGGCAAGACGGCCATCGTCGAGGGCCTGGCCCAGCGCATCAACCGAGGCGACGTACCGGAGGGGCTCAAGGACAAGACGGTCTTCAGCCTCGACATGGGATCGCTCGTGGCCGGCGCCAAATACCGGGGCGAGTTCGAGGAGCGGCTCCAGGCCGTGCTGAACGAGGTCAAGGCCGCCGAGGGGCGGATCCTGCTCTTCGTGGACGAGATGCACACCGTGGTCGGCGCGGGCGCGACGGAAGGCGCCATGGACGCGGGCAACATGCTCAAGCCGATGCTCGCGCGCGGCGAGCTGCACATGATCGGCGCCACGACTCTGCAGGAGTACCGCAAGCACATCGAGAAGGACGCCGCCCTGGAGCGCCGCTTCCAGCCTGTGATCGTCGACGAGCCCACCGTCGAGGACACCATCTCGATCCTGCGCGGCCTGCGCGAGCGGCTCGAGGTGTTCCACGGCGTGAAGATCCAGGACAGTGCGCTGATCGCGGCGGTGGTGCTCAGCCACCGCTACATCTCCGACCGTTTCCTGCCCGACAAGGCGATCGACCTGGTGGACGAGGCGTGCGCCATGCTGCGCACCGAGATCGACTCGATGCCGGCGGAGCTGGACGAGCTCACCCGGCGGGTGATGCGCCTGGAGATCGAGGAAGCGGCGCTGTCCAAGGAGAGCGACCCGGCCAGCGAGGCACGGCTGGAGGATCTGCGCAGGGAACTGGCCGACCTGCGGGCCGAGGCCGACTCCATGCGCGCCCAGTGGGAGGCCGAGCGGCAGGCTCTGCGCAAGGTGCAGGAGCTGCGCCAGGAGATCGAGACCGTGAACCGGCTGGCCGAGCAGGCCGAACGCGACTACGACCTGAACAGGGCCGCGGAACTGCGTCACGGCCGGCTGCCCGAGCTGCAACGCCGGCTCAAGGCGGAGGAGGAACAGCTGGCGGCCAAGCAGGGAAGCCGGCCGCTGCTCAGGGAGGTCGTCACAGAGGAGGAGATCGCCTCGATCGTCTCGCGCTGGACCGGCATCCCGGTCAGCCGCCTCAAGGAAGGCGAGCGCGACAAGCTGCTCCGCCTGGACGAGATCCTGCACGAGCGCGTCGTCGGGCAGGACGAGGCGGTGCAACTGGTGGCCGACGCCATCATCCGCGCCAGGTCCGGCATCAAGGACCCCCGGCGGCCGATCGGGTCGTTCATCTTCCTCGGCCCGACGGGCGTGGGGAAGACCGAGCTCGCCAAGGCCCTCGCGGAGGGCCTGTTCGACACCGACGAGAACATCATCAGGGTCGACATGAGCGAGTACCAGGAGCGGCACACCGTCAGCAGGCTCGTGGGCGCGCCTCCCGGTTACGTCGGCTACGAGGAGGGCGGGCAGCTCACAGAGGCGGTCCGGCGCAAGCCGTACTCCGTGGTCCTCTTCGACGAGATCGAGAAGGCGCACGCGGACGTCTTCAACATCCTGCTCCAGGTGCTGGACGACGGGCGGCTCACCGACGCGCAGGGCCGCACGGTCGACTTCCGCAACACCGTCATCATCATGACGTCGAACATCGGCTCCCAGTACCTGCTCGACGGCTTCACGCCCGACGGGGAGATCAAGCCGGAGAACCGCGAGAGCGTCATGTCGGAGCTGCGGCGGCACTTCCGCCCGGAGTTCCTCAACCGCGTCGACGACATCGTCCTGTTCAAGCCGCTCACGGAGGCGGAGATCGAGCAGATCGTCGACCTGATGTTCGACGACATCAGGACCCGGCTCGCCGATCGCCGCCTGACGCTCGAGGTGACGGAGAACGCCAAGCGCTTCATCGCCCAGCAGGGCTTCGACCCGGTGTACGGCGCGCGCCCGCTGCGCCGGTTCATCTCCCGCGAGGTGGAGACCCGCATCGGCAGGGCGTTGCTCAAGGGCGAGGTGGAGGACGGTTCCGTGATCACCGTCGACGCGCGTGACGGCGAACTCGTCGTCACCTACTGAGGCGGCGTTTGATGTCCTCGCACATCGTGACGTGCGGCGCCTGCGGCCGCAAGAACAGGGTGCCCGCCGCCGCTTCCGGCGTCCCGCGCTGCGGCCAGTGCCACTCGGCCCTGCCCTGGATCGCGGACGCCGATGACACGAGCTTCGCCGAGGTCGCGGAGAAGTCGTCGATTCCCGCCGTGGTCGATCTGTGGGCTCCGTGGTGCGGCCCCTGCCGCATGGTCAGTCCCGCGCTCGAACAGGTCGCGGGAGAGCTGGCCGGTCAGGTGAAGCTGGTGAAGGTCAACATCGACGACTCGCCCGGGATCTCCTCGCGCTTCGAGGTCACGGCCGTGCCCACGCTGCTGGTGATGCGCGACGGGGAGGTGATCGGCCGCCAGGCGGGCGCCGCTCCCGCGCCCGCCCTGCGGCAGTGGGTGACGGGGGTCCTCGCGGATGACAGCGCTCGAAGAGACTCCTGACCGCTCCGTCATGCGGCGGCTCGCCGCCCCGCCGCGGCCGTCTGGGTCAGCACGGTTCGTGCCAGCATGTCGGCGTGCAGGAACAGTGGCGCGTCGGCGCCGGGACGGGCGAAGCCCGCCGCCGCGTGCCAGCCGGCGGTCCACCTGCCCAGGGCGAAGCGACGGGGATGGGGCACGCCGTCCTGCCCGAGCAGGCGCCCGTCCGCGGGCCGTACATCCAGCAGGCCCGCCGCGTCGCGGATCTCGCCCCGGGCGTAGAGCCCGCCGATGAGCGGATCGGTGCTGCGGCTCACGCTCGGCGCGGGCAACCGCGCCTCGACCAGGGCTCGCGCCTCGATCGCGCCGGGGACGGTCGGGCTCGTGGCCCGCCAGGCGCCTGTCCGCTCCTCCTGCTCGATCCGCGGGTCGGCTCCCAGGAAGGTGACCACGCCTGCCCTGGCCAGCGCCCGCAGCTCGGCCAGCCGCGTAGCGGGCGGACCGCCGGCCAGGAAGGCGAACAGCCCCTGGAACCACGGATCCGGCGACGCCTCCGCCAGCACCGCCCGCACGGCGAGCAGCCCGTGGATCATCGCCAGGTCGGCGCTGTAGGCCGGATCGGCACGCCGTTCCAGGTCGGCCGCCAGGTAGCCGTGCATCCACCGCTGCAACCCCGCCGAGTCGCCGAACCGGATGCCGCGCAGCGGCCGCTCCAGCCTGTCCAGATGCAACCGGTCGGCGAACCGGGGCACGGCCTTGGTGACCAGCGCGCGCATCTCTCTGCCGCCCCATTCGGCCGCGGCGAAGGCGTCCAGGAACGCGGCCGGCCCCAGTCTGGTCCTCGACGGGTGCGCGGTGAACAGCTCGCGGTAGTACGCGTACGCCAACTCCTTGGCCACCAGTGTCCTGAGCTCTCCGCCGTCCGAGGGAAGCGCGCCGGGGGTGAGGAAGCGCGGCGGGCCGGGCGGAAACTCCGCCAGCCGGTAGCCGGTCCTGGCGTGTAACGGCACCCCCCTTCGGGATCCCACGTGCAGCAACGGCTCGGCACCGCTGGGCCGGTAGACCGGCTCCCCGTCCCCCGCCCGGGTGAAGCGTCCGCCGCGGCCTGTCGTGAGCAGATCCATGAGATCGAAGAACGCCAGGCCCGCGCCGCGCACGAGCACCCGCTGCCCGGCCGGGATCGCGTCCAGCGGGAGGTCGGCGGCGTGTCCGGTGGGCAGGTACACCAGGTCATGGCGGGCGGCGAACCCGCTCTGGGCGACCTCCTCCGGAGCGGGAGGCACGCTGTACCGCCCCTGCGCCAGGACCACCGCGTCCGCTTCCAGCCATCTCCCGTCGGCGAGCTCCACCCGCTGGATGCCTGGCAGGTCGGCCAGCCCGGTCGCCTCGTCCGTGTGCACGTGCACCCGCACGTTGGCCGGAGCGGTTTGTACGGCACGCTCGAACGCGCCGGACAGAGACCCGTACGGGTGCGGATCCACCACATGGACGTCGAGCGCGGCATCCCCCACCAGCTCGGGCGCATTGGCCAGGATCCGCTCGACGAGACACGTCCCGGTGGGCCCCGCCCCGATCACCGCGATCGCGCTCATCGGCCCCCCTCCCCGGCGAGCGGCACATGATCTCAAAAAACCTATTTACAAGGTAGGTAATAGCGGATTGCCTGTCAACGCGAACCCCCGGAAGATTCTGGAGCGGCGTTCGCCGCCCACGATGGGACTACGGGCGCGAGACGGCGGAGAGCCGGGCGCTCGGCCTGAGGGTGGCGTACCGTCACGGTTGTGAAGCCCCCGCTCAATCCCCCGCCACCGGCTCGCCACCCGGTGGGCGCCGTCGTCGAGCCCCGCACCCGCTTCGCCGCCGATCCCGAGGACGGCGCGAGCCCGCTCGGAGGGCGGCCGTCCGAGGAGCTGAAGGCGTTCGCCGCCGCCGGCCGCGATCCCGCATGACCGGCTTCGGTCCCCGCGTGGTCCTGGTGCCCGATCTGGGCGAGGACCTGGCCCACGCGATGGAGGAGCTGGAGGGGCTGCTGCGGGTCCTGCGGGCCGCCGAGGACGACGGGGCGGTGCTGCCTGCGCCCCTGGCGGGCGGGGCCGCGCTGGCCGCGCTGCGGCGGCTGTGGCGGGCGGTGGCTCCCACCCAGGGGCGGCGCGCGGCCGAGTCCTGGCTCGCGGGGCGGCTGTACGGCCCAGGCGGCCTGGTCGAGCACGTCCCGCTGCGCCTGGTCGACGTCGACCCGGTCGACGTGGCGACGTTGTCGGCCGCGGCCGTCGTGCTCGGCCTCGGCGCGGGCGGCCTCGGCGCGGTGCGCGAGGCCCTGGAGGCCGATCGCGCGAAGCTGTCCGGCGCCGAGCTCGTGGTCGCGGCCGCCCGCATCAGCGGCCTGCTGGACCTGGCCGACACGGCTGAGTCCATCCTGGTGCGCGAGCGCCTGGCAGCCGCGGGACCCGGCGCCGACGTCGTCCTCACCCCGGCTCAGGAGGAGGCCTACCAGGCCACGGCGGGCCGGCTCAACACCATGTGGCCCCGTCGTGTCTCAGGGCCGTGACGGCGTCGCGTCAGCGCGCCGCGCGATCGTCGCCCGCATGATCGCGAGATTGCTCGGCTAGCGGTATTCCTTCAGGGTGATCGCCTCGGCCGTGCGGCGGGCGGAGTTGGCGACCATCTGCATGCCGGGCAGGTAGGGCATGAGGCGCATGTACTGGTTCAGGAAGGCGGTCATCAGGCGACCTTCCGGGACCGTCAACCTGCTCATGCCCTCACCGGACTTCTGGGCGCCCTCGGCATACTCGCGCATGGCTTCCTCATAGCGGGCGAAGGCCACGCGATGGTCGCCTCCGGCCGCCGCCAGCTCGCCCGCCAGCACGTACGCGCCGACCACGGCCAGACCCGATCCCATGCCCGACAGCAGGCAGGGCGAGTACGCGGCGTCGCCGAGCAGGGCAACCCTCCCCTTGGACCAGCGGTCCATGCGGACCTGGGCGACCGAGTCGAAGTAGAAGTCCGGCGCGTCCCACATGGCCGCCAGCGCTCGCCTGGTCTCCCAGCCGACGCCGTCGAATGCCTCGGCGAGGATCTTCTTCTGCTGCATGGTGTCGCGCCTGTCATAGGCAAGCTGGGGTGACCCGAACAGGAACATGGCCCTGGCCTCGGTGTTGTGCCGGGCGCTGTAGATGGCGACCATCTTGCCCGGCGGACGGTAGGCCAGGCCGGTGTGGTCGAGGTCGAGGTAGTTGTCGAGGGGGAAGGCGGCGCAGTGCACGCCCAGATGGCGCACGTAGTCGGTCTCGGGACCGAACGCCAGCGCCCGGACGGTGGAGTGCAGCCCGTCCGCCCCGATCACCAGGTCGAACCGCCGGGTCTGGGCACGCTTGAAGGTGACCGTGACGCCGTGGGCGTCCTCGGCGATGCCCGTGATGGTGTCGTCGAACAGGTATTCGGCGTCGGTGGCGTCGTACAGGACGCGTGACAGGTCGCCGCGCAGGATCTCCACGTCGCCGGCGAACAGGTCGGCGGGCATGCTGCTGATCTTCTTGCCGGTGGCGCTGACGTACGACATGGCGCCCATGCCCGTCTGGTTGCGCTGAATCTCGTCGAGCACCCCCATCTTGCGCAACACGGACAGATGAGCGTTACCGCGGAAGTCCACGGCGTGGCCACCGTCACGCAGGTCGGGGGCGATCTCCACGATCGTCGGAGTGAATCCGTGGCGACGCAGCCAGTGAGCCAGAGCGGGACCTGCGATACCGGCACCGGAGATGAGGATGTTCACGAACGCTCCTTCGGGGGCCCGCCCCTTGTGGGCTCGGCGATGTCTCGAGATTGCCGAGCACGGCTCACCGCTCCCTCACCGTCCGCTCACCGGCCGAGGGACGAGCCGGGGCACGCTATGACGCCGATGTCAGGACATGCGGGCTACGTCATTGCGTCGATCTGGGCGCGCACTTTGGCGATCACTTCCGGCGGCAGCGGGGCGTAGCCGAACAGGGACAGGTACGACTGGCCCGCGTTGCTCGCGGTATAGCGGAAAAACGTGCGCACCAGCGGGTGCGCCCCTTTGCGGCAGGCGATCTCATGGGTCACCAGGACGATCGGGTACGCGCCCTTCTTCTTGGTCGTGTAGTTCAGTTCGATGGTCAGATCGCCGTCCTCGCCGACCAGCCTGGCACCGCCGACGCTCTTGCTCGCGCTCTCCGGCGACAGGGTGACGAACTCGCCCGCGGCGTTCTTCACCTTCGCGATCTGCAGCTCGGCGTTGCTGGCGAAGCCGTACTCCATGTAGCCGATCGCGCCTTCGGTCTCCTTGACCGCGTCGGTGATGCCGCCGGAGCGCGTGACTCCGCGGCCCGGCGCGGGCCACTTCTTGGACGGTTCGTACGGCCAGCCGCCCGCCGCCTTCAGGTAGGTGGTGAAGTTGTGGCTGGTGCCCGAGTCGTCGGAGCGATGCAGGACCTTGATGCCCGCGTGCGGCAGGCGGACCCCACGGTTGTCGGCGGCGATCTCAGCGGCGTCCCATCGGGTGATCCTCCCGCTGAACACGCCGGACATGGTGGCGGGTGAGAGCTTGAGGCCGGGTACCGACGGCAGGTTGTAGGCCACGGCGATGGGTCCCACCACCATCGGCAGGTGGAGCGCGCGGCTGCCGCAGCGCTTGTCCGCCAGTGCCTGCTCCTCAGGCTTCAGCGCGACGTCGGAGCCGGCGAACGCGGTCACGCCATTGGCGAAGTCCCGCACCCCCGCTCCCGAGCCGTTGGGCCGGTAGTCGATCCGCGCCCTCGGATAGATCTTCTGGAAGTCCGCGCGCCACGCCTCCATCGCGCCGAGCTGCGCTGACGAGCCCGACGCGTGGATGGTGACGATGTCGCCGGCCGTCATGACGGTCACGGGCGAGTCCGTGACGCAGCCGCCGCTCGAGGTGAGGGCCGCCAGCGCCAGAGACCCGGCGATTACTGTCATCTTTGGCACACAGTCGACGTTATGGAGGAGTTTGGCCGACTTGGTGAATCCCTTCGCAAATCGAATGCAAGGTACGGTCACCGACAGGTCAAGCCGGGCCGGTGTCCGGCGGGTCATTTCCACCCAAAGCCGCAGGTAGCCTTGCATGCCGAGCCGGTGGGCGCTTCTGCCGGACGTTAGCGGTGCAAACTGGTGGGTAGCGGGACGATACGGCCGCCATCAGTCGAGCCGGAGAACCGTAAGTGAATCGCGGAACGTTCCAGGTGTCTCCCCCGCCACGCCCTCAACTGATGGAGATGTGTGTGTTCAAGGCAACTCGCAGACGATCAGCGGTGCTCGCCGCCCTCATGGCCGCCGGGCTCGCGCTGACCGGCGTCACCACGGCCGCCGCGGCCGCAGGCACCGGCCGCCCTGCCATCATCGGCGGGCGGGCCGCGACGGACTCCTACTCGTTCATGGTCTCCTTCTATCTGCAGGGAATGAGCGACGACCACCACTGCGGCGGTTCCCTCGTCGCGGCCGACTGGGTCGTCACCGCCGCGCACTGCAAGGGGCTCATGAAGCCCGGCAGGACCCAGGTACGGGTCGGCTCCCTCGACCGCGACAAGGGCGGAGCCCTCGTCGGCGTCAAGCGCTTCGTCACCCATCCCGAGTGGAGACCACGCGGCAGGGCCGTCGACATCCTCCTGGTCCAGCTGGACCGGCGGGTGCCCTTCGAGCCCATTCGCATCGCCGACGCCCCCGGCCGGGTGGGCGAGCCTACCCGTGTCATCGGCTGGGGCCTGACGTGTGAGGACAGGGACGATCCCACCTGCAAGCCCAAGTGGCTGCAGGAGCTCGACACCGTGCGCGTGCCCGACAGCAGGTGCGACGCCTTCCACCCAGGTTCCGAGTTGTGCACCGGCGAGCGCCAGGGGCGTGCGGCGAGCGCCTGCAACGGCGACTCGGGAGGCCCGCAGATCCGCATGGTGGCCGGCAGGTGGGAGCTGATCGGAGCCACCTCGCGTGACGGCGACGACGTCGAGGACCGTATGGACGGCGGCGCCGGCTGCTCCACCAACCCCGACGGCGGTCCCGGCGTCGGCATCTGGACCGACGTGACCCACTACCGCTCCTGGATCGCCGACACCATCGCGGCGGAGTCGCACAGCACCTCCTGAACACGCCGCGGTGGCGGCAGGTCGGCGGGGCTACGCGATGCGACATCAGTCGAGGCTGACGCCTGATCCCTCTCAGTAGAGCCGGGTGAGGAGTTCGACGGCCGTCGGCGTGGCGGGGTGCGGGTCGTCGCGCCACCAGGCGAGCCGTACCGCGACGGGCGCGGCGTCGCGCAGCGGCCTGACGACGTTGCCGGGCCTGGGGTACCGGGCGACGGAGCCCTCGGCGGTGACCCCGACGCAGCGGCCCGTCGCGAGTCACTGGAATGGAGCGCGTGGCTCAGCATCGCCGCCAGCGTCGCGGCCAACGTCGTCAGCATCCTGGCTCCCGGCAAGCGGACCGCCACCGGTTGATCAAACATTGACAACGGCCCCGCCTCCACAAAAGATACGGTCATCCGTACAACATGTGGAGGCTGTATGAGACTTCTGGCCATCGTGGTGCTGTTACTGGGCATCATGGTCTCCCCCGCGCGGGCCACCGCCACGATCGAGTCCCGCTACAAGGTCGCGGGACCGTGGACGGTCACCACCGCCGACGTCGGCACCGCCTACACGCTCTACTACCCGGCCGACCTCGGCGGCGGAGGCTTCAAGCACCCGATCATCACCTGGGGCAACGGGACCAACGCGGTGCCGTCGCAGTATTCGGGCGTGCTCAACCAGCTCGCGTCCTGGGGCTTCGCGGTGGTCGCCTCGACGGACAAGACGACGGGGACCGGCTCGGAGATGATCGACGCCGCGCGCTACCTGGTCGCCAGGAACACCGATGCGGCCAGCGTCTTCTACGGGAAGCTCGACGTGACCAAGGTCGGCGCCGTCGGCCACTCCCAGGGCGCGGGCGGCTCGGTCAACACGGCCACCAAGTCGGGCGGCCTGATCACGTCGGTGGTGCCGATCTCCCTGCCCGCCCCCGGCCTGGTGGGGTCTGGAGACAGGTTCTCCGTGGATCAGCTGACCTGTCCCGTGCTGTTCCTCAGCGGCAGCAACGACTGGCTGATCTCCCCGCACTCGGCCGTCCAGGGCTATTACAACGCCGTCCCAGGCGCCGCCGCCAAGGCCATGCTCAAGGGGGCGGGGCACAACACGATCCAGGGCTCGGGCGGCGGCTTCCTCGGATACCTGACCGCCTGGCTGATGTACACCCTCCAGGGCGACTCCACCGCGCGAGGCGCCTTCGCCGGCTCCCCTCCCGAGATCGGCACGAACCCTTCATGGGAGTACGCGGCCCAGAAGAACCTGCCCTAGCCGATCGATCCATTTCAGAGGAGTGCGGGGCCGACGGTCAGCACCCTGCTCTCGAACGAGGCCCCGCCGCCGATGCGGAGGCCGCCGGAGACGTCGGGTTCGACGCCCAGGAGCCGCAGGTAGGCCAGCAACGGCTGGGCGTGCGCGTGCAGGTTGGCCACCGGGTAGGCCTGCATGGCGACGCCGAGGCCGGCCAGGTCCCAGGTGCGTCCGGGGCGGACGGACTCGGGCGGCAGGTAGGCGTCGGGCCCTGACAGCGTGCCCTCCCAGACGTCGGGGTAGGCCGCCGCGTGCGTGGCCAGCGACATCCGCCGCCACCAGGCCCACCCGAGCTCGGGAGCGTGCGCGGCGGCGGCCCAGACGAGCGTCATGTTGATCGCGTACCAGATCGCGCCGTCGGCTCCCGGCGCGTCGGGCCACCTGACCCTGGCGCCCAGCGGCGACGCCGCGGCGGCCGTGTCCTCGATCCGTTCCAGCAGGTCGCGGGCCCGCGCCGGCGAGGCGGCGCCGCAGAGGATCGCCCAGGGCTGGACCTCCAGCCACAGGTCGTTCTCGCCGACCACGGCTCCGGGACCGTAGGCGCGGCGGAACCAGCGCCCGTTCCACTCGCCGGCGACCAGGTCCCGCAGCTCCTCGCCGAGCTTGCGCGCCTCGGCCCCCGTCGCGTGGTCGCCCAGCCGCTCGGCCAGCGCCGCGTAGCGAGGCAGCACCCAGGCGGCCATCGCCGAGTTCAGCACGGACTCGCCGTGCTCGATCATCTCCTCCCTCGGCACGCCGCTCATGGAGATCGCCAGGTCGTTCCAGTCGGCGTTGAGCATCCGCACGTGCCCGTGCTCACCCCGGCCCACGACGTCGGCGAAGAACCGGAACTGCCGCCGCAGGTTCTCCCCGAGCGGCACCGCCCGCGCGGCGTGCACAGGGTGGTACGGCACGGCCTCGCCGAACGCCCGCACGTCCCCCGTCGCGGCCAGGTACTCCGCCCCGAGCCACAGCGCCCACAGGTTCTGGTCGGACGGCCGGAACAGATCGGTCCACGGCGACTTGTCCGGCCGCAGCGCGTACGGCAGGTCCCCGTCGGGGCTCCCCCACGCGCAGGTGTTGCGCAGCACGGACAGGGCCAGGTCGGGCTCGGTGTACACGAGCGGCAGCGCGTGCTGCAGCGGATCGCGCGCGGCGCCGTTGAAGCCGTGCCTGAACGAGTAGCACGAGCCCTGGTCCAGCGTGTGCCCGCCGAGCACGCCGTCGGCGCACGCGCCGCCCGTCAGCAGCGCCGCGTGCCACGGGATCTCCCGCTCGGCCTCGGGAGCCTGGACGGCATGCGCCCGCGGCAGCCGCGCGGCGAGCTTCGCCAGGCTCTCCTCGAAACCGTCGGCGCTCCCCGAGCCTGAGGCGTCCCCCAAGCCGGCGGCCCCCTCCAACCCTGCGACGCCCTCGCAGCCTGCGGCGCCCTCGGCGAGCAGGCCGTAGCGGAACTCCATGACCGCCTCGGTCTCCAGGTCGAGCGTGACGGTGAGCCGCCCCGACCCGGTCCTTTCCCCGCCCAGCAGTTCCAGTTCGAGCCCAGGATCCGCCGCCGGCACGGGACCGCTGATCAGCCTGATGTCGGCGGGGCTGGACTCCCACTCCTCGGTCAGCGTCAGCCGTACCGGCTCGCCGGTCAGGTTGCGCACCCGCAGCCTGATGAGGACCCACGGCCGCTCCCCCTCGGGACAGAGCACCGTGCGCTCGAGCGACACGCGTTCGTCGGCCACCCGCACCACCGCGAACGTCGGCCCGAACAGGCGCTCGGCCGTGGATCCCGCGGTGGACAGCTCGCCGATCCTGCTCACGCCGGTGCCGCGGGTCAGCCACCGCAACCCCGTGTGCTCGTCGAACAGGTCGAAGCGGCCGAAGTTGTCGGCGACCAGTGTGATCCGCCGGTTGCCGAGGTGGACGACGTGCCGCCGCGTCGGGGGGTCCAGGATCGGGTCCCATAACGCGCGCGGGTCGCGCTCCTGGTCCATCGTGTAGAAGAAGGCGGGCAGGCCGTGCAGGCGCGTCCACTCGCCGAAGGAGCTCATGGCCTGGCCTGGCCGAGCAGGACGTTCTTCGCGTCGTTGAGCTCGACGGAGAAGACGGCCAGATCGCCTCTGGCGTGGCGGATCGTGTACTCCAGGGGCAGCCCTGCCTCGGTGGCCGTGGTCCTGCTGGTCGCCAGGAGAGCCGCGGCGATGGGGACGTGCAGCAGCCCGGCCAGGCGGTAGTCGGCGTTGACCGCGCCGATCGTCTCCCTGCCCGAGGCGGGGCTCAGCCCGTACCTGAGCCGCAGCAGGCCGTACAGCGAGCCGGTCAGATCCTCGTCGAGGATGCCCGGCACCAGCTCCGCGGGCAGATGGGCGCTCTCGATCATGCACGGCTCGCCGTCGAGGAGCCTGAGCCGCTCCAGGAACACGATCTCCGCTCCGGCGTCGAGACCGAGCGTGGGCGCCACGGCGGCGGGGCAGGGCCGCGGCTTCGCCTCCAGCACCCGCGTGGTTGGCTTGCGCCCCAGCCGCGCCATCGTCTCGGTGAAGCCGGCGGGCCTGGCACCCAGCTCGGCGGCGACCCCGAGCGGCGCGGTGTAGGTGCCGCTGCCCTGCCTGGCCACCAGCAGGCCCTCCTGGACCAGGTCGCCGATCGCCCGCCGCGCGGTCGCCCTGCTGACCCCCGCGAAGGCCATCAGGTCCTTCTCCGCGGGGATGGGGGTGTCGGGGGCGCAGTCGGCGATCACCGCGCGCAGGCGCTCGCGCAACTGGTAGTAGAGCGGTACGGCAGCGCCAGGCTCGAGTGCCAGCCGCCGCGCCCAGTCGATGTCGGTCATCCGCCCTCTTCCCAATTTGTACGGACGACCGTATCTTTTCCGCCAACAGTGTCCGTGTCAACGGAGGTGCTCGGTCATGGCCGTCTTAACTGGGCAGACGTTGAGGGGCGAGCGGTTCGCCTATTTCGGCGGCGGTTTCGGGATCAACCTCCTGAGCGGGACCATCGGCTCCTACATCCTCATCTACCTCACCGACGTGGTCGGGCTGGCCGCGTCGGCCGTCGGCACGCTGCTCCTGGCGGCCAGGCTCCTGGACGCGGTCGGCGACCCGTTCATGGGGTACGTGATCGACCATCTCCCCGAAAGGCGCGGCGGCCGCTACCGCCCGTACCTGTTCACCGGCGCTCTCCTGGCCTCCGCCAGCTTCCTCTCGGTCTTCTTCGCTCCCCTCTGGACGCCGTGGCCGCTGCTGGCCGCCTGGGTCACCTACCTGATCTGGGGCTTCGTCGCGGACCTGGTCGACCTGCCGTTCATCTCCCTGCTGCCGACGATGGCCGCCGACACGGCCGAGCGGTCGCGCCTGGCGGGACTGTCGACGTTCGGGCGGATCCTCGGCGTGCTGACGATCAACGTGGCGACCATCCCGGTGGTCTCCTCGTTCGCCGACGAGCGGACGGGCTGGCAGGTCTGGGCCCTGTGCCTGGTCCTCGCGTCGCTGGTCATCATGGCGATCGTGCCGGGAAGGGTGCGCGAGCGCGTCCGCCCGGTGAACCCGCAGCGGTACGGCCTGCGCCGGCTGGTCACCCTCATCCTGACGAACAGGGCGGCGATGGTCCTGGTCACGGCCAAGCTCAGCGCCTCGACCGCCATCGCGGCCGGCGGCGCCAGCGTCTACTACTTCACCTACAACGTGGGTGACAGGTCGCTGATCAGCATCGCGGCCCTGGCCATGGTGCCGCCCACGATGCTGGGCGCGCTGCTGGTGCCTGCGCTGATCCGGCGCATCGGGCTCAAGGCCGCCCTGCTGGGCGCGCTGACGCTGTCGGCCGCGCCGTCCGTGGTGATCTGGCTGGCGCACTCGAACGTCACGCTGGTCCTCGTCCTGATGGGGCTGACGGCCGTGGGCGGCGGCGCGACGCTCACCGCGGCCAACGCCACCATCGCCGAGCTCGTGGACTACGCCGAATGGCGCTTCGGCGACCGCGCGGAGGGCGCGTTCACCTCGCTGGCCGCCTTCGCCGCCAAGGCGGGCGCGGGGCTGGGCGGCGCGATGGTGGCCTACACGCTCGCGCTCACCGGCTACGTGGGCGGCGCCAGGCAGAGCGAACAGGCGCTGGACGGGATCGTCTTCGCGATGACGCTGCTGCCTGCCGCCGTGCTGCTGGCCGGCGCCACGGTCTTCCTCGCCTACCCCGTGACCAGGGAACTGTCGGAGCGGGTCGCGGCCGAGCTCGCCGAACGACGCCAGGAGGCTCTTTCGTGATCGTGCCCAGTGCGGCCCAGATGATGGAGTGGATCGAGACGGTGGTCGCGGAAGGCGTCCGCCGCCCCGGGTACCCGGCCGACGACCGGGTGGCTGAGTGGGCGGCGGGGCTGTTCAGGGACTTCGGGCTGTGGGACGTCCGGCTGCCGCCTGTCGAGCTGGAAGCCTGGCACCCTGTCGGCGCCACGCTGCGGGCCCGTCTCGACGCCGACCCGGACAGGATCGTCGAGGTGGCGGCGTTCGCGCTGCCGTACACGATGGAGAAGGCGCGGGTGACGGCACCGCTGGCCCGCGCGCCCGAGCACGGGGCGATCGTGGTGCGGGAGTGCGCGCTCGGCCGGCTCCCCCAGTCGTTGCTGCGTGAGGCCGCGACGTCGTTCTACGATCCTGAGGGCGTCTTCGACCACCTCGAGCAGATCCTGCCCATGGACCTGGACGCGATGGCCGGCCTCCGGGCGGCGATCGAGGCCGGCGCCGCGGGATTCGTCGGCGCGTTCACCGGCATGCCGTGGGAGAGCCGCGACCACTACGTGCCCTACGACGCGGTCCGCAGGCCCATCCCCGCGGTCTGGCTGTCACGCGACGACTCCCGCAGGCTGCTCGCCCTCATGTCCGAGGGACCGTGCACCGCGACGCTCAGCGTCGAGGCGGAGGTACGGCCGGCCGTGTCGCACAACGTGACCGGAGTGCTGCCGGGCCGCTCCGACCAGTGGGTGATCATCGGGTCGCACCACGACGCGCCATGGGCCTCGGCTGTGGAGGACGCCTCGGGCGTGGCGCTCGTGCTGGCCGCCGCCCGGTACTGGTCGCAGGTGCCGCCTGAGCGGCGGCCGCACAACCTGCTGTTCCTGCTCACCGCGGGGCACATGGCCCACGCGGCGGGCACCAGGGCCTTCATCGCGGCCAACAGGGATCTCCTCGGCAGGGTCGTGCTCCAGCTCCACCTGGAGCACGCCGCCCTGCGGTGCGAGATCGTCGACGGCGCCCTGGCGCCGACCGCCGATCCCGAGCCCCGCTGGTGGTTCACCACCCAGGATCCCCGGCTGGAGAAGCTGGTCCACGACACGCTCGTCGCGGAGGACCTGCGCCGGTCGTTCGTCGTACGGCCCGACATCTTCGACCCCATGCCGCTCACGGACGGCGCGTTCTTCTTCCCCGAGCAGGTGCCGCTGGTCCACTTCCTCGCCGCGCCGATGTACCTGTTCGACTCGGCCGACACCATCGACAAGATCGACCGGACCGCCCTGGAGCCGCTCACCAGGGCGGCCGTCCGGATCGTGCTCGGCACCGACGGCTGGACCCGATCACCGGACGGCCGGTGATCGGGGCGGGGCTCAGGCCGGTCGGAAGGCGACGCGGCCGACGAGGGACGTGACGAGGGCCTGGACGATACGCATGATCAGCGCCTCCAGGAGCATCATGGCCGCCTTCGCGAGCACAGAAGCCAGAAATTCAGACACCGAATACCTCACGTGGCTAAACAGATCGTTAGGAAGATAATTCACCACAAATATTGCTATAAGGCCACGATTCTGGTGTCCGTATGGTGAACCGCCGATGACTACTCCGCGCTCGCCCGCTCCATCAGCGCCGCCGCCAGCGCCGCCGCGACGGCGCACCCCAGCCCGATGGCCCAGCCGAACGGACCGATCGGACGGCAGCCGAAGACCTGGCTGAGAGCGGGGACGGAGACGATCACCATGAGGGCGGCCAGCGACGACGCCGACGCGAGGAACACCGTCCGATCCCTGCCCCCCACCGTCAGCGTCTGCAGCAGTTGCGCTCCCACCAGGCCGATGAGCCCGACGGTGGACGCGCGGCCCTGCGTGCCGGTCATCCGGCCGAGCAGCCACGCCGCGGTCGCCGCCGCGGTGGTGGTGACGGCGCGCACGTAGATGTCCCGGGTCAGAGCCGTGCCGAGCGAGACCTCCGGCCCCTCGGCGAGCAGTTTCTCCGGGCTCGCGGCGCTCGGAGGGCGAACGGCCACCGCCATGGCGGGCAGCATGTCGGTGAGCAGGTTGACCAGGAGCAACTGGCGGGCGTTCAGCGCGCTGCGCCTGGACAGCAGGCTGGAGCCGACCGTGAAAGCGATCTCTCCGACGTTCCCGCCGAGCAGGATGCCGAGCGAGTCGCGGACCGAGCCCCACATCGCCCGGCCCTCGGTGATCGCGTCGATGATCGTCTCGATGCGGTCGTCGATCACGACGATGTCGGCGGCGGCCCTGGCGGCGGGGGCGGCACGCGGTCCGAGGGCGACGCCGACGTCGGCGAGCCTGATCGCGGGGACGTCATTGGCTCCGTCACCGGTGACGGCCACCACCTTGCCCGCGCGCCGCAGGCAGGAGATGATGCGGGCCTTGTGCTCGGGCGTGGTGCGCGCGAACACGGCCACCTCGGGCAGCGCCGCGGTCAAGGCGTCGTCGTCCAGCCGCTCCAGCTCGGGTCCCGTCATCACCCGCTGGCCGTTCAGGACGTGGATCTCGGCGGCGATTGCCTCGGCCGTGCTGGGATGGTCACCGGTGATCATGATGACCCGCACGCCGGCTCGCATCAGCCCGTCGACGCTCCGCTTCGCCGTCGGCCGGACGGGATCGGCAAGGCAGAGGAACCCCAGGAAGCTCAGGCGCTCGATGCGGGCCTCGTCGAGATCGGCGCGGCTGGACGCCCCGCGCTCGGCGACGGCGAGCACGCGGAAGCCCTGCAACGCGAGCCTGTCCACCTCCTTCTCCAGCTCACGCCTGATCTTCACGCCCATGGGGACCGGCCTGCCGCCGCGGATCAGGTGGGTGCAGCGGCCGAGCACGACCTCGGGAGCGCCCTTGACGCTCAGCAGATGGCCCGACTCGGACAGGCCGAGCACCGCGTGGTAGCCGCGCGCGGGCTCGAAGGGCAGCTCGTCGACCCGGTGCCACTCCCGCAGGCCGTCCTTGGGCGTGACGTGCAGCTTGGCGGCGCCCTCCACGACGGCGCGGTCCGTGGGATGGGGGATGGCGCGCCCGCCCTCGAAGCGGGGCCCCGCCCGAAGTGCCGCGCCGACGACCCCCTTCAGCTCCGGCGTCAACGTCTCCAGCGCCCGGGCGCGGCTTCCGTTCGAGACCTGTCGCAGGCTGATGCGGCCTTCGGTCAGGGTTCCCGTCTTGTCGAAGCAGAGCACGTCGACCCGGCCCAGCGCCTCGATCGTCGACGGGTTGCGGACCAGGGTGTTGCGCTTGGACAGCCGCCTGCTCGAGGCGAGTTCGGCCACGGTGGCGATGAACGGCAGCCCTTCGGGGACCGCGGCGACGGCCAGGCTCACCGCGGGGGCGAGGGCCCCGGACAGCGGCGAGCCGCGCAGGAGGCCGGTCACCATCAGGACCAGTCCCGACCCGATCGCGGCGGGCAGGATCCTGCGGCTCAGCCTGCGCAGCCGTAGCTCTACGCCGCTCACCAGCGGCCCGTCCGCCGCCAGCCTCGCGGTCCTGCCCGCCTCGGTCTCCGCTCCCGTGGCCACGACCACGGCGAGACCGTGGCCGGCCGCGACGGTGGTGCCCTCGTACACCATCGATCGGCGATCCGCGATGGCGGCCGCGGCGGTGGGCGCGGCGGTCTTGGCCACGAGCTGCGACTCGCCGGTCAGGGTGGACTCGTCGACCTCGAGGCCGACCGCCTGGACCAGCCTGCCGTCGGCCGGTACGGCGTCGCCGGCGCGCAGCTCGATGACGTCCCCGTTCACCAGCTCGTCGGCGACGCCGGAGACACCGCCGCCGGGCCTGCGCAGCCGTACCCGCACGGCGGTGATCTCGGTGAGGCGGCGCAGCTCCCTGTCGGCGCCGCGCCGCTGCGCCCCGCCGATGACGGCGTCGACCACCAGCACGCCGCCGATCAGCACGGCGTCCAGGACCGAACCGACCGAGGCCGACAGGCCCGCGCCCGCGGCCAGGACCGGGGTCAGCGGGTTGGCGAGCTCTTCCACGGACGCCATGGCCAGTGACGTGGGCCCGGCGGACTCCGGCTGCGCCCTCTTCCCCCGGCGGCGCGCGGCCTCGTGCTCGGTCAGCCCGTGCGGCGACGTGCGCAGCAGCGCGAGAACGTCGGGCACCGCCATCGCATGCCACGGCGTGAGGTCGGCGTGCGCCGGCGGCGCCGTCCGCCTGACGTCGCGTCCCACCCACTCCCCTGTGACCAGGGCGGCCACCGAGGTGCAGTCGCGTATCAGGTGCGCCCGTGCGACCGCCGTCCCTGCCGGGCCGAGAACGGCCAGACCCGCGCCGATGACCCCGGCGGCCGCGGCCAGCCTTACGCTGCGCCCGCTCGCCCTCTTCGCGTACGGCACGGAGCGCAGCAGCAGGTGGACCCCGTCGAGATCGCTGATCGCGTCGGCGTCCCACGGAACGCGCCGTGCCCCCCTGAGCACACCGATGCCCAGGTCGGCCTGGCGCAGGCCACGCCTCGACGTGCCGGACACCACGGCCACGACGTGTCCTTCGGACTGCAGCGCCCGCACCGAGGCGAGCAACCGCGAGCCGCCGTCGACGACCTGGTCGACACCGAGTCGCACGCCGAGGCCCGCCTCCCCGCCTGCCAGGGACACGGTGCCCGCGCCCTTGGCCGCGGCGACCACGGCCTCGGCCAGCGGGTGGAGCTCGGGCGCCAGCCCGACCAGGGCGACCGGGGTCCCGTGCCGCGAGACGCTGACCGGCCGTACCCCCTGCCGGCGCCACCCGCGTACTTCCGGGGGTTCGCGCGCCGCCGAGTACGGCCCCGCCGCCCATCCGTCGCGCTCGCGCGAGGCGGCGGGGTCGGTGAGGTCGAGCAGCGTGTAGAGCCGCGCGTGCAACTCGTCCAGGTCCTCGTCCGCGTCCAGCGGGACGACACCGTCGATCGTCCACGCGCCCGTGGTCAGCGCGGCGGCGTCGAGGAGGACCGTGTCGACACGATCCATGCGGCGCAACGCGTCGCGGTGGAGCACCATCCCGCCGCGTCCGGCGAGGGCGCGCACGAGAGCGCTGCCGAAGGCGTCCCTGCCGACGTGCGCGGCCTTCGGGATCCCCGTGATGAGCACGGAGAGCCCTCGCTCGTGATCGCGGCTCACCACGGCGGTGACACCGTGCGCCGCCACCGCGGCGGCGCTCGCGGCGTCGGCGTACCGCTCGACGGGTCCGCGCGGCAGTGGAACGGGGCGGGGCCGCTCCGCGACCCGGGTGTGACGGTAGGACCCGTCGGCGTCGGCGAACTCCTCCTCGCGCAACTCCCATGCTCGGCGCCCCGCGCACGAGTCGATGTAGCGGCCGGCCGCGGCGACGGAGTCGATGAGCATCCCCAGAGGCCGCATCGACAGGGTCTGGGTGACGACGCGAGACGACGCCACCAACGCGTCCGTGGCGGGCCTGCCCATGTACCGCTCCAGCTCCCGCCGGATCCGAGGGGTGTGCTCGGCCAGCGACAGGACGGCGGGCACGGCAGGCGGCAGCTTCGGCAGGCGAGCGACCTGCCCGGCCAGGGCGAGCCCTGTGCCGACAAGGTGCAGGCCCAGGCTCACCGCGGCGCGGGCCTGCTGCTCCACGCCGTCGAGCGCCGTCAGGCCGGCGGCGGGACCTTCGTCCACGTCGAGTTCGTCGACGATGGCCACGAGCTTGTCCAGATCGGCGGTGGAGGCGTCGCAGCCCACGAACACGCAGCCGAGCGCGCCGTTCACCTCGGCCCGGTGCGCACCGGCCGAGCGCAGCCGGTCCTCGAGGGCCCGCGCGGCCGGGTCCGTGCCGGGGCCGCCGATCCGCCTCACTTCGATGCGGACTCCCCCCGCGCACTTCTGTATCCGGCGGGGGCGCGGGAGCATCCTCCGCGCCGGTTCGGGGAGCATGCTCAAGACCGCGTCAACGGGGAGCGACCACATGCCGCCCCCTTGGCGGAACCGTGCAGGCACGCAGGCTGTTCAGAGCACGTGGCAACCCGGATCTCACCCGCCCGACCGCGCGCGTCCCGCGGTGCTCTTCCGAGCGCCTCGGGACGTGGTGGAGGAGGCCCTCTTCGAGGCGGCGGTGGTGCTCTTCGACGCCGGGGTCGACGAAGTGGTGCTCCTCGTCGAAGCGGCGCTCCTTCCCGAGGTGGCGCGCTTCGGGGCGGCGGTCCTCCTCGCCGAGGCGGCGCGCTTCGGGGCGGCGGTCGCGCCTGCCGCGGCGGGGCTCCGCTCGTCGGCGGGAGGGGATGCCTGCGTCCTGCGGGCCGGTGAGCCGCTCTCCTCTTCCCCTTCGCGCCGGCGCCGCGCGATCATCGTCCCCGCGCCGATGGCGGCGGCCACCGGCCACTCGAGCACGCCGACGGCCGCCAGCACGCCGAGCGCGCCGTAGTAGGCGATGCGCTCGGGCGGGGGCAGGAACGTCCTGGCCACGTCCACGGCATGACCGACCTCTTGCCGGGACATGCGCGGCAGCTGCAGATGCGGCATCTCGACGTGCGGCATCGTCAGGTTCGGCATCCGCAGATCCGGAGGGCGGACCTGGATGCTGAGCATCGGCAGGTCGAGCTTGAGCTCTTTGGACGAGCGCGCTCGAGACTGGGCAACGGCCATGGTTCCTCCCCCACTCGAGGACGTCGGACGCCGCGCGCGTGCTCCGGCGCGGCCGACGCACCGCGAGCACCGAGGCGACCCTCGTCTATCGATCCTTCGCGAGGCCGCGTAATACGAATAAGGGTTCCGTGCCCAGTTTTATGGTCAGATATCCGGTTTGTGGCACTCCTTCCGCATCCGGCGGCATGGGTCCATGATCCGGAGCGCCCCCGCTCGCCGACGGCCACCGCCGCGCTCGTAGGAGCACGGGATGGCCGTCACGTCCCGACGCCGTGCCTAGCGGGCGACGTACTCCGCCAGGACAGCGGCCGCTCCCCGCGGATCGTCGACCGGGTGCCGCTTGTTGGCGTTCTGCCAGGAGTAGCTGACTCCGCCGTAGCCGACGAAGACCCACACCGGCAGGCCGGGAGCGGGCCGGTGCACCATGAGGGCGGTGTTGTCGTCCCGGAGCTCGGCGTTGACGCCGAGCAGGACGAGCTGGTCGCGCAGCCGGACGAGCCGGTGCTCCTGGTCGAGCTGCGCCAGGTCGGCGGCGCCGGCGGGCGCTATCCGGGTCACCTGCCACTCCCTCGCCGCTGCCACCTGCGGGTCAGTCGAGACACGTCCTCTCACCCTTGTGAGTCCGATCCACGGCTATGCGTCAGGAACGCAGGAATGCGCCCAGTGTGTCGTTGAACTTGTCGGGCTCCTCGCTGAACGGGGCGTGGCCGCTGTTGTCGAACCTGGCCACCTGCGCCTTCGGCAGCCGGCCTGCCAGCCACTCGTCGAGGTCGCCAGGGAAGATCTTGCTGCGGGCGCCGTACATCAGGAGGGTCGGCACGGAGAGCTCCGGCAGAACGGGACGCAGATCGGCGTAGGCCATGTCGTACCAGATCGACAGGGCCGCCGACGTGGCCATCTTGGTGGTCTCGGCGTAGATCGCGTCGATCACCTCGGCCGGCGGCGTCTCCGCGAAGCACGCGGCGATGAACGGCTTGATCACGCTCGGCCTGGCATAGCGGACGCCCTGCGCGAAGACGGCGAGGTCGGTCGTGGAGTAGCCGCCGAGCAGCGGGAAGTCCCAGCCCTCTCCGTCGAGGAAGCGCGGCGACTGGTCGACGAAGGCCGCCGAGCGCAGCAGGTCGCAGCCGAACTGCTGGACGTAGGACAGGATGACCGCGGCGCCCATCGACCAGCCCACCATGGACACGTCGCGTACCTGCAGGTGCTGCAGCAGGCCGCGAACGTCGCGGGCGTATTGCGACAAAGTGTGGCCATCATCTGTTTTCCCAGACAAACCATGCCCGCGCAGGTCTACAGTGATGACCCGATTGGACCCGCTGAGCGCGCCCACGTTCTGTCCCCAGAACGTGCTGTTCATCGTCCACCCGTGGATGAGCAGCACCGCAGGCCCAGACCCGTGGTCTTCGTAGTAAAGCGGCACACCGTCTGGCAACTCCAGGTATGACATCTTGTCTCTCCCACAGGTGGAAATGTCCGGACCGTAACGACTATCCGCTATGCGCCTTGGCCGTCCAAGGGCTGCGGCCGCGTTGCATAGGGGTTGCATTCGGTACTAGCTTTTTCGGCAGGAGATCATGGACGACTCGACGCGACGGCTGGCCCGTGCTCGCGAGAGCGCGCTGAGCGGCCAACGACCTGCGCAGGTACGCCCTGAGGTACGTGCGTCCTGGGACCGTGCCCGCCTCCAGGGAGTCCATCCCGACCGGTCGCTTCCGCCCATCGAGCTGCCCGAGGACCGCGTGCGCGGGTTGCAACGCGATCATCCGATGGCCTCGGTCTGGCCCACGCTGCTCGGCACGCTGCGCGACGCGGCGACGCAGCCCGGCCATCTGATCTTCGCCAGCGACTCGGCGGGGCACCTCCTCTGGGTCATGGGCGACAGGTCGGCGCGCAGGCTGGCCGAGAGCGTGCACCTGGTGCCGGGCGCGCTGTGGAGCGAGGGCAAGGCGGGAACCAGCGGGGTGGGGACGGCGCTCGCGCTGGGCCAGCCGTTCCGCGTGCGCGGCCCCGAGCACTTCCTGTCGGTCGCCGTGGACTTCACCTGTTCGGCCGCACCCATCAGGAACCCGGTCACCGGCGAACTGCTCGGCGCGATCGACGTGACCTGTCCCACGCGTGCCGCGAACTCCCTGTCGCTGCCCTTGGTCGCCGCGGCCGCGCGGCTGGCCGAGGCGCAGCTGGGCGAGCAGACCAGGCAGCAGGACGAGCGGTTGCGCATGCGCTACCTGGAACATGTCATGCGCCACAAGGGGATTCACAGCGCGCTGGTGGGCGCCGACGGCCGCGTGCTGCACGCGTCGCCGGGCGGCTGGCTTCCGCGGCGCTGGCCGCGGCCTCCCCACGAGGGTCCCGCTACGCTCCCCGACGGCCGGCGGGTGGTGTTCGAACGGCTGTCGCCGTCCGGGCCCTTCGCCGTGCACTGCACCGACGGCGTCGACAGCACGAGCGAGGCCCTGCTGCTGCACGCCCTCGGCCGTGACCGCGCGTGGATCCGCCTGGACGGCGCGGCCCACGAGCTCAGCGCCCGGCACAGCGAGCTCGTCGTGCTGCTGGCGGCCCATCCGGCCGGGTTGACCGCCGACGCGCTCGCCCGCCTGACGTATGGGCAGGGCGGCAAGACGGTCACCGTTCGCGCGGAGATGACCCGGCTGCGCCGCGTCCTCGGCTACCGCCTGGGCTCCGATCCGTACCGGCTGCTCGGGCAGACGGTGGCGGACTTCCTCTCCCTGGACGTCGAGCTGGCCACCGCCGGCGTCGGCGACCTGCTCGACCGCTACCGGGGCCCGCTATTGCCGTCCTCGCGCGCGGAAGGCGTCGAGGCGCTGCGTGACCGGCTGCACCAACGGCTGCGCGGGAAGGTGCTGTCCTCCGGCGACGCCGACGCCATGACGCGCTGGGTCACCGCCCCGCACGGGCGTGACGACCTCGTGGTACGGCAGGCGCTGGAACGAGTGGATGTATCACCCTTGTAGTGACCTTGTATGAGCGACTCCCATCGTTGATCCCGGTTGGGCACCGACTCCGCGTGCCCCGCGACGGTCGGGCGGCAGGTCGCAGCTGTAGCCCGAACCCTCCGTGCGCACCCGCAGCGCCGTGCCGATCAGGGCACGGCGCAGCTGGTGGACGTAGGTGACGATGTTGGCGGAAGCCGAGCGCGGCGGGCTGTCCCACAGTGCCACGATCAGCCGTTCCCTGGAGATCGTCGTGTTCGGATGGAGCAGGAAGGCGCTGAGTACGGCGCGCTGTTTCCCGCTGAGTTGAACGCGTCCCTCCGGGCTGGTGATGCGGACTGTTCCGAGGATCGCGAATTCCACCGCGGGTTCCCCCGTGGGGAGATTGGGAAGATCGCTTTCCCGGAGCGTACACAGCCCGGCAAGTCGATTTCATCGGGGTGCCGGTCCACCGGCCGCCGTTACGCGACAGGCTTTGGCGAAGCCGCCGTTGGTGTCCGGACGTCGCCCGCCGTTCGGCATCCGGTCATGTGACATCCCTAAGGTGCCCGCCATGAGACGTATCGCGATGATGATGTGCGCGGGCGCGCTGGCCCTCGGGGCCGCCGCTCCCGCCGCCAATGCCGAGCCCGGTCGCCCGGAGTACGGCCGGGCGACGCTGACCGGTTTCGCGTCGCTGGCCGCCCAGACCTTCGTCCCCGGCAGCGAGGCGTCCGGCGCACAGCTGGGCACGGCCCCGATCAACGGCCTGACCCCGCCCTTCTCCGGGCAGCCTGTGCAGGGGTTCAGCGGCATCGCCCGCCACGGCGACGGCAGCTACGACGTGCTGTCGGACAACGGCTTCGGCGCCAAGGCCAACAGTGCCGACTTCCTGCTGCGCGTGCACCGGATCAGGCCGGACTTCCGGGCGAAGAGCGTGCACGTGCTCGGCGGCTTCAACCTGTCCGACCCGCGCGGCCTCGTGCCGTTCCCGCTCACCAGGGCGGACCGCATGCTCACCGGCGCCGACTTCGACGTCGAGTCGATCGTGCGCTCCCTGGACGGCACGTACTGGATCGGCGACGAGTTCGGCCCGTTCCTGCTGCACGTCAACAGGCGGGGCGAGCTCATCGACGCTCCGATCGAGCTGCCGGGCGTCAGGGCGCCCGAGAACCCGAACCTGAACGGCGCCCAGCCGAACCTGCGCAGCAGCAAGGGCTTCGAGGGGATGGCCAGGTCTGTGGACGGCCGCCGCGTCTATCCCCTCCTGGAGGGCACCGTCACCGGCGACCCGGACGGCACGTTGCGGATGCACGAATTCGACCTGCGCAAGCGCGCCTACACCGACCGCCGGTGGACCTACCGCCTCGACGACCCTTCCCACGCCATCGGCGACGCGATCGCGGTCGACGACCACCGGTTCCTGATCATCGAGCGGGACAACCTGCAGGGCGACGCGGCCAAGGTCAAGCGCATCTACCTGGCCGACACGCGGGACAGGGACGGCGACGGCGCGCTCGACAAGACGCTGGTCGCCGACCTGCTCGATCTCGTCTCGCCCGAGGGGACGTTCAGGTTCCCGTTCCAGACGATCGAGGACGTGATCATCCTGGACGACCGTACGCTTGGCGTCCTCAACGACAACAACTTCCCCTTCTCCTCGGGCCGTACGGCGGGCAGCCCGGACAACAACGAGTTCATCACCATCCGCCTGGCACGCGCCCTCCACGCCGACCCGAGGGTCTACCGCTAGACGAGCCGCGCACCTGCCACGTGATCCGGATGTCGACGCGCACGCCTGCGCGTCGACATTCCCGTTTCCGCCCCAAAGAGTGTGATAAAAGACCTCTTCGCCCCATTCAGAATAACCGCACCGACGGATATTGCTAAATGGGCAATTGTCCCTTTTGCGTGATGCGTGCACACTCTCTCACGCAGCCCCTTGCTTCAAGTCCGCGAGGAGGAACGGGAAAAGAGATGGCTAAGCGCTTCTCACGGATGGCTCGCAGCCGAGAGTGGGTGCTTGAAGTGGCGGCACCCCCGCGCGGGCAGCGGAGAGCGCCGCAGCACCCCGCCCCGGGGAACGCGCCGGAAAATCCGGCTTAGTCAAGCAGGAAGCTGGTTGCACAAAGAAGCGGGTAATGTCCGTTTATCCGCCGATCGACGGGATATCTACGTTGCGCGCAAGATAATCCTTCAGGGTTACATGGGGCGTTTTCCAGCGATTTGGCGAATAGCCATGCTGGGGCAAAACAAGTCTTTTCAGGGGGAATCACGCAATGTATAAGCTCAAGGGTGTCGTCACAGCGGCCGCCGTCTGCTGCGTTCTGAGCGCCGGCACTGTGGGCCTCGGCGCCGCGACCGCCGCCACCGCGGCCAGCGCCAGCACCGCCTCCAGCGCCGGCTGGCACGGCGGCTGCGGGGGCGGCGGCTGCGGGGGCGGGCGCTGGGGCCGGACCCTGCTCGCCCAGTTCCACAAGCAGTTCCAGAGGCAGCGTCAGTTCCAGAGGCAGCTGCAGAAGCAGATGCAGACCCAGTCGCAGAACCTGCACCAGAACGTCAACTTCCACCTGAACACCTCGTCCGACGCGGACGCCATCGCCGACGCCACCGCCAGGCAGCGGGCCGAGGCCGAGGCCAGGCAGCGGGCCGAGGCAGAGGCCAGGCAGCGGGCCGAGGCAGAGGCCAGGCAGCGGGCCGAGGCGGACGCGGACGCGAGGCAGCGCGCTGACGCCGACGCCCGCAACCGCGCGGAGTCGGACGCCGACGCGAGGCAGCGTGCCGACGCCGACGCCCGCAACCGCGCGGAGTCGGACGCCGACGCGAGGCAGCGTGCCGACGCCGACGCCCGCAACCGCGCGGACGCCGACGCGGACGCCGACGCCCGCAACCGCGCGCAGGCGGAGGCGGACGCCGAGGCGCGCAACCGTGCACAGGCGGAGGCGGACGCCAGGCAGCGCGCGGAGGCCGACGCCCGCAACCGGGCGGACGCCGAGAGCAGGAACCAGAACGAGGCCGAGGTCAAGAACAAGGTTGAGCAGGACCTCCGCAACCGGCTCGAGGCCGAGCTGCGCAACCAGTTCGAGATCGAGCTCAAGCGGAGGCTCGACGCCGCGCTCGCCCAGGACGCGGCCAGGGCCTGATCCGAGACCGAGGACAAGGTAGCCGCCTGCTGTGCGGCGGCGGGGGCTGATCCTCCGAGCAGCCCCCGCCTTGCCCTTGATGATCAGTCCCGCTGCCGAGGCCGCAAGAGCACCGGCAGGGCGGCGGCCGTCGCCGGAGGAATCCAGGACCGGCCGCCGCCGAGTGGGAACCCGTCGCGATGAACCCCGGGGGGCCGAGCGGGCACGCGTGTCCGCCCGGCCCCTTTCGGGCGTGTCAGGGCCGTCCACCCGACCCTTGGGTCAGAGCAGGTCCTCGATCGTGATCGGGATCTTGTGCAGGCGGCGGCCGGTGGCGTGGAAGATCGCGTTGGCGACGGCGGCGCCCGAGCCGACCATGCCGATCTCCCCCACTCCCTTGACGCCCATCGGGTTGACCACCGTGTCCTGCACCTCGATGGTCTCGATCCGCACGTCAGGCGCGTCGGCGTTCACCGGGTGATCGCGGGCGTCTCCTCGTAGGTGACGCGGACGAGGCGGGCCGCGTGTTCCGCGCGTTCGAGGTTAAAAACCCTCATTGCCGGACATGCTGCCCAGTCGGCCTGACCCAGCCGCGCAGGAACCCGTCGCCGGTCCCTCAGTGCGGCAGCTCGGCGGGCTTGCGGCGCCACCGGCGAGACAGCCACGACAGGCGGCCGTCGCGGCCGAGGCGCCCGCGCAGCGGAAGGCCGAACGTGTTGACTTCCTCCCCACGGCTGAAGACCGGGGATTCCAACCCTCGCGGGTCGGGCTTCCTGCTTCACCGCCGATCGCCCGCCGAGGAGGTCTCCCCTTGAGGTCTTACATCAGCTCCACAGGCGTTTCACCTCTCGGCCGGCCCGGCCGCGAGGATGTTCCTGGCCGCGTTCACGTCCCGATCATGGGATGCGCCGCAGGCGCACACCCACTCCCGGACGTTCAACGGCATCGTGTCTTGCAGGGTCCCGCAGGCGGAACACAGCTTGGAGGAGGGAAACCACCGGTTCAGCGCCGCCGACGACTGCACGTAGGAGACCCGGCGGCCCTCCAGCCTGTAAGCGCGGGTGCGCTCCTCCAACGCCTTGTTGTAGACGAGGCGAACGCAACCGAACGTCCGGGCAAGCTCTTCGGCTTGCTCGGGGGTCGGGTGGAAGCGGTACTTGAACGCCCGCTTCACAGCCTGCGCCACATCGCACATTCTAGCGATAGTTCGACAGATTTCGGGTGTGTGTTCGATAAAAGTCCTGTGACACGCGTGCCGCGTTTCCTCCCCACGGATGAATCCTGGGGTCTCCACGCTTCAGGGGTTTTGATGAACGCCTCGGCCTGCAGCGCCGACACGCCGATCCTGGGCAGGTCGCGGGCCGTCGGGTAGACGACGAACCGCGGCTCCCAGATCGGCCGGAACTTGGCGTTGAACCGGTACAGCGACTCGATCTGGAACCAGTGCGACAGGAACACCAGCAGCCCCCGCCACGCCCGCAGCACCGGGCCCGCGCCCAGCCGCTCGCCGCGGGCCAGCGCCGCGCGGAACATCGCGAAGTTCAGCGACACCTGGGTGATGCCCATGCCGGGGGCGGCCTGCAGCGTCTTGACGATCAGCAGCTCGTTCAGCCCGGGGTCGGCGTCGCGGTCGCGGCGCATGAGGTCGAGGGAGATGCCGTGCGGGCCCCACGGCACGTAGTGCAGCACGGCCCTGATCTGGCCCTGCCGGTGCGCGGTGACCACCACGCAGTCGGGGTCGGCCGGATCGCCGAAGCGGCCCAGGGCCATGGAGAAGCCGCGTTCCGTCTCGGCGCCCCGCCAGGTGGCCGACGCCGACCTGATCCGCTCCTTCTCCTCCTCCGGCAGGTCGGCCACCCGGCGTACCAGGCAGGTGTAGCCGGCCCGCTCGGTCCTGTTGGCCATCTGGCGGACGTTGCGCATCGCCCGCCCCTCCAACGTGAAGTCGGCGACCTCGACCACCGCCTCGTCGCCTATCTCCAACGCGGACAGCCCGGCCTCGCGGGTCCACACCTCGCCGCCCGTCTCGCCGCAGCCGATCACGGCGGGCACCCAGGCGTGCCGCCTGGCCTCCGCCATGAACACCTTGATCGCCGCGGGCCACGCCTCGATGTCGCCGATCGGGTCGCCGCTGGCCAGCATGACGCCGGAGACCACCCGGTAGGCGATCGCGGCCTTGCCGGACGGCGAGAAGAGCACGCTCTTGTCCCGCCGCAGCGCGAAGTAGCCGAGCGAGTCGCGCTCACCGTGCCTGTCGAGCAGCAGGCGCAGGCGTCTCTCGTCCTCGTCCGTCAGCCGGGCGGCCGGCCGCTCGGGGCGCAGCAACAGATAGACCGTGGTGACAGCGGTCACGGTGCCGAGCGCGAGCAGCGAGAAGTAGACCAGGTCGCCCACCCTCTCCATGGTGAACGTCACCGGGCCCTCGATGCCGACCAGGCCGAGAGCCACCTCCTCGAGCCGATCGAGCACGCCCGGGTCGCCCACGATGACCCGCGGGCGCAGGCTCACGATCAGGTATCCGAGGCCGAGGGAGAACGTGCCGAGCGCGAGCAGGTTCCACAGCGCCCGCCACCGGCTGCGCGGATCGGACAGCGCGTAGAACTCCCGCCGGTTCACCAGGAGAGCGGCCAGGATGACCAGGCTGATGACCGCGGTGGCGGGATGGCGCAGGTGGATGAACGCCACGGTCGCGCTCACCGGCAGCAGGATCACGACCGCCCGCCAGGCCCGCGCCTTCCTGCGGCGCAGGCCGTGCGCGATCATCACCAGCAGGATGCCCACCACCAGCGAGGACGCGCGTGCGACCGTGGTCACGATCCCGGGCAGCACGTCGGACCACGCCACCACTTTGCTGCGGCCGAAACCGGGGGCCACCGCCCTGAAGATGTCGAGGAGCCCGATCGTCAGCGACGCGTAGCCCGCGACGGCCGGCACCCAGGGGCGCGAGATCTGCCTCACAGAGAAGTTCAACGCCGCGAACGGTAATCCGCGCGTTAACTCCCCCCTTACCTATGGCGAGTAACCCTTGAGGTATGGGAATCACGTCGGTTCCGCTCCAGCTCCTCGTGGCCGTGCTGGCGCTCGGCGCGCGCTGGTCGCCACCGTATGGGTGTGGCCGCGTCTGGCCGGGCGGCACTGGACCCGCGCTACTGGGCCGGGTGGGAGCGCTGCTGGGCGACCAGGAGCTCTCCCGACCGGCGTGTGTCGTCAGTGGGCGGTCCAGCCGCCGTCGACGGGAAGGATCGCGCCGGTGATATAGGAGGCGGCGGGGCCGGCCAGCAGGAGGGCGGCGGCTGTCAGTTCGCCGGTCTCCGCCCAGCGGCCGGCGGGGACCTGGTGGTCGAGGAAGTCGCGTACCCGCGGGTCGTCGTCGACGTTCTCGTTGAGCGGGGTGCGGAACGGCCCGGGGGCCAGGGCGTTGACGCAGATGCCGGTGCCGGCCAGCTCGACCGCCAGGCTCCGGGTGAGCTGGACCACCGCGCCCTTGCTGGCGGCGTAGCCGGCCCTGCCCGCGGCGCCGACGAGGCCGAGGGCGCTGGCCAGGGTGACGATGCGGCCGTATCCCGCGGCGCGCATGTGCGGGACGGCCGCCTGGCAGGCCACGAAGGTCCCGACGACGTTGACCTCCAGGCAGCGGCGCAGGGTGGCCGCGTCCAGGTCGCCGAGCTCTCCCCTGGCCTGGACGCCCGCGCTGGTCACCAGGATGTCCAGGCGTCCGAACCGGTCGGCGACCTCGTCGACGACCCGGTGTACGGCGTGCTCGTCGCTGACGTCGCAGGCCAGCCCGAGTGCCTGCCGGCCGGTGGCGGCCGCGATCAGGGCGGCGGCCCGCTCGCTGGTGTCCTGTGAGCGGCCGACGACCGCGACGGCCGAGCCTGCTTCGGCGAGGGCCAGCGCGATGGCGTGACCCAGTCCTGAGGTGCCGCCGGTGACGATCGCGACCTGCCCGGTCAGCTCCGCGCCCACGTCACAGCCTCGCTCATGTTGCCTCCTTCACAGCGTCGCGCCTGCCGAATCCTAACGGCACGCGGTCCGGACGAGCCGCGCGCGAAAACTTCTCCGGATCCCAGCCATCCGCGGACCCGCCGGCGCCGAATCAAGCGTCGAGGACTCCGGCCGGGCCTCTCGACCAGTAGGCACCAGCATCCAAAGGATCACACTGACATGAAGCTCCGGACCAACCGGCGTGCCCTGATCGGGCTGGCCGCCGCGGCGGCACTGACGGCCTCGTCCCTGGCCCTGCTGCACCCCACGACCGGCACCGCGTCCTCGCATCGCGAGGCGCCGCTGATCGCCGGCGACCCGCGCAACGACAACACCGACGTCTACGCGTTCGTCAGCCCCGACAAGACCGACACGGTCACCCTGCTCGCGAACTTCCTCCCGTTCGAGGAACCGGGCGGCGGGCCCAACTTCTTCACCTTCGACACGCAGTCCCGCTACAACATCAAGATCGACAGCAACGGCGACGCCCTGCCCGACGTCACCTACCAGTGGACGTTCCGCGACGAGGACCGGCGCGGCAACTCGACGTTCCTCTACAACAACGGCCCCGTCACCTCCATCGACGACCCGAACCTGCTGTTCAGGCAGCGCTACACCCTCCAGCGCATCACCCCGCACGGGGTCACCACGCTGGTCAGGAACGGCGTCGTCGCGCCCAGCAACACCGGGGCCGCCTCCATGCCGTCCTACGCCACGCTGCGCGCCCAGTCGATCGCCTCCGTGCGAGGAGGCGGCAGGTCGTTCGCGGGCCAGTCCGAGGACCCCTTCTTCCTCGACCTGCGTGTCTTCGACCTGCTCTATGGCGGGAACCTGTCCGAGGTCGGCCAGGACACTCTCAAGGGGTACGGCGTGCAGACGCTGGCCCTGCAGGTGCCCAAGGACGCCGTGGCTCTCAAGGGAGACGCCAGGCGCAACCCCGTCATCGGCGTGTGGTCGAGCGTGGACAAGTGGAGCCCGCAGGGCTTCAAGCAGGTCTCCCGCCTGGGACAGCCGCTGGTCAACGAGGTCGTCCTGCCCGCCGGGCTCAAGGACGCCTTCAACTCGGTGAGCCCGGACAAGGACGCGGGCCTGCCCGCCGTCGTCAAGCGGGTCACCAGTCCCGAGGTCCCGCGGCTGCTGGAGAAGATCTACGGCCTGAAGGCTCCCAAGACCCCGCGCAACGACCTGGTCGAGATCTTCCTGACCGGCGTCGCCAAGGACAACGGTCCGATCAAGGCCGATCTCAACTCGCAGATCCTCAACAAGGACGCAGGCAAGCTGCGTCCCTCCGAGATGCTGCGGCTGAACATGTCCATCCCGCCGACCGCCTCCCCCAACAGGCTGGGCGTGCTCGCCGGTGACCTGCAGGGCTTCCCGAACGGCCGCCGTCTCTCCGACGACGTCGTGGACATCGCGCTCCAGGCGATGGCCGGCGCCGCCCAGACCGGCAAGCTCGTCGACGCCCTGGCCGCCGGCGACAAGGTGGACGCCAACGACAAGGCGTTCGGCGGGTCCTTCCCCTATGTCGCGCTCCCGGGGAACACCTCGGTCAACGCCGGCGCGGCGCGCTGAGCCCCACGCGGGGCCGGGCACCCCGGCCCCGCTCCCCTCACCTTTCACTGGAGGTCATCGTGATGCCATCACGACGCGGGGTGGCGCTCGCCGCGGGCGGCCTGGTTCTGGCCGTCGCCCTGACCGCCGCCGCGGCCCTGCTCCCCTCGTCCGCTCCGCCCGCCGCGTCGGCGCCCGCCCCTGCCGCGCGGGTCGAGACGGCCGTGTCCACCACGTCCGTGCGCGCGGTCGTCGACGCGCTGAACGCCAGGCTGCGACGGCTGCCGCTCGACCACCACGCGTGGGCCCAGCTCGGCGCCGCCTACGTCCAGGAGGCCAGGATCACCTCCGACCCGTCCCTCTACGCGCGGGCCCAGCAGGCCCTGGACCGCGCCTCCGCGCTGGCCCCCGGCGACGCCGCCACCCTGACGGGAAGCGCGGCGCTGGCCGCGGGACGGCACGACTTCGCGCGGGCCGTACGGGTGGCCGACCAGGCGATCGCCGCCAACCCGTACGGCTCGACCGCCTACGGGGTGCTCTCCGACGCCTACACCCAGCTCGGCCGCTACGGCGACGCCGCGAAGGCCGCCGACCGAATGATGGCCCTGCGTCCGGGCATCTCCTCCTACACGCGCGCCTCCTACGCCGCCGAACTGCGCGGCGACCTCGCCCAGGCCCGCAAGCTCCTCGGCTACGCGCTCCGCGACGCCTACGCCCCCGAGGACGTCGCCTACGCCCGCTTCTCGCTCGGCGAGCTGTCGCTGCACGCGGGTGATCTGCCCGCCGCCGCCGAGCAGTACCGGCTGGCCCTGGACAGCGCGCCCGGCTTCACCCCCGCCCTCGCGGGAGGGGCCAGGGCGGCCGCGCTGTCGGGACGGCTCCCGCAGGCGCTGGACGACTACGCCACGCTGGTCGCCCGCCTGCCGCTGCCGCAGTACATCATCGAGTACGGCGAGGCCCTCGCCGCGGCGGGCCGCGACCCCGCACCGCAGTGGAAGCTGCTGCGGGCCCAGCGCGAGCTCATGGACGCCGCGGCCGTGAAGGACGACCTGACCTGGGCCGAGTTCGAGGCCGACCACGGCTCCCCCGCCAAGGCCGTGGGCCACGCCCGCGCCGAGTACGCCCGCCACCCCAACCTGTCGGCCGCCGACGCCCTGGCCTGGGCGCTCCACCGCGCCGGACGCGACCGCGAGGCCCTGCCGTACGCCGTCAAGGCCACCTCGACCGGCTGGCGCAACGCGCTCGTGCTCCGGCACCGCGCCGCCATCGAGCACGCGCTCGGCGACACGGCCGCGGCCGCCCGCACCACCGCCCGCGCCGAGGCGGCCAACCCCACGTTCGTGCCCGCCCTTCCCGCCCTTGCGAGGTTCTCTTGACCTCCTTCCCACGGCTGAAGCCGGGGGACTCCAACCCTCGCGGGTCGGGTTTCCTGCTTCACCGCCGGCCGCCCGCCCAGCTTGCGCCGCTTGGGTCTCACGCCGGCTCCACAGGCGTTTCACCTCTCGGCCAGCCCGGCCGCGAGGATGTTCTTGGCCGCGTTCACATCCCGGTCAGGGGACGCGCCGCACACGCATTCCCAGCTCCGGACGTTCAGCGGCATCGTCTCTTGCAGGGCTCCGCACGCCGAGCACAGCTTGGAGGAGGGAAACCACCGGTCCACGACCACGAGTTCCCGCCCGTACCACGCTGCTTTGTACTCCAGCATGCCGCGCAGCTCGCGCCAGCTCGCATCCGAGATGGCGCGCGCCAGGCGATGGTTCTTGACCATGTTGCGCACGGCGAGGTCCTCGATCACGACCGTTTGGATGCCCCTATGTTCGTCAAGTCACGGACGAGTCGAGTAGTCACTTTGTGCAGGAAATCACGGCGCCGATCGGCGATCCGCGCGCGCCACGTCTCGCATTCTACCGAACGATCAGCTAGGTATCGCATGTTTGTTCGAAAGGAAGGTGTAGCACCGTGCCGCGTTTCCTCCCCAGGGCGGAAGCCCGGGGTCTCCACGCTTCAGGAGTTCCGATGAAGCGGTACGGCCGCGCGGCCGGCCTGTGCGCCGCACTGGCGACGGCGGCCGCGCTGACCGCGACGGTCGCGCCGCCGGCCGCCGCCGCCACGCTCGCCCACCCGCTGGGCAACTTCACCGTCAACCACTACGACGGATTGAAGGTCCTGCCCGACAGGATCGAGAACCTCGCGATCGTGGACAGCGCCGAGCTGCCGACGCTGCAGGCCAAGCCGTCGGTCGACGCCGACGGGGACGGCACCGTCTCGGACGCCGAGCACGCGGCGCACGCCACGGCGGAGTGCGCCGCGCTGGCCTCGGCCCAGCGGCTCACCGTGAACGGCGCGGCCAGGCCGTGGCAGGTCACCGAGGCGGGCCACGGTTACGCTCCCGGCCAGGGAGGGCTGTGGACCAGCCGCCTCACCTGCCGGCTGAGAGCGGACGGCGGGCCGGGGACCGTCGGGTTCAGCGACGGCTTCCTTGCCGACCGCATCGGCTGGCGGGAGATCACCGCCGTGGCCGAGGGCGTCCGGCTGGCCGGCTCGACGGTGCCCGCCACCAGTGTCAGCCAGGAGCTTCGCCGCTATCCCGACGACCTGTTGTCCAGCCCGCTCGACCAGCGCGCGGCCGAGCTGTCCGTCGTCCGGGGCGCGGGAGCGGGCTCGGGTCCCTCCGCGCCCGTCCTGCCAGGCGTCGTTCCCGCCGGAGGCCTGATCGGCGACGCGCTCGCGACGCTCGACCGCACCTTCACCGAGCTGGTCGGCGCCGAGTCGCTCACGCTTCCGCTGGGCGTCCTCGCGGTGCTGCTGGCCGCCGTCCTCGGGGCTGGGCACGCGCTGATCCCCGGGCACGGCAAGACCATCATGGCCGCCTACCTGGCGGGGCGGAGGGGCCGTCCGAGGGATGCGCTGCTCGTCGGCGCGACGGTGACCGTGACCCACACGGCCGGGGTGCTGGCGGTGGGGTTGCTGCTGACCCTCTTCTCCAGCCTCGCGGGGGAGGCGGTGCTGGCCTGGCTGGGTACGGCGGGCGGCCTGCTGATCACCGCCATCGGGGCGGGGCTGGCCCGCTCCGCCTGGAAGTCGATCGGCACGGGCACCGCCGCCACTGCCTTCCACGGCCACGGGCATGGCCACGGGCATGGGCACGGGCATGGGCACGGGCATGGGCACGGGCACGGGCACGGGCACGGGCATGGACACGGGCATGGACACGGGCACGGGCATGGACACGGCGAGGTGTCCGCGACGGCGACTCTCCTGGAGGAGCGGCGGGAACAGGCCCCCGTCCCCGTACCGTCGGCCCCCGGCCGTCGCGGCCTGATCGGTCTCGGCGTCGCGGGAGGCCTGATCCCCAGCCCGTCCGCGCTGGTCGTGCTGCTGGGCGCGATCGCGCTGGGCCGCACGTGGTTCGGCGTCGCCCTCGTCCTCGCCTACGGCCTCGGCATGGCGGCCACGCTCACCGCCACCGGCCTCCTGCTGGTCACGCTGGCCGCCCGCCTCGACCGTCTCGCGCACGCGGGCCGGGCCCTGCCCGCCCGGCTGTCGGCCCTCGCCCCAGGGGCGACCGCGCTCCTGGTGGTCCTGCTCGGTCTCGGCCTCACCCTGAGAAGCCTCGGCGACCTGTTCCTGTCGTGACGATCGCGCGCGGCCGTGAGCCGGACGTTGACAGCCGGCAGCGCGCGCTGGAGCGTGATGCACGCGGGCCACGAATCACGCGTCGCACCCGTCCGGAAGCCGAGTGGCCGCGAATGACCAGTATGCGGATGGTGACGGGAGGGCACATGCGAGCGGAGCCGGGGTCGACGCGGGACCGGTCGGGCGACGGCCGAAGTCCCGGGCTGGAGGAGCTGCTGGGCCGGGTGGCCCGCGGCGACCGCGCCTCGTTCGAGCAGGTGTACGAGCAGGTGGCGGCACGGGTCTTCGGCATGGTGGTGCGCGTCCTGCGTGATCGCGCGCAGAGCGAGGAGGTCGCCCAGGAGGTGCTGGTGGAGGTGTGGCGCAACGCCGCCCGCTACGAGCCGGGACGGGGTTCGGCGATGGCCTGGATCATGACGATCGCCCATCGCCGCGCCATCGACAGGGTGCGCTCGGCCAGCGCGGTCACCGAGCGAGAGGACAGGGTCGCGCGCATGGACGTGCGCAGGCCCTTCGACGAGGTGGCCGAGTCCGTGGAGAACAGCCTGGAGCGGGAGCGGCTGCGCAGGTGCCTGACGGGACTGACCGAGCTGCAACGGGAGTCGGTGACCTTCGCCTACTTCGGCGGGTACTCCTACCGTGAGGTCGCCGAGCTGCTCAAGGTTCCCCTCGGGACCGTCAAGGCCCGCATGCGCGATGGCCTCATCCGGCTGCGCGATTGCCTGGGAGTGGAGCGATGAACGGCGGGCAGGACGTGCACATGCTGGCGGGCGCATACGCGCTGGACGCCATCGACGACGAGCTGGAGCGCAGGCGCTTCGAGGCGCACCTGGACGGGTGCGGCGACTGCGCGCAGGAGGTCGGGGGGCTGGCCGAGACCGCCGCCCTCCTCGGCCAGGCGATGGCCGCGACGCCGCCGCCCCAGCTGAAGAGCCGGGTGATGGCCGAGATCGGTCAGGTGAGGCAGCTGCCTCCGGTCGTGGCGCGGCAGGGATCGCACCGCGGGTTCACCCGCGGGCGGGTGGGTGCGCGGGCCGCCAAGGTGGTCGCCGCCGCGGGCGTGGCCGCGGCGGTCGCGCTGGGCGCGCTCGCCTATCAGGCCAGGACCGAGCTGGATGACCTGCGCACGGCCAACAGGCAGGTGGAGGCGGTGCTGGCGGCCCCTGACGCGCGCCGGGCCAGCCTCAAGGAGGGGCAGGGCGTGGAGGGCACCGTGGTGCTGTCCCGCTCGGCGGGGCGGATGGTGTTCATCGCCTCGGGGCTGGCTCCGCTGCCCGACGACAAGACCTACCAGCTCTGGCAGCTCTCGCCGGGGCAGGCGCATCCTGCCGGGCTGCTGCGGCCGGATGACAGCGGCTACACGGCGCCTACGGTGGCCGTACCGGTGTCGGGGGCCACGTCGGTCGGGCTGACCGTGGAGCCGGCGGGCGGCTCGGCCGCTCCGACCACGACGCCGCTGCTGGTGATGGACCTGCCGGCCGCGTGACGTCAACGCCTGCCACCGTCGGCGTACCCGGCCCGCGGACCCACGTCCGGCTCGCCGTCCGGGCCGACGGCGGTCCTCGGTCGCTTCCGAGCCGCTCAGCTCAGGGCGACGGCGGCCAGCTTGGTGTGGATCTCGGAGACCAGGAACAGCCGTTTTCCGCCGAACCTGAACAGCGAGGTGTGGGCCAGCCCGATGAGGTCGCGTGAATAGGCGGGCCCCATGGCGCCGCCCGATCCGTCGGCGAGTTTCAGCCGGTACGGCTGGGGCGGCTCCTCGTAGGTTCCGCCGCGCATCACGATGGCGGTCTCGCGGTCGATCAGGGCGGGGATCGCGGTGGCCTCCTCGCCCAGGCTCCTGCTCCACAGCAGTTCGGCGTTCGTGAGGTCGATCGCCACGACGGCGTTGCTCGAGCGGTAGTCGTTGACCTTGCGCTCCTTCGTGAGCGTCACCATGGTCCGCCCCGCGACGAGCGCCCTGAACCGGCCGCGATCGGTGCCGCTGAGACCCACGGCGGACATGTCGAGCGTGCCGTACTCGCCGGTCCGCGGGATCGTGGTGACCCGCTTTCCGCCCTTGCCCAGGACCAGGTAGCGGGGCTCGCCCATGACCGCGGCCAGCACGATGGGCTTGGCGGAGACCAGCCAGGTGGCCACGCCCGAATCGTGGCCCACCTGATCGGCGGTCAGGTCGGTACGCCAGCGCCTGGCGCCCGTCGAGGCGTTCACGCCGAACACCGCCACCGGGTAGGCCTTGTCACACGTGGCGAGCATGACGGCGGCGTCGGGCGCGGCCAGCACGTCGGTGAAGGCGCAGGAGCCGCCGTCGCCCTTGCCGCGGGCGTCCTTGATCTCCCAGCTCTTGGCGCCGTCCGCCAGGCCGTATCCGACGGCGCTGAAGCCGTAGGCCACGACGACGGACCGGCCCACGATCGCGAGCGAGGCCCGCTTGGGCGGGGACAGGCCGCCTCTGCGCAGCGAGCGGTAGTTGTCGGTGTCTCTGAGGTCGGCGCTCCACAGCCGCTTGCCGGTGGCGAGGTCGACCAGCGTGATCGCCGTGCAGTCCACGTGCGTCATGCCCTGCACCACCTCCGACCGCCGGAGGGAGCCGTAGGCGAGGACCGCCGTGCCGTTCCTGGCCTCCTGGCCGACGCCGCAGAACTTCCCGCCGTCGGGGGGCGGCAGCTTCCAGCGCGGCTCGCCGGTTCCGGCGGCGAGGCCGACCACGCCGGTGGCGTCCGCGCGGACGAGGAGGCCGCCGGCGAGCCACGAGCCGAACGATCCCGCGTGTCCCGCGCGGTCGTCGGTGACGGCGGCCACCGCCCACGCCTCCTCGCCGGTCAGTTCGGCCGTCATGCTCGGGGAGGCTCGCGTCGTCCGCTCGTCGCGTGGGCCGCCGCCGGCCGGGGCGCCCGCTCCGCCGTCCCATGGGCGTACCAGGACGACGACGGCTCCTGCCGCCACGACCGCCAGGAGCACGGCTCCCGCCAGGACGGGCACGAGCCGGCCTCTGCCTTTGCGGGGCGGCCCTGGCGGAGGTTGCCGATACGGGGCCTGTTGGTAGGGCGGCTGCCCGTAAGGCCCAGGTTGTCGCTGATCCCCCTGACACACACCAGTCACTTTAGTAACCGAACCCGGAAAATCGGCTAAAGTGGCGTCGCGTCCGCGAGGCGTCCCGCGAGCATGCGGGCGTTTTCGCCCAGTTCGGGCCCGCCGGTGATCGCGGCCCGCCAGCGCCGCAGGGGTCCTGGCATGTTCATCGCCAGGACACCGGAGACGCGGTCGCCCTGCCGGTACACCGCCACGAACCTGCCCTCCGCGACCGCGCCTTCCACGATCAGGGCCTGGTCGCCGCACGGGTCTCCGAAGATCTGGATCTTCCTGTCGTACTGGTCGGACCAGATGTACGGCGTCGGCGCGAACGGCGTGGCGCCGGATCCCGCCAGCAGGTTCCTGGCCGCGGCCATGCCCTGCTCGGTGGCGTTGGTGCGGTGTTCGACGCGCATGAGCCTGCCGTACGACGGGTGGGACCAGCGGGCGACGTCCCCCGCCGCGAAGACTCCCGGAGCGGCCGCGCAGTACTGGTCGCAGAGGACGCCGTCGAGCAGGTGCAGCCCGCTGTCGCGCAGCCAGCCGGTGTCGGGCGTCGAGCCGATGGCCACCAGGACGGTGTCGGCGGCGAGAACGGAGCCGTCCTGGAGCTCGACCCCGGTGGCGCGCCCGCCGGTGGAAAGGACGCGCGACACGGCGACGCCGGTGCGCAGCCTGACCCCGTGGCCGCGATGGAGGTCGGCGAGCACCTCGCCGACGCGACGCCCGACGGCCCTCCCCATCGGGACCGCCCCGGGCTCCACCAGGCACACCTCGACGCCGTGACGTCGAGCGGTGGCCGCCACCTCGGCCCCCAGGAATCCCGCGCCGACGATGACGAGGCGGCTGCCCCGCACCAGCGCGTCACGGAGCCCGAGCGCGTCGTCGAGGGTCCGCAGCACGTGCACCCCCGCCAGGCCGCCGGTGCCCGGCATGCGCCGAGCGCGGACCCCGGTGGCGATGATCAGCCCGTCGTACGGGACGGACGTGCCGTCGGACAGCGTGAGCCGTCCCGCCCGCGGGTCGAGGCGGGTCCCGGTGACGCCGAGACGCAGGTCCAGATCCAGCGCGGCGATCTCGGCGGCGGTCCGCAGAGCCAGCCGATCCGGCCGCCACTCCCCGCTGAGCAGCTGCTTGCTCAAGGGAGGCCGATCGTACGGTGGACCTGCCTCGTCGCCGACGAGGGTGAGCGCGCCGTCGAACCCCTCCAGGCGCAGGGCCTGGACGGCGGCCAGTCCGGCGGCTCCGGCCCCCACGACGGCGACGCGGCGCGGTCGCGTCACGTCCGGCGTCACGTCTCCTCCACGTGGATGCACGCGGTAGGACAGGCGATGGCCGCCTGCCGCACGGCGGCGTGGTCCTCGGGCGCGGGCGTGGGGTTGAGCAGGATCACGATCCCGTCCTCCTCGCGCTGGTCGAACACGTTGGGCGCGAACAGCACGCACTGCCCCGAGGCGCTGCACCTGTCGACGTCGACGGTCACTCGCATGACGGACTTCCCTTTCCCGCGCTTCACCAGGCGACCGGCAGCGCGTGCACGCCGTAGATGGCCATGTCGGTGCGCAGCGGGACCTCTTCGCTTCCCACCGCGAGCCGCAGGCCGGGGAAGCGGCGCAGCAGCGCGGGGTAGGCGATACGCATCTCCACCCTGGCCAGCTGCTGGCCCAGGCACTGGTGGATGCCGTAGCCGAAGGCGAGGTGCCCCGCCACGGAGTGGGTCAGGTCGAGCTCCTCGGGGGCGGCGAAGCGTTCGGCGTCGCGGTTGGCCTGGGCCAGGTAGAGGGTCACGGACTCCCCCGCCTTGATCGTCCGGCCCTCGACCTCGACGTCTTCCAGGGCGACCCGTACGACATGGAAGAGGACGCTCAGGTAGCGCAACAGCTCCTCGACCGAGGCCGCCACCGCCTCTGGGCCCGCGTCGCGGAGGGCGGCCAGCCGCGCGGGGTTGGACAGCAGGGCGAAGGTGCCGAGGGCGAGCATGTTGGCCGTGGTCTCGTGGCCGGCGATGAGCAGCAGGAACGCGATCCCGGCCAGCTCCTGCTCGGTCAGGTCCCGCTGGGCGGCCAGGCCGCTGAGCAGGTCGTCCTCCGGCTCGGCGCGCTTGCGCACGGCCAGCTCGGACAGGAACGTCATGAGGTCGGCGAACGCCGTCTCGCGTCGCTTCGGCTCGGCCTCGACGTTGAGGAGCATGGCGGAGTCCCGCTGGAACTTCTCGCGGTCCTGGTACGACACCCCGAGCAGCTCGCAGATCACCAGCGAGGGGATCGGCAGGGCGAAGTCCTCCACCAGGTCGGACGGCGAGCCGTGCCGTTCCATCAGCGCGAGCTGGTCGGCGACGATGGCCTCGATCCTGGGTTCGAGCGCCTTCATCCGCCGGACGGTGAACTCGCCGGTCAGCAGGCGGCGGTAGCGGGTGTGCTCCGGCGGGTCCATGCGGAGGAAGAACCCGGGAGGCACGCTCAGGCTCGTGGGCTTGGCCAGCGGCGAGTGCGCCAGCTCCGAGCGGACGCTGAACCGGGGGTCTCCGAGGACGGCCCGCGTGGCGGCGTAGCCCGTCACCAGCCAGCCCTGGTGTCCGTCGGCGTAGGTCATGGGGCGGATCGGGCCCTCCGCCTGCCAGAGCCGTAGCTCCTGTGGCGGGTCGAAGGGGTTCTGGCGTGCGGTGGGCAGGGTGGATCGCGACATTGGCGGCTCCTTGTCCGTTGACGTTCTCCGCCCATTAAAAGCGCAGTCATCGTAAAATTGCAACCATCGCGAAAATGCAAGCTATGCAGTACGCTGGCCGCATGGTTGAGGAACTTGGGCACAGGGAGCGGAAGAAGCTCCGGACCCGGCACGCGCTCGTCCAGGCGGCGCTCCGCCTCTTCGAGGACAAGGGCTACGAGGAGACCACCCTCGCCGAGATCGCGCAGGAGGCAGGGGTCGCGCCACGGACGTTCTTCGCCTACTTCGCCGGCAAGGAGGACGTCGTCTTCTTCGACGACCACACGAGGCTCGAACGGGCCCTGGAGCTCATCGACCGGCGCGGGCCCGACGAGACGCTCGTCGAGTTGCTGCGCCGCCTCCTCGTGGAGGGCCTGTTCTCCGGCTCGGCGGACTCCGAACTCGCGATGCGGCTCGCGCCTGTGCGCAGCCGGCTGGTCGCCACGGTCCCCGCCCTGCAGGCGCGGGAGCTGCACCTGCTGTTCGACACCCAGCGGCGGCTCGTGCGGGCGCTCAGAGAGGCCTATCCGGGCGAGCTGGATCTCGTCGCCGCCGCCACCGCCGTCGGCGCGCTGGTGGGCGCCGTCAAGCTCACCTCGGCCGCCTGCCTGGAGCGCGGCGACACACCCGAGGAGATCTGGGAAGCCACCCGCCGCGCCGCCGACCTGGTCGCGAACGGACTCCAGACCCTCGGCGCCCCGTAATCGGGGACACAACTCCTTACGGCGTAATGTATTGTTCTCGCAGAGAACGGCTTACGCCGTATAGAGATGACGGAGAGGACGAGCCCATGCCATCCGCGACCCTTCACGACGGATCCACGATCGAGGTGGAGGTCCACGGCGAAGGACCGACCGTCCTGCTGCCGCTCAACCCCACGCCCGCCGAAGAGGGCCCCCAGGCCGAGGAGATGCGCAAGTGGGGCGCCGACCCCTCTCTCGGCCACTCCATCATCACCGGGCTGAGCGACGCGTTCCGAGTCGTCGCCTTCGACTACGAGGGGCACGTCCTGAGCGCGCCGAAGCCCGGCACGCTCACGCCCGACAACATCGCCGCGGACATACTCGCCATCGCCGACGCGGCGGGCGCCTGCCGCTTCGCCTACTACGGGTACTCGTGGCTGGCCGTGCTCGGCATCCAGCTCGCCATCCGCACCGACCGCCTCACGGCGCTCGCCATCGGCGGCTACCCGCCCGTCGCCGGGCCGTACGGGGACATGCTCAAGGTGACCAACGCCGCCCACCGGATGGCGGGCGAGACACCGAACGCGCCGTCCGCCAAGGGAGAGCCCGGCGACTGGTCGAGCGTCTCTGTGTCGATGTCGCTCGACCAGACCCGCCAGTTCGTGACGCTCTACGAGGCGCTGCAGAGCTTCGACGACCGTGCCGCCCAGGACCGGATCACCTGCCCCAGGCTGTGCTTCGCCGGCTCGGCCGACACGATCGTGTACGGGCCCGAGTGGGACGACGCGCGGGTGGACATCGCCGGGCCCGTCCTGTCACTGCGCGCGGAACTCGAGGGGCTCGGCTGGGAGGTGCGCGTCCTCGACGGGCTCGACCACATGCAGGCCATGCAGGCGGGTCAGGTCATTCCCGTCATCCGTCCGTGGCTGGCCGCCGAGCTGTCGTCAGTCGCGGGCTGACCACCACGGACGCGGCCTCGGCGTGTCAGTCGCGAGCCGACACCACGGGCCCCGGCTCGGCGAGGAGGGCCGCCGTCGGGAGGCGGGCCTCCACCAGGGTGCCGCCGCCGGGGCGGGAGGTGACGACGCAGGAGCCGCCGAGCTCCGCCGCGCGCTCGCGCATCGACGACGTGCCGACCCCCGCCCTGCCGTCGGCGCGCAGGCCCACGCCGTCGTCCTCGACGCTGACCACGAACAGCGCGGCCTCGCGGACCAGGGCGATCCTGGCCATGGACGCCCCCGCGTGCCGCCGCACGTTCGTCACCGCCTCCTGCGCGATCCGGTACGCGGCCACCTCGACGGCGGCGGGCAGGTCGCCGAGCTCGCCGTCCACGACCACCTCGACAGCCGTCCCCGCCTCGTCACCCCTGGACAGGGTCGCCTCCGCCAGCTGTCGTACGGCCTCGGCCAGGCCGAGGTCGTCGAGCGCGGGCGGGCGCAGGCCGTAGACCAGTTCGCGGATGTCGCCCGTGACCGCCTCCATGCCGGAATGAAGGTCCTTGAGCAGGTCGTCCGCGGTGCCGGGAGCGCGCTTGATGCTGATGCGGGCGATGTTGATCGTCATGGCCATCGCGCCCAGCGTCTGCCCGAGCCCGTCGTGCAGGTCGCGGCGGAGCCTGCGGCGTTCCTCCTCGCGGGCGGCCAGGATGCGTTCCCTGGAGCGTTGCAGATCGGCGGCCATGCGCGTGGCGTGCGCCACGTCGGCCACGTACGGCAGCAGCGTCGCGATGACCCGCTCGTCGTGCGCGGCGGCGAACCTGCGCGCCCCCGGGCGGCCGATGAGCAGGCGGCCGACGGGCTCGCCGTGCCAGACCAGGGCGATCTCGCGGGGCGAGGCGCCGATGTCACCGCTCTCGACCGACAGGCCGCCGGTCACCCGTACGGCCACGCCGTCCACCGCGAGGCCGTCGCGCACGACCTCGACCACCACGCCCAGCGCCTCGGCCGGATCGGCGCGCCTGACCTCCTGCGTGAGCCGTTCGGCCAGGAGGCGGGGGTCGCCGACAGGGCCGTACATCAGCCGGTCCACCGCCCGCTGCAGGGAGCGGCGCATGGGCTGGAAGAACGCGCCGGCGAACAGCGCGGCGGCGAGCCCGGCGACCTGGTGGTATTCGGCGACCAGCAGGCTCGACACGGCTCCCACGCCGAAGTAGACGCCGCTGACCGCCGTGATCAGGCCCGCGGCCACGAAGGCCCGGCTGATGACCGTGTCGATGCCGAACAACCGGTAGCGCAGCACGGACACCATGACGGCGACGGGGATCAGCGCGGTCCAGAGGACGGCGGGCGCCCAGTAGTCGTCGCCGAGCAGCAGGAAGACGATGTAGACGGCGAAGGTGACGAGCGGCCACGCGATCTGGCGGCGCGTCGCGGGGTCTCCCCCGCGCAGGCGGGCCACGAGCGCGAACAGCGCCACGACGACGCACACCTCCATGGCGAGGTAGGCCGCCTCGTAGAGCTGGAGGTGGATCGGCGCGAGTGCCTCGATCTTCAGCGGGTTCGGGATGACCGCGGGGCGACGGAGCGCTCCGGGGGCGGGCTTGGGCCGGACGGCGAGGAGGAAGGCGAGCGAGGCGAACACGGCCATGCTCACCACGACGTGCACCCGCCATCGCGGCGACGGCAGCCGGCCGTCCGGCGCGAGCAGCGGCACCAGCACCGCGAGGATCCCGCCGCCGAACGCCCACGTGGTTCCCGAGGCGATGCGCAGCACGCCCGCGGCGTCCATCGATCCCGCGCCCGCCGCATGGAACATCAGCATCCCGGCGAGGACGCTGACCCCGGCGAAGAACCCGCCCGCGCACATCAGCCAGCCCACGATGAGCCGGGGCCGCCGCGACACCACGAAGGCGCCGACGAGAGGGAACGCGAGCCCTGCCGCATGGTCGGGAGTGGAGGGGACGGACGGCCGCCATGCTCCGGGCAGCCGTGCCTGGATCAGGAACGCCACCACCACGGCGAGCACGGACACGGCCGCGACACTCCACGCGATGACGCGCGCCAGCGCAGCTCCCCGACCGTCCACCCGGGGATTATGTCCGGAATGAGGCGGCGCCCGCCAGCCGAGGAGGCGTTCCTCCGCGACGAGCCGCCGTCAGTCCCTCCCCTGCCAGGTCGTCACGCAGGCCTCGTTGCCCTCGGCGTCGGCCAGGACCCAGAACGCGGGCGCCGCCGCGTCGGACAGCAGCATGCCGCCCGCCGCCAGCGCGGCCGCGATGCGGAGCGGCGCCTCGTCGTGCGGCACCGAGACGTCGAAGTGGACCCTGTTGCGCTGCGGCCGGGGCGCGTCCATCTGCTGGAACCAGATCGCGGCCCCCTGGCCCACCGGGTCGACGAGGGCGTCCTCGGGCCCGGACGCGCCGGCTTCGTGGGCGTAGCCCATGACCGCCTTCCAGAACGGGCGGATGGCGGCGATGTCGAGGGCGTCGATCGCGATCTCGACCATCTGCACCGACCGCGGCCCCTGATCACCGATCTCGGGGTCGGCGCGCAGTCCCAGCTCGCTCACCGCCGCGGAGAGCCGGTGGGCGAGGTCGATCTCCAGCGGCGTCACCCAGCCGGTGGCGAGCGACTGGAGCGTGAGGACCACCCGGTCCCCGCGCACGTCCATCCACAGGCTTCCGTCGCCTTCGCCGCCCGCCGTGGCCGCCACGCGGGCGGCGACCTCGGCCGCCCGCGCCAGTGACGTCACGGGCACCGACGTGCGCACGGCTCCCAGCACGAAGCGCCAGCCCGAGCCGCCGACGGCGTCCGAGATCTCCCGCCTGCTCAGTCTCAGTGTCATGCCGACATGATCCCAGCGGCTCAGGCGTGGGCGGCCTCGTCAAAGGCGAGCCGGGACTTCGCCACGTACGCGCGGTGCTCCTCGGCCCACCGCATGAGCGAGCTGACCTCGACCGACAGTGTCGCGCCCGCCGGGGTCAGCTCGTAGTCCACCCTGGGCGGGGAGGTCGGCGTCACGGTACGGGCCACCAGCCCGTCCCGCTCCAGGCTCCGCAGGGTCAGGGTGAGCATCCGCTGGGAGATCCCCTCGATGGCCCGCCGCAGCTCGGAGTAGCGCCGCGGCCCGGTGCCGAGCAGCGCCATGACCAGCACGCTCCACTTGTCGCCGACCCGATCGAGAACGTCGCGCAGCTCGCAGGTCTCGGGCAGGTCGCGCACATCGATGTGCGTTGGGCGGGGCAATGTGCCGTCTTCCGTCATCCCGGCATTGTGCAACAGACTCTTGGCACGCACAAGAAGTAACCAACGCACAGAAGGTAAGGATGGATCGGATATGCGAGCGGTAGCGTTCCACGATTTCGGCGCCACCCCCACGAGCATCGAGCTGCCCGTGCCCGAGCCCGCCGCGGGCGAGGTGCTCGTCCAGGTCGTGGCCTCATCGGTCAACGGGTTCGACCTGGCCGCGCTGGGCGGCTACCTCAAGGGCGTCTACGAGTACGAGTTCCCCGTGGTGATCGGCAAGGACTTCGCCGGCAGGGTGGCCGCGACGGGCGAGGGAGTGACGGGACTGGCCGTCGGCGACGAGGTGTTCGGTGTCGTGCTGCGGCCCACACTCGGGCAGGGCGGCTTCGCCGAGTACGTGGCGGTGACCGCGGACCACGGCATCGCCCCCATCCCCGACGGGCTCGACCACGCGCAGGCGGGGGCGCTCGGCCTGGCCGGCACCGCCGCCCTCAACGCGGTCGACGCGGTCGCGCCGCTCGCCGGGGAGACGGTGCTCATCTCGGGCGCGACCGGCGGCGTCGGCGCGTTCGCGATCCAGCTGGCCGTCGCTCGCGGCGCCACCGTCATCGCCACCGCCGCGCCCGGCGAGCAGACCGCGTTCGTCACCGGGCTCGGCGCCCACCACGCCGTCGACCCCGCCGACCTGGCCGTACGGGTGCGAGAGCTCGCCCCTGACGGCGTGGACGCCGCGCTGCACCTCGCGGGGGACGGTGACGCGGTGGCGGCGCTGCTCGCCCCGGGCGGCCGGTTCGTCTCCACCATGCACCACGCCCCCGACACGGCCGCGGGCGGCATCACGGCGAGCACGGTCATGGCCGACCCGAGCAGGGCGACGCTCGACAGGCTCGCCGCGGACGTGGTCGCGGGCCGGCTCCGCGTTCCCGTCGCCAGGGTCTACCCGCTGGAGGAGAGCGGGCGCGCCATCGCCGACTTCACCAACGGGACGATGGGCAAGCTCGGCATCACGATCTGAATGAATGCTTTCGTCCAGGTGTGAGCAGGTACGGGAGCTATTTGACCGGTATTTATCGATCACGTGATTTGCCGAGCAGATCCCGGATCCTAATGTCACCTGTATGACGTCAGCAAAAGGGGGTGAACGGGAGCGCATCCTCCATGCCGCGATCAGGCTGTTCGCCGCCCTCGGCTACGACGCGACCGAGATCGGGCAGATCGCGGAGGCGGCGGGGTTGAGCACGAAGGCCGTGAGCTCCCAGTTCGGCGCCAAGCGCGATCTCTATCTCGCGGTCATGGAGCGCGCCCACAGGATTCACGCGGCCGTCGTGGAGGCGAGGGTCAAGGATCTGCAGGCCGCCCCGCCGGAGGAGAAGGTGGGGGCGATACACCGGTTCATCGATGCCTACATCGACTTCTCCGCCGATCACCCCGAGGTGCCCGCGCTGTGGATGCACCGGTGGCTGTCCGACGCCCGCGACGTCAGCAACCTCGAGGCGGAGTACGTGCAGCCGCTGGCCGAGTTCGCCATCGAGAACATCATCCCGGCGACGAAGGCGGAGGACGCCGACGTGCACTACACGATCAACACTCTGGTCTGGTGCGTGCACGGGTTCGTCCTCAGCGGGGTGTTCGACGCGGCGGGGCGGCGGCGCGGCCCCGACGACCCGCGTGCCCTGCGACGGTTCCGCGCTCACATGCACCAGATGATCCACCGCACCCTCGGCCTGCCGGGATCGCCTCCCCCGATCACTTGACGATCTCGGCGAACGCCTCGACGAACGGGCGCTGCTCCTGGCCGACGTGGTGCAGGTAGATCTCGTCGAACCCCTGCTCGCCGTACGAATTCAGGAGCTCCGCGTGGCGGCCCACGTCGGCGGAGACGTGCACGACCTCGGCCACCTTCTCGGGCGCGACGTCCTTGGAGATGATGTCGAACAGCTCCACGCTGTCCAGGTCCCAGCAGACCGGTGGAGGGAAGACGTTCGAGCGCCACTGGTCGTGGGCCACCCGGAGCGCCTCCTCCTCGGTGGGAGCCCAGCTCAGATGGATCTGCACCCGCAGCGGGCCGCGCCCGCCCGCCTCCCTGTAGGCCCGCGCCACGTTCGCCGCCTGCGGCCCGCCCACGGTGATCAGCCCGTCGGCCCACTCGGCGCACCAGCGCGCGGTCTCCTCGCTCACCGCCGCGCCGACCAGCGCGGGCGGCTCGGCCGGGAGCGTCCACAGCCTGGCCCTGTCCACCGTGACGAGCCCGTCGTGGGTGACCTCCTCCCCTGCCAGCAGCGCCCTGATCACCTCCACGCACTCGCGCAGTCGCGCGTTGCGTACCTTCTTGCGCGGCCACGGGTCGCCGGTGATGTGCTCGTTGGAGGCCTCACCGCTCCCGAGCGCGGCCCAGAACCTGCCGGGATACATGGCGGCGAGGGTGGCGACGGCCTGCGCGATGATCGCCGGGTGGTAGCGCTGACCTGGCGCGTTGACGACGCCGAACGGCAAGGACGTGCGCTCGAGCGCGGCGCCGAGCCAGGACCAGGCGAACCCCGACTCGCCCTGCCTGGAGCTCCACGGCGAGAAGTGGTCCGACGACATGGCCGCGCCGAACCCGGCCTCCTCGGCGTCCGCGACCGCTTCGAGGAGGGCCAGGGGCGAGATCTGCTCGTGCGAGGCGTGGAATCCATACGTTGGCATGACACCGCCGCTACCCGATCACGCTCGTGGTGAACCTCGTGGCCCGTTGGCCTCGCGCTCGTCGCCCTTCAGGGGGGATGCTTGGCTATATGTCCGCATCGTCACGTTCGTGACATGGGAGGCGTCATGAATACCAAGGAGTGGACCGTCAAGATCCTCATCACCGAGGACGACGAGGACAAGCGCACCTCGGCCACCGCCGTGCTGTACGCGCCGGCCAATCGGCGCCACGAGAGCGTCGGCTACGCCCGCCGCAACCCCGACGACCGTCCCGTCCCCGAGATCGGCGACGAGCTGGCGGCGGGGCGCGCGCTGATGGACCTGGCCGACAAGCTCCTCGGCGACGGAGCCGAGGACGTCGCCGAACTCTCGGGCCCCGCCCGAGCCGTCTGAGATTCGCGCGACTGAGCCTCGAGGCGGGCCGTACCTCTGGCCGTCCGCCAGGACCGGCCCGCCCTGGCACGTGAGGCTCAGGCGCGGATGGGCGCGCCCACCTCGTGCAGGTGCCTGAGCATCTCCCTGTACGACTCGATCAGGCCCGTCTCGTAGTACGGCACGTCGATCTCGGCGCAGTGCCGGCGGACGATGGACTGCGCCAGGCGCAGGTGCGGCGTCGGCATGTTCGGGAACAGGTGGTGCTCGATCTGGTAGTTCAGCCCGCCCATCGCGACGTCGACGAACCGGCCGCCACGCACCCCGCGCGTGGTCAGCACCTGACGGCGCAGGTAGTCCAGCTTCTCGCCGGGCTTGAGCGTGGGCATGCCCTTGTGGCCAGGGGCGAACACCGATCCCATGTAGACGCCCCAGAGCCCCTGGTGCACGGCGAGGAAGATCAGCGCCTTGACCGGCGAGAGCACCAGGAACAGCGCGCCGAGGTAGCCGGCGACGTGCAGGACGAGCAGCGCGCCCTCGACGAGCCGGTGCTTCGTCTTCGGCTTGAACAGCGCGCGGAAGCCCGAGACGTGCAGGTTCAGGCCTTCGAGCAGCAGCAACGGGTAGAACAGCGCCGCCTGGCGGCGGCCGACGAACCTGGCGACCCCTCTGCTCACCCTGGCCTGGTCCGTGGACCAGACCAGGATGTCGGGAGCGACGTCGGGGTCCAGCTCCTCGTGGTTGGGGTTGGCGTGGTGCCTGGTGTGCTTGTCCATCCACCAGCCGTAACCCATGCCTACGAGGAGGTTGCCGGCGATCCACCCGGCGAACCTGCTCGGGCGTTCGGTGCGGAAGACCTGGCGGTGGGCGATGTCGTGCCCCAGGAGCGCGACCTGCGCGAACATGATCGCGAAGAAGGCGGCCACGAGGATCTGCCACCAGGAGTCGCCGAGCGTGAAGAAGGCGGTCAGTCCCCCGGCGTACAGGCCGCCGACCGCGACCATCCTGGCCGTGTAGTAACCGGGCCGCCGCCGCAGCAGCCCCGCCGCGGTCACTCGCTGGAGGAGCTGGGCGTAGTCGCTGCCGGTCGCGGGCCTGACAGTCTGGTCAATGGTCATAGGGGCGAGTCTGTAGAAGATCTCTCCCGCGGGTAATGCCGCTGTCCCCCACGTCGGCAGGGGGGCTAGCACTACCGGCCAGATGGGCGGCGTCGGCCGGGGTAGGAGTTGAACGCGTCGGCGCTGTCACCGGTCCACCCTCCTTGGACAAGACGCTCTACGCCACGGTGGCGACCTTGTCCTCGGCGAACGACACCTTCGTCTCCACGCTCCGCCACGCGTCGGCCAGCTGCTCCAGGCCCTCCTGTGCGGGATCAAGACCATCAAGATCAACCCCAGGCTATCGGCCCCAGGCGTCAAAAATCCTGTCAACTGTCAACGCCGTCGTGGAGGAAGGCGAGCGCGTCGCGGGCGAAGCGCCTGTCGGTGAACGTCGCGCTGTGGCCGCGGTTGTCGTAGACCACGAGCCGGGCGCGGGGAATGCCTTCGGCGGTCTGCCTGGCCAGCTCCAGCGGGTAGACCAGGTCCCTCGCCCCCTGGATCAGCAGCGTAGGGGCGGCGATCTCGCCGAGCCTGCCGCGCAGGTCGAAGCCGTCCTCGGCGTGGAGCACGGCGACCGCGTCCGTGCGGTCCTCGCCTGCGCCGTCCGACAGCCACAGCAGGGGTCTGAGCAGCCGCCTGCCCAGTGGCGAGGTGGTGACGATGTCGGCCAGCGCGGGGCTGGGGCGGCGCCCGTCCAGCGCGCGTTCCATGTAGGCGCGTTGCGCCTGACGGCCGAGCGGGCCGAGGGTGTGTGCCGTGCCGCCGAGGACCAGTCGGTCGACCAGCCCCGGGTGGTCGGCGGCGAGCTGGAGCGCGATGGATCCGCCGGTGGAGATGGCCAGCACGGGCACGGGACCCTCGAAGGCGGCGGCGAACCGCTCGGCGTACACGGCCCCCAGCTCGGGCATCGTGATCGCGGGCGGCAGCCCCTTGGGGCGGTTGACCAGGCGCACGTCGAAGCGGCCGGCGAACGGCCGCAGCATCCGCATGGCCGACCAGCGGGCGCTCCCGGTGATCTCACCGCCCCGCGGGGTGAAGAGCAGGACGGCCAGCGGCGGGGCGCTCACCGAAACCCCTGAAGCGTGGAGACCCCAGGATTCATCCGTGGGGAGGAAGTCACGAGGTCAGGCCTTCGGTCACGGCGTCGATCAGGCGCTCCATCACCGCGGGGTAGAGCTCCTTGCCCAGGTGGTCGGCGTGCAGCGGGGTGAGCAGCACCGCGCGGAGCACACCCAGCAGCACCTCGGGATCGCCGTCGAGGCGGGTGCCCAGGAACTCCAGCAGGTCGCCCATCGGGCCGCGGGCCGCCATGGCCATCCGCTCGGGGGTGAGCCTGGCCGCGACGGCGGCCATCTCCTCGGGGTGCGCCATGAGCCTGCGGTAGAGCGGGTTGGCCTCCAGCTCGGCGACGGTGGCCCGCAGGAAGCGGCGCAGCGCGTCGCGCGGGTCGCCGCCCCTGAGCAGGGCCTCGTCGATGACGCGCCGCCTGACCTGCTCGTTCTGACGGAGCGCGGCCTCGAAGTAGAGGTCTTCCTTGGAGGGGAAGAAGGCGTAGAGGGAGGTCTTGGCGATCCCCGCGGGCGCGGTCAGCTCCTCCAGCGAGGTCTTGCGCAGTCCCTGGGTGGAGAACAGGCGCGTGGCGGTGTCGAGCAGGCGCTCGGTGATCCGCTCGCGCTCCTCCTCGGTGAAGGCGGCCGGCATGGCTATCTCCGTATGAACGAATTGGTTTTTCGTTCATAGTAGCCGAGGGCGTATCCCGTCGCCTTCATGCGATCACGATCCGACGCACCCACTTGGTCTGCTGGACGCCGGGCCGGTTGGGGCGGTCAGCGGACTGTAAGAAGCGGGCGGTACGGCGAGCGCCGTACCGCCCGGGTGGAGCTATCCGCAGTGCTCGAAGGGACTGTCATAGACGGACGAGCCCGCCTTGCCGCCCCACTTGACGCACTTGTCGGCCGCGGTGGCCCGCACGGGACCCGCGTAGTACTCGAAGCTGCCCGAGTCGGTGACGCGGGTCTTGCCCTGCACCTCCAGGTATGCGGTGGTGGCGGTGGGCGTGCCGAGCGAGCTCTTCTTGATCGTGGCCACGCAGTTGTTGCCGTTGGCCGTGTTGTACAGCAGGTAGACCGTGCCCGCCGTGCCCAGGGCCGCCGAGTCGATCACCTTGTAGCCGCTGCCGCACACCGACTCGGCGGTGTGCGGGTTGCCGCCGCCGCTTCCGCCGGTGACGTACTGCATGTACTTGGTCCAGTCCCAGTTCGGGCCCGGGTCGGTGTGGTCGGACTCGGGGACCTGGTTGTGCCCGACGATGTGGGTGCGGTCCTTGGGGATGCCGTACCGGTCGGCGATGTTGCGGGTCAGCGCCGCCGAGGCCCGGTACATCGAGTCGGTGAACCACGAGGCGTTGTTGACGTAGCCCTCGTGCTCGATGCCCACCGAACGCCTGTTGTAGGTGCCCGCGTGGAAGGCCCTGTCCTTCTCCCTGACCATCTGCGTGATGTCACCGTCGGAGGAGCGGACGACGTAGTGCGCCGACGTGGGCTTCGGCCTGGGCCCGGTCTGGAACCAGGAGATCGTCCCTGCGTAGGAGCCCTGGGCCACGTGGATGACGATGCGGTCGATCACGTCGCTGGTGGGACGGTTGGAGACCGCGTAGTTGCTGCTGTGGGCGGGCACCCAGTGAGCCGACGGGTAGTCCACGGCCGCGGCCGCGGCGCTGCGGTTCAGGTCCCGCGCCTTGGCGTACGCGCCGCGGTCGGGCTGGACGGAGCGCGGCTCCACGGTGACGGTCTCACCGGCGGGCGTGTCTGTGTCGACGCCTTCGGCAAGCAGTTCGTAGACGGTGTCGGCGTACAGCCTGGCCACGTCGGGCGAGGCGGCGTTGCCGTACTTGGCCACCGCGGGGTACCACTTGGCCGCGTCCTTGCGGGCCGTGGCGTCCAGGCCGACCTCGTCGGCGTAGGCGCGCAGGACGGCCGCGCCGCCCGCGATGTTGGCCGCGTCGTCGGCCTTCAGCGTGGAGACGGGCTGGTTCGTCAGCTTGGCCGCGCGCTCCAGCGTGTGGACGGTGGGGTTGCTGACCAGGTGCATCACGCCGTAGCCGCCGCTCGCGCTGGGCTCGCCTTCGTGCCCGTCGAGGTGGGTCTCGGCGTAGGCGAGCGTGACCAGCAGGTCGCGCGGGACCTCGTAGGTCGTGGCCGCGCGGGCGAACGCGTCGGTCACGGGATCAGCGGAGACGGCGTTCGCCGGCTGTCCCATCAGGAGGGAGAGGGGGATGAGCGAGCCGGTCAGCAGGGCAGCCGAACGGCGGAGTCGAGCCTTCACAGGATCTCCTCGGTGGAATGGGGGGTTGATCGAAAAGCCGGCTCCCGCGAGGGGAGCCGGTGCTCACGCATCAGCTGCCGCAGTGCTCGAAGGGGCTGTTGTAGGCGTCCGAGCCTGCCTTGCCGCCCCACTTGACGCACTTGCCGGGCGCGCTCGCCCGAACGGGGCCCGCGAAGTAGTCGAAGCTGCCGGTGTCGGTGATGCGGGTTTTGCCCTGCACTTCCAGGTACGCGCTGGTGGCGGTGGGCTTGCCCAGGGAGCTCTTCTTGATCGTGGCGACGCAGTTGTTGCCGTTGGCCGCGTTGAACAGCAGGTAGACGGTGCCGGCCGTGCCCAGGGCGGCCGAGTCGACCACCTTGTAGCCGCTGCCACAGACCGACTGGGCGGTGTGCGGGTTCGTGCCGCCGCCGCCTCCGCCGCCGCCGCACTTGTTGTTCGAGGTGAGAGTTTGCACCCCGGCCGTGTAGTTGAACGTGGATCCGTTGAAGACGGCCTTGCGGATGTTGCCGGGGTAGCCCGCGCCCTGACGCACTTCGTAGTGCAGGTGGGGCGAGATGTTGTTGCCCGGCCTGCTGGTGTTGCCGACCGTGCCGATCTTCTGGCCCTGGGCGACGTGCGCGCCCGCGCTGACGGCGCGGTTGGTCAGGTGCGCGTAGAAGGTCGTCCAGCCGCCGCCGTGGTCGATCTTGACGAGGTTCCCGAATCCGTTGAGGGAACCCTGGTGGGAGGAGATGACGACGGTGCCCGCCGCGGCCGCCACGACGGTGTCTCCGCGGTCGGCGTCGGCCGTGCTGCCCCTGTTGAAGTCGATCTCGTAGGCTCTGTGGGCGCTGCTCCCGGTGTTCTTGCCGGTCCAGACCTGGCCGCAGGGGAAGGGGAGCTGGAAGTTGGTCGACGCCATGACCGTCACCGATCGCTCGGCCACCGTGGCCTCGTTCGGCGGGTCGTTGTTCTCGTCGGGCGCGGCGGTCGGCGTGGCCGTCGGGCTCTGCGTCGGCGTGGGGCTCGTCGTCGGGCTCGGCGTGGGGCTGGCCGGGAGGTTCGCGGCGGCCGCGGCCCCCGCGCCGGTGAACCCGAGAAGGCCGGGTAAGAGAACGCATCCAGCAGTGATCATCAGCTTGAGTCTCACGGTGGTCCTTTCTGGATGCCGGCGGGCGTGCGGCGCCGCCGGCAAGGAAGGGGTCGGCCGCGGCACCACGCAGTGAGGTGCGTTTCGCGGCCATTCGCCCGCCGATGTGCTTCGCACATCAGGCGGAGGAGCCCGTCACGGTTCACTCACCGATCAGGGTGGCGTTGGCTCCTGAGCTGAAGTGGTGATCAGCTTGCCACGCCACCACCGGAAAAGTGGAGATATCAGGCCAATTTGCTTACCAAACACGCGATTACGAGCATCCAGGCCTGCTCCTGCCTGCGAAAACGCAAGATTTTTCGTCTGAGAGCCGCGCCCTATCCGCAGGCATGCCGAAGCGGGCCTCCACGCCGGTCGTGAGCGCGCGGCGCGAAGGCCCGGATACGGCGGGCGGTCAGCCCGCGAGCAGCTTGTCCACCGGGACGACCTGTCGCGGAATGCTGGGGCTCGACCAGCGCAGTTCGGCGATGGCGTCGTAGCCCTTGTCGTAGAACTCCATCTTGATGTCGTGCGCTCCCGCGCTCAGCGCGATCTGGCCGGTGTCGTCGCGCTTGGAGTGGTCGGTCCAGTTGTCGACGAGCAGCCTGCCGTCCACCCACAGCCGCACACCGTCGTCGCTGGTGGTGATGAAGGTGTAGGTCTCGGCCCTGTCCGCCACGACCTTGCCCGTCCATCGCGCGCTGAAGGTGTCGGGCGCGATGGCCGGGGCAGGGCTGCCCGAGCCCCAGTCGAAGTTCACGGTGGGGTCGATCCTGCCGACGGTGGCGCCGCTGAGGTCGGCGTTGTCGAAGTAGGTCGCGGACAGCCCCTGCTGGTCGATCACCAGCGTCGTCACCGAGCCAGGCGGCAGCGTCACGGTGGCCTTGCCGGCCGCGATGGCCGCGGTGCCCGTCTTGTGCGGGACCCAGGCGTCGGACGTGCTCTGCCAGACCGCCGCGGTCCCCGCCGTCACGCCGGTGAGCGCGAGTGCCGCCTCGACGGGCTCCGCGCCGACGTTGACCATCACCACGTTCTTGGCCTGGTCGGAGGCGAACACGTGCAGCTTGTCGCTGTTGGCGCTCGCCTGCACGACCTTCTTGCCGAAGGGCCTGAACAGGCCTTCACCCGTGTACATGCCGATGCCGTGGTAGATGGGCAGCGGCTCGCTGCGCGGGATGCCGCCCTCACCCTTCGTGCTGGTCAGGCCGAGCTGGCCGTTCTTGTCGCCGTACTGGAAGGCGGCGGCGCCGGCGTGCAGCATCTGTCCGAGCGCCGCCGCGCCCCACACGGTGTTGAAGTGCGTCAGCGTACGGTGACCGTCGTCGTCCTTGAAGTCGGAGTTGAACTCGCCGATCTGCAGCTCGATCGGGTGGCCGAGGATGGACTCGGCCAGGGCGCTCACCTGCTTGATGTCGGTCTCGTACGAGCGGATCACGTCGCCGAGGAGCGCCTCGTCGGTGATGGGCTCGTCGCCGTTGCCGTAGTCGTGGTAGTCGAGGAAGTCGACCCGGTCGCCGGCGCCCTGCAGGAGGGCCCTGATGTGGTCGAGGTCGTTCCACGCCGTGGCGGGGCCGCCCACCTTCACCGCGGGGTTCTCGGCGTGCAGCGCGTCGGCGAGCATGGTGAAGCGCCTGGTGTACTCGGCCGCCGGCATCTCCGGCTTGTCGGGGGTGCAGGTGCAGTTGAGCTCGTTGCCGAGGATGAACCGCTGGATCGGCTTGCCCGTGGCGGCGAAGTGCCGGTAGAGGGCCACGGCGTCGTCGCGGTTGACCTCCGCGGTCTGCCGGCCGTCCACCTGGAGGATGACGACGGGCTCGGCGCCCAGGTCGCGGATGGCGGTGATCCAGGCGTCTCCGGTCACGTCCGTGGCGCACTTGTAGCCGCCGCAGACGATCGGGCTGGTGTGGTTTCCCGGCTCCTGGTAGTGGAGCTCGATTCGCATCCGGCCCACTCCGAGCTTGCGCAGGTGGTCGCGGTGCTTGGTGTCGTTGGTGATGTACGAGCCCTCGCCGTACCCGGTGATCGAGACGCCGAAGTCGGCGGGAGAGATCGTCCGGAGCGGCTTGGTGAAGTCCACCGAGACGGTGGCGGCCACGGCCGCCCCCGCCGGTGCGCCCGCCGGCCAGATCACCGCGACCGCGGCTAAGCCGCTCGCGAGAACGCCGCGCAGGGTGCGGCGTGCCAGTGCACTCATCCTTCTCCTGTCAGAAATGTCCACAAGATCCCGTGGATCATGACATAGCCGGATGACCGAGGAGTTACATGTGGACGATTTCCTTTCCTGTTACTCTCCGCGACATCGCCGCTACCACCCTGCCCTGATCGACACACGGTGATCGGCCGCCGACCATGCGTTCGCGCTGCCCAGCGAGGGCGGGCTCAGGCGAGCTTCGCGCAAGGGCAGGCGCTGCGGCTGTCACCGAGCGCGACGCCGGCGACCCAGCGCGGAGCGGGTTGACTATCCGGACCGCGGTCCGCTAGCTTGAACGCACCAGCAAGCGGACCATAGTCCAGTTAGGAGCGGTCATGTTTCGGATGGCCATCGCGGCCGCGGCGCTCGCCGTCATGACGGCGGGACCGGCGGCGGCAGTCGCGGACCCCGCACCGGCCCATGACAGGGTCGTCTTCAAGCACGCGGGCAAGCGCGGCACCCCCTGCGAGGGGCTCCCCGGCTGCACGTTCGTGCAACTGAAGGGCGACCCGAGGACCGGCCCGTCAGAGGCGATGTTCACGCTCAAGGCGGGCACGCCGTTCGCCCCGCACTGGCACACCAGCCCCGAACACGTCGTCGGCGTCGCCGGCACGATGCTGTGGAACGTCAAGGGCCACAAGACCTACAGGGTCGGCGCGGGCGACTTCCTGTACTACCCGTCCAAGGCGGTGCACTCGGGCCGGTGCGCCGCTGGAGCCGACTGTGTCTACTACGTCTACGACTCCGAGCCCTACGACTTCCATCCCGCCGAGCGATAGGGCGGCTCATCCTTCGCCGTGCAACCGCCGGCGCAGCGCGAGGTACTCCCGCCCCTCCGTGGTGATCGCCACGTAGTGCCCGAGGTCGAACTCGTCGTCGCGGTCGGCATGGTCCTGCGGGATCGCGTTCAGCCCCCTGGGGTCCTTCGGCTCGATGAACCCCATCGCGTCCAGGCGCTCCAACTCCAGTTGGAGCTTGTGGTCCCGCCTGAACCTGACCCAGGCAGGCTCCTGCCCCGCCAGCTTGCTCAGGTGGCCCCACTCGTACTTGGTCACCACGCCGGTCAGCGCCACCCGCAGCGCCTCCACCTCGGACTCCAACGCGCTCTGCCTGGCCTCGGCCCTGGCCAGGCGAGCGCTGACCCCGCCCGACCCCACGGACAGGTCCGTGATCGAGTAGGAGGAGGCCGACAGCCAGGCACCCGCGAGGAGGGCGAGCGCCAGGATGATCTCGGGGATGCCGAGCCGGTCGCCCTCGGGCACCAGTCCCAGCGGGACGGCCAGGACGTAGGCGAGATACACCGCGGCGATGACCGCCGCGCAGACCATGCCCAGGCGGCGCAGCGCCGTCTCCACCATGGGTCCACCTCCGGCCCGAGGAGCGGCGGCCGCCCGGCCGCCTGCCCACAGGGTCGCCTCGCCGGGCGTCCGCGTCAATGACTCACTCGAGGGCCGCGGCCGCGTCGGGCACGCGGGTCTCGGCCAGGCGCGGCGGACGCCGGTAACCAGTGGAGGGCGGCCGCTCCGGGACCGTCAGCCCGGGCCGCCGTACCTCGTCGTAGGGGATCGTGGACAGCAGGTGGGAGATCATGTTGATCCTGGCCCGCCGCTTGTCCTCGCTCTCCACGTCATACCAGGGCGCCTCGGGAATGCTGGTGTGGATGAGCATCTCGTCCTTGGCCCTGGAGTACTCCTCCCACCTGGTGATCGACTCCAGGTCCATCTCCGACAGCTTCCACTGCCGCATCGGATCCTCGAGCCGATCGCGGAAGCGCCGCTCCTGCTCCTCGTCGCTCACCGAGAACCAGTACTTGCGCAGCAGGATGCCCTCCTCGACCAGCAGCCGTTCGAAGATCGGGCACTGGTGAAGGAACCTCGCGTACTCCTCCTGCGTGCAGAACCCCATCACACGCTCGACGCCGGCCCTGTTGTACCAGCTGCGATCGAACAGCACGATCTCCCCCGCGGCGGGCAGATGCTGCACGTACCGCTGGAAGTACCACTGCGATCGCTCCCGCTCGGTGGGCGCGGGCAGCGCCACGATCCTGGCGACCCGCGGGTTGAGGTACTCGGCCACCCGCTTGATGGTGCTCCCCTTGCCGGCCGCGTCACGCCCCTCGAAGATCACAACGACCCGGCGGCCCTCGACGCGCACCCACTCCTGCAGCTTCACCAGCTCGGCCTGCAGGCGCAGGAGCTCCTTCTTGTACGGCTTGCCCGGCAGTTTGTCCCGTCCCATGCCATCGGATCGTAGACGGGGGCCTCAGCGAGCGCTCAACGTCATGGCCGCCACGGCGAGCAGCAGCCCTCCCGACACGGCGGTCAAGCGCCGGGCGGCCTTCGGCGTACCCGTGAGCGCCTGTCCCGCTCGGGCGGCGGCGAGGGCCAGCAGCCCGTAGATGAGCGCGCAGCCCAGGACGTGCAGCATCCCGAGCACGGCGAGCTGGACGCCCATCGGCACGCTCCCGCCCGGCACGATGAACTGCGGCATCAGCGACAGGTAGAGCAGCAGCCCCTTGGGATTGAGCAGCGCGGTCAGCATGCTCTGGCGCAGGACGGCACGCCCGGGCTCGGGTTCGAGCGCGGCCACCGCGCCCCCGGGACGCCGCAAGGTCAGCAGCGTCCGTACGGCGAGCACGACCAGGTAGGCCGCACCCGCGTACCGCACGAGCGGCAACGCCCCTGGCACGGCCCGCAGCGCCGCGGCCAGGCCGACGGCGGCAAGCAGGGTGTGGACGGCGTAGCCCGAGCAGATGCCCGCGACCGCGGTCAGCCCGGCACGCCGCCCCTGGCCCAGGCCGCGCGCGGCCACGTACAGCCAGTCGGGGCCGGGGGTGAGGATCAGCAGCAGGTCCACCCCGAGGAACAGGAGCAAGGTGGTCACGTTCATGCCACGACGCTAGTCCGGTTCGCCCGGCAGCCGATGACCGATTCATGCTGAGATGATCGCGTCCATGGCAGGATATTGCGGTGTGGATAGAACCGACCGCAGAATCCTCCACGAGCTTCAGCGCGAGGGCCGGATCAGCAACGCCGAGCTGGCCGAACGGGTGGGGCTCACGCCGTCGCCGTGCCTGCGCAGGGTGAAGCAGCTGGAGGAGTCGGGGGTGATCAGGGGCTACCGGGCCCTGCTCGACGGGGCGGCGGTGGGTCGCGGGTTCCAGGCGTTCGTCACGGTGGTGATGCGTTACGAGGACCACGACACGGTGGCGGCGTTCGAGGGCGAGGTCGCCGGCATGCCGGAGGTGGTGGAGGCCCACCGGCTGTTCGGCGACCCCGACTTCCTGTTGCGCGTGGCGGTGGCCGATCTGGCCGCCTACGAACGCTTCTACTCCGACCGGCTCTCCGGCCTGCCGGGGGTCGCCCGGCTCACCTCGCACCTGACGATGAAGGCGATCAAGCAGGACACGGGCCTGCCCATCGGCAGCCGGTGACGAGGCAGCCGCTCCTGCCGCCGGTCGTGCGTGACTTGGGCAGGCGGCCGCGGGGGTCAGCAGCCATCGATCCCGCATGCCGCGCCCGTGAGTGGCCAGGGCAGCGCGTCCTCGATCGCCCTGCGCAGCGCCGCGGGGTCGGGGACGCCTTCCACGCGGTGGCGTCCGTCGATGAGAATGGTCGGGACGACGGTGATCTCGTGGGCTGCGGCCTGGGCGAGGGCGGCCCGGTGCGCCTCGCCGTACGCGCCGGTGGTGAGGGCGGCGCGGTAGTCGGCCGCGGGGAGGCCGAACTCCGCGGCCAGCCCGGTCAGGACCTCCACGTCCCCGATGTCCAGCCCTTCCTGGAAGAACGCGCGCAGCAGCCGGTCGTTGTAGGCGCCGCCGAGCCCGTGCTCCCTGGCGTACTGGTGGCCCTCGAAGGCGAGTCTCGTGTACGGCTGGGGCGAGACGTCGGGTAGATGGATGGCGACGCCCATCCGGCGCGCCATCGGGTAGACCGCCCTGCGCCACACGCTCTGCAGGTAGTCACCCTCGGGCCGCAGCGTCGGGCTCGGCTCGGCGCGCAGCTCGAACGGCATCCACTCCACCTCGACGTCCAGCCCCGCGACGGCCTCGTCGATGGGCTTCTTCGCCAGCAGACAGAACGGGCACACATAGTCGGACCAGACTCGCAACTGGACGCTCATCGGTGGTTTCTCCAGATCGTGAAGGGGGCGTCGGCGCCGGGGATGGGCAGGTGCTGGGCGGGCATGTCCCACTGCTCGGTCGGGACGGCGAACAGGCTGTAGGACGAGACGTAGTCGAAGCCCGCCTCCGCCGCGGCGTGCCGGTCGGCGGCGAAGACGACGCGGCCGACGCCCGACCACAGTGCGGCGGTGTAGCAGAGCGGGCACGGCTCACCCGAGGCGAGCAGCGTGGCGCCGGCGACGGCGCGCAGCCCGTGGCGGCCGGTGGCGTCGCGGATGGCGACGATCTCGGCGTGCGCGGTGGGGTCGCGATGGGCGCGCACCCGGTTGACGCCGGTGCCGAGGACGGTGCCGTCGGCCGCGACGACGAGGCCGGCGAACGGAATCCCGCCCGCCTCCACCTCGGCGGTGGCCAGGTCGACGGTTTCGGCGAGCCGGGCCGGCAGCCAGCTCACATCAATTGCTTGTACATGCATATTACTACCATAAACCAAGGATGGCGCGGTCGCGCGCCTACCTCGGAGGTAATCGCGGTGGTGCGCCGGGATGGCGAGAATGGTCGTCCCAATAGATCAGACCGGAGGGGGCCAGTCATGACCGCGTCCACGCGCGCCGTGGTGGAGGAGTTGTTGCGCAGGATCGGCGCGGGCGATCCCGAGCGCGTCGCCGAACTGTACGCCGAGGGCTGCGACTGGAAGCTCGACTGGCCTGAGGCCGAGCACGGCCGGGCCGAGACCCCGTGGATCCGCCACCGCTCCTCGCGCGCCGACGCCGCGGAGCACTTCCGGCAGCTCGGCGAGCACCACCTGCCCGAGCACGTGGCCACCGAGATCGAGCGCGTCCTGGTGGACGGCGCCGACGCGGTCGTGCTCGGCGAGATCCGCCAGGCCGCGCGCTCGACGGGGCGGCCCTATCGTTCGCGGTTCGCACTGCACCTCACGATCGAGGACGGGCTGGTCACCCGGCACCACGTCTATGAGGACAGCCTGGCCGTCGCGCAGGCGTTCGCCGTGGACGCCCGCTGAGCGCCACCACCCAGGCGCCCGCGCCCCGGAAGCGGTGCCGTGACGCGGGCGCGGGGTGGTGGACCCGTCAGGTGGTGGTGCGGTCCATGCGGGCCAGGCGGTTGCGGACGCCGTAGAAGTGGGCGTGGACCGCGGCCTCCGCGGCCGTCCTGTCGGCGGCCAGCACGGCCGCGTAGATGTCGCGGTGCTTCCTGGCCACGTCGCCCGACGGCTCGTCCGGCGTCCCGAGGTGCTCGCGCAGCTGGTGGTAGACGTCCCAGAACGCGCCGAGCAACTGGCTGACCAGCGGGTTGCCGAGCGGCCTGTAGAGCAGGTCGTGGAAGAGCCTGTCGGTCTCCGGAGAGACGACGCCCACCGCGGCCTCGGCCTCCATGCGGGCGATGACGTCGGCGACAGAGGTCAGGTCCACCTCGGGGCCCAGGTCGATGAGCCGCTGGACGAGGCCCGCCTCCAGGATCTCGCGGATCTCCACGAGATGGGCCAGGTGGTTCCTGCCGTCCTGCAGCGTGATGCGGCTGTGGAAGGCCAGCTCGTCGACCAGGCCGGCCAGCGACATCCGGCCCACGAACATCCCGAACCCGTGGCGGATCTCGACGATCCCGACGGCCTGCAGCGCCTTGAGCGCCTCCCTGATGGAGTTGCGGCTGACGCTCAGCTCTTCCATGAGCTCCGACTCGGTGGGCAGCGGATCTCCCGCCACCAGCCCGCGCTTGAGGATGAGGTCCTTGACGCCCTCCTGAGCCTCGACGGCACGGCTCATCCGCGCACGCGGGACAGCGGTCATGAAGAATTCCTCTCTCATAGGCCCTTGCGTAACATTCCGGAAATCGACTGTTGACCACAAGCAGGGTTGGCATCTAGCGTCCACTTACCGCAAAAGATAGGACATGGGATGTCCCACGTTCTACCCCCCAGGAGGAATCCGTGAGCTCTGATTTCAGCCGCCGCGACTTCCTGCGTTACAGCGGAGCGACGGGTGCGGCGGCGTTCATCGCGGCCACCCTCTCCGCCTGCAGCGGAGGCCCCGCCTCGACCGGCTCGGTCGGCTCGGGAACGAACAAGGACCTGATCACCGCTGTCATCGGGTACGGCAACGACCAGAGCTGGGACCCGACGCAGACCGCCTCCGCCTTCGCGATGGCCGGCATCAGCCACATCTACGAAGGCCTGCTCGACACCGACCCGATCACGCGGGAGCCGTACCCCGCGCTGGCGACCGCGCTGCCCGCCGACGTGAACGCCACCTCCTGGAAGTTCACCCTGCGCGAGGGCGCGAAGTGGCACGACGGCCAGCCGGTCACCGCCGACGACGTGGTCTTCACCTTCCAGCGGGTCCTCGACCCCGAGGCCAACGTGCTGGTCGGCAACTTCTTCAAGTCCTGGCTGCAGGAGGTGAAGAAGATCGACGACCGCAACGTGGAGCTGGTCTTCAAGTTCCCCTTCCCCGACGCGGCGCCCAGACTCACCATCGCCAAGATCATGCCCAAGCACGTCTTCGGCCGGCCCGGCGCCTGGGACACGGCCAAGAGCGGCAAGACCGTCGGCTCGGGGCCGTACCGGCAGACCGCGCACAACCCCAAGTCGAACACCTCCTTCGAGGCGTTCGCCGACTACAACGGGCCCCGTCCCGCCACGGCCAAGCAGATGAACTGGCTGACGATCGTGGACGCCGCGGCCAGGGTCGCCAAGATCTCCGGCGGCTCGGCGGAGGCGCAGATCGCCGACAACATCCCCTACGCCAACGTCGAGCAGCTCAAGCAGCAGGGGCTCTCGGTCGAGGGCGGCGCCGGCATGAACCACATGTTCCTGATGTTCAACACCGGCACCAAGCCGTTCGACGACGTCCGCGTACGGCAGGCGCTGCACTACGCGATCGACAAGAAGAAGCTGATCGACGTGGCGCTCAAGGGCCACGGCACCGCCTCCAGCTCCTTCCTCAACGAGGGCCACCCCGACCACAAGCGCGCCTCGGTCGTCTACGACTACGACCCCGACAAGGCCAAGGCGCTGCTCAAGGAGGCGGGCGTCACCAACCTGACGATCAACCTCATGTCCGTCAACGTGAGCTGGATCGTCGACTGCCTGCCCACCATCGCCTCGTCGTGGGAGGCCATCGGCGTCAAGACCACGCTGGAGCCGCAGGACACGGCGGCGCTGTTCGCCAAGATGGACCAGTTCCAGGACTACCAGGTGGTCGCCGCCGCCTCGAACCCCAACCAGTTCGGCATGGACCCCGACCTGATCATGCGCTACAACTACGTGGCCGGCGGGCTCTGGATGAAGTACGCCCACTACGACGGCGGCAAGGACGCCAAGGCGCTGTTCGCGATGATGGACAAGGCGACCGAGGAGCCCGACAAGGCCAAGAAGATCGCGGCGGTCCACGCCTACCTGGACGTCATCGCCGAGCAGGCCGTGCTCTACCCCGTCGTCCACACCGAGCTGATGACCGCGTGGGATCCGAAGAAGCTGTCGGGCGTCCGCGCGCAGCCGTACCCGGGCATCAACATGCTCCAGGCCAAGCGCGTCTGAGCCGCCATGGTCCTCATCGCCAGAATGCTCGTCAGGCGGGTCCTCATCCTGGTCCCGCTGCTGCTCGGCGTCGTCGCGTTCGTGTTCGTCGTGATGCGCTTCTCCAACAACAAGCCGGAGTACGCCTACTTCCAGGGCGCGAACCCGACCGCCGAGCAGATCCGCCAGTTCCAGCTGGAGAACGGCCTGCTCGACCCGTTGCCCGTGCGCTACCTCCGCTTCGTCGCCGACCTGCTCAAGGGCGACATGGGCACCAGCGTGCTGACCAAGAAGCCGGTGATCGAGTCGGTCACGACGGCGCTACCGCTGACGCTCCAGCTCACCTTCCTCGGCCTGACCGTGGCGGTCGTGCTGGCGCTGGTGTTCGGCGTCACGGGCGCGCTGTTCAGGGACCGCTGGCCCGACCAGCTGATCCGGATGGTGTCGCTGGTCGGTGTGGCGGCGCCCGCGTTCTGGCTGGCGCTGCTGATGATCCAGTGGCTGGCCGTGGGCGAGGGGCTGTTCCCGACCGGCGGCTACATCAACCCGGCCGACTCCGTGAGCGGCTGGCTGCGGTCGATGACGCTGCCCGCCCTGTCGCTGTCGTTGCCGGTGGCAGCCCAGCTCACCCGCATCATCCGGACCTCGATGGTGGAGGAGCTGGACAGGGACTACGTGCGCACCGCGATCGGCAGCGGGCTGCCGCCGATCGTGGTGGTCGGCAGGAACGTGCTGCGCAACGCCCTGATCAACCCGCTGACCGTGCTCGGCCTGCGCATCGGCTACCTCATCGGCGGCACGGTGGTCATCGAGCAGATCTACGGCCTGCCCGGCATGGGCCAGCTCATGATCAACGCGGTGCGCGACGGCGACCCCGCGGTCGTCCAGGGCGTGGTGCTGACGATCGCCGTCGGCTTCATGGTCGTCAACCTCCTGGTCGACGTCCTCTACCTGCTGGTCAACCCGCGGCTCAGGAGCGCGTCATGAGACGAGGACTGACAGACCGCCTATCCGGACGCGACGTGGCCTTCAGGCGGCTGCGGCCGCTCTCGTGGGCGGCGGTCGCGATCATCGCGCTGGTCGTGCTGGCGGCCGTGCTCGCGCCGCTCATCGCGCCGCACTCGCCGTACTTCCAGGAGACCGCGGGCGGCGGCCCCTCGGCCGAGCACTGGATGGGGCTCGACAGCGCCAACCGCGACATCCTGTCCAGGCTCCTGTACGGCGCGCGGTGGTCGCTGATCATCGGCCTCGGCGCGACGGCGCTGGCCCTGATGGCCGGAGCCGTCATCGGGGCCGTCGCCGCCACCTCCCGCAGGGCCGCCGACGAGACGATCATGCGCGTGCTGGACGTGATCATGGCATTCCCCGGGATCGCGCTGGCCGCGGTGCTGGTGGCGGTGTTCGGCGGCAGCATCCCCGTGCTGGTCATGGCGATGGCCTTCCTCTACATGCCGTCGGTGGCCAGGGTCGTGCGGGCCAACGTGCTGGCGCAGTACGGCGAGGACTACGTGGCGGCCGAACGGATCATCGGCGCCCGCACCCCGCACATCCTCATCAGGCACGTCGCCGTCAACTGCGCGGCGCCCGTGCTGGTGTTCTGCACGGTGATGGTGGCCGACGCGATCGTGTTCGAGGCGTCGCTGTCGTTCATCGGCGCGGGGGTGCGCCCGCCGAACCCCTCGTGGGGCAGCGTCATCGCCGACGGCAAGAACCTGGTGCTGCTCGGCGGCTGGTGGGCCACGGTCTTCCCCGGCCTGCTGATCCTCGTCACCGTCCTGGCGCTGAACATCCTGTCCGAGGGCATCTCCGACGCGTGGGCAGCCCCCGCCACCCGCAAGGCGTCCACCAGGAAGGATGACGCCTTCGAGCAGGCCGAGCCCGGCACGGGCCAGGTCACCGAGCTGCCCGGTCTCGCCGAGGCCGCGCTCAGGCTGGCCGAGCGCGCCCGCCCGCTGCCGCAGGGCCCGCCGATCCTGACCGTGCGGAACCTGCGGATCGCGTTCGACGTGGGCGTGGACATCGTCGACGGCATCTCCTTCGACGTACGGCCTGGCGAGGTGCTCGGCCTGGTCGGCGAGTCGGGCTGCGGCAAGTCGCTCACGGCGCTGACCGTCATGGGCCTGCAGCCGCGCGACGCGCGCATCAGCGGCGAGATCGTCTTCGACGGCCGTCCGCTCCTGACGATGTCGCGCACGTCGCGCAGGCGGCTGCTCGGTCACGACATGGCGATGATCTACCAGGACGCGCTGTCCTCGCTGAACCCGGCCATGACCATCAAGGCCCAGCTCAAGCAGGTCACCCGCCGTGGCGGCCGCCGCTCGCCGGCCGAGCTGCTGGAGCTGGTGGGCCTGGACGCCCGCCGTACCCTCTCCTCCTACCCGCACGAGCTGTCCGGCGGGCAGCGGCAACGGGTGCTGATCGCGATGGCGCTGTCGCGCGACCCCAAGCTGATCGTCGCCGACGAGCCCACCACCGCGCTCGACGTGACCGTCCAGGCGCAGGTCATCGAGCTGCTGCTGGAGCTGCGCGAGGAGCTGGGCTTCGCGCTCATCCTCGTCTCGCACGACCTCGCGCTGGTCGCCGACGTCACCGACCGCGTGGTCGTCATGTACGGCGGGCAGATCGTGGAGGCGGGGGCGACGGCCACCCTGGTGGGCGCGCCCGCCCACCACTACGCGCGCGGTCTGCTCGGCTCGGTGCTGTCGCTGGAGTCGGGGGCCGAGCGGCTCACGCAGATCCGCGGCGTGGTCCCCTCGCCCGCCGACTTCCCCGCGGGGTGCCGCTTCGCCGACCGCTGCCCGGTGGCCACGGACATGTGCAGGACCGAAGCGCCCTCGCTGGAGGGCGACGCCGATCGGCACACCGTGGCCTGCCACCATCCGGCGGTCGTCCTCGTGGGGAGTGAGCAGCATGCTTGAGCTGAAGGACGTGCACGTCGTGCACAAGGCGCGCTCGGGCGGGGTGTTCTCCCGCGACCGCGTCCACGCGCTGACCGGCGCCGACCTGACCATCGGCCCCGGCGAGACCGTGGGCGTCGTGGGCGAGTCGGGCTGCGGCAAGTCCACGCTGGCCAAGGTGCTGGTCGGGCTGCAGCGGCCGACGTCGGGGACGGTCTCCTTCCTCGGCAGGGACCTGTGGTCGCTGAAGGAGCCGGAGCGGCGGGGACTGGTCGGCTCCAGCATCGGGATGATCTTCCAGGACCCTTCCACCGCGCTGAACCGGCGGCTGCCGGTCAGGCAGGTGCTGCGCGACCCGCTCAACGTGCACAGGCGCGGCACCCCCGCCGAGCGCGACGCCCGCGTGCGCGAACTGCTCGACCTGGTCGGCCTGCCCGCGAGCGTCGCCGACGTGCTGCCCGGCCAGCTGTCGGGCGGCCAGCGCCAGCGCGTGGCCGTGGCCAGGGCGCTCGCCCTCGAGCCCGCGCTGCTCATCGCCGACGAGCCCACCAGCGCGCTCGACGTGTCTGTGCGCGCTCAGATCCTCAACCTGCTGCTCGATCTGAAGGAACGGCTCGGGCTGGCGCTGGTGTTCGTCTCGCACGACATCCAGACGGTGCGCAGGATGAGCGACCGCGTGCTCACCATGTACCTGGGCAGGATCGTCGAGCAGACGCCCGCCCATGCCGTACCGCTGCGGGCGCGGCACCCCTACACCAGGGCGCTGTTCTCGGCCACGCCTGGGCTGATCTCGCCGATCACCCCGATCCCGCTGGTCGGCTCGGTGCCGTCGGCGACCAGGCCGCCGAGCGGCTGCCCGTTCCGCACCCGCTGCTGGCGGGCGGACGACGTGTGCGGCGCCGCGTGGCCCGACGCCCAGAACGATGACGACCACCTCTTCCACTGCCACCATCCGGTGGCGGCGGGAGCGACCGATCTCGAACTGATTGAGGAGCGCGCATGACGTTGACCGGTGTGATCCCCCCGGTGTGCACCCCCATGACCCCCGACCATCAGGTGGACACCGCCTCGCTCACCCGGCTGGTCGACCATCTGCTCACGGGCGGGGTGGACGCGTTGTTCGTGCTCGGCTCCTCGTCGGAGGTCGCCTACCTGCCCGACGCGCAGCGCGCGGTCGTGCTCGACACGGTGGTCGGGCACGTGGGCGGGCAGGTGCCCGTGCTCGCAGGGGTGATCGACATGACCACGCCGAGGGTGCTCGAACACGTCCGTGTGGCCGTCGAGGCGGGGGCGGCGGGGGTGGTGGCCACGGCGCCGTTCTACACGCGCACCCATCCCACCGAGATCCGCACCCATTTCCGGATGATCGCCGACGTGGCGGGGGTGCCGGTCTATGCCTATGACCTGCCGGTCTCCGTGCACACCAAGCTGAGCGCGTCCCTGTTGCTGGAGTTGGCGGACGAGGGGGCGCTGGCGGGGGTGAAGGACTCCAGCGGCGACGACGGCGGCCTGCGCCAGGTCATCATGGGCAGGAAGGCGCCGTTCAGCGTGCTCACCGGCTCGGAGGTGACCGTCGACTCGGCTCTGTGGATGGGCGCCGACGGCGTGGTTCCCGGGCTTGGCAACGTGGATCCGCATGGCTATGTCCGGCTGTTCCGGTCCGCCGCCCGAGGCGACTGGGAGGCGGCCAGGAGGGAGCAGGAGCGGCTGGTCCGCCTCTTCGAGATCATCCAGGTCGGTGGCACGCGCATGGGCGGCAGCTCCTCAGGACTGGGAGCCTTCAAGGCGGCGCTGCATCTGCGCGGCGTCATCGACTGCCCGGTCACCGCCCTGCCGCAGGTCCCCCTGAACGACGACGAGGTCGCCCAGATCAGCATGCTGCTGGCGGCGGAGGGCCTGCTGTAGGCGGCGCTCGCCGTGCCCGCCGAAGGCGCGGCCCAGCGCGGGGAAGTCGATGCCGTCGACGTCCACGGCGACAGGAGGGATGTCCTTCGCCCGCATCTCCTCGCGGCGCTGGTCACCACGCCCGTCTGACGGACAATTCTCTGCTGTGAGAACCCGATCCGTTCCATCGCACGCGATCCTGCGGCTCATGGGCGGACAGGCGCTCGTCCCCGAGGTTCGGGTCGCGCTGTTCCGTGCGCTGCCGATGATCGAGGGCGTCTCCGTCAAGCCGGACGCGGTGGACGCGGCGGGCCGCCACGGCGTCGCGTTCGTCTACACAGGCGACTGGGAACGCTTCGAGATCATCGTCAGCTCCGAGGACTACCGGTTCCTGGGAACGTACGGCGAGAGTGTCGCCGACAGGACCTTCCCCAGCGAGAAGGTCGGCACGGTCAAGGCCGGCACGCCTCTGGTGTGGTCCGCCCAGTTGGAGACCAAGGTCGTCGACAAGCCGGGACTCCGCTAGCGGGCAGACGTCAGGGGTCTCCGGGAGCGGGAACGGCCATTCAATGCTCCGGGAGGCCCCTGATGATCATGTCGATGGCCGTCTCGTAGGTCTCGTCCGCCTGGTCGGCGGCGATGTGCCCGAGCGTCTCGGACAGCAGCAGGCCGGAGACGAACCCGTGCAGCACGTCGGCGGTCCGCCATCGCTTGTCCTCCGGCACCCCCGCCGCGGGCAGGATCCTGAACAGCACGTCCCACAGCCCGCCCTCCTTCAGCTCGATGACCTCCGGATGGTTGTGCACATACGTCCACAGCATCGGGTGGGTGCGGGCCAGCCTGCGATAGGCGTAGGCGAGCGCGCGGAGCTGGTCCTGCCAGGGCGTGCCGTCGTCGGGCGGCAGGTCGAGCAGCGGGACGACGTTGCCGAGGCAGATCTCCCTGATGAGCTCCGTCTTGTTCGCCACGTGGTGGTAGAGCGACATCGGGTTCACGTCGAGCTCGGCGGCCAGCTTGCGCATCGACAGGGAGTCCACGCCGCCCGCCTCTATCAGCCGCAGCGCGGTGGACCTGATCTCCTCGGCCGTCAGGGGCGTGCCCCTCCGTGCGCTCACTGCCATACACCGCATGGTAGCGTCAGCCATACGGTGTATGGCTACGCATGGAGCACTCATGAAGGCGATTCCCGCCCCGCAAGGGCTGCCGCTGCTCGGCAACACCCTGCAGATCCCGAGCAAGGCCCCCATTGTTTTCTTCGAAGACCTCGCGAGTCGCTATGACGAGGGCATCTTCCAGCTCGAGCTCGTCGGCCGAAAAGTGCTGTTCGTCTACGACCCCGACCTGGTCGCGGAGGTGAGCGACGAGAGCCGCTTCTACAAGGGCATCAACCCGCCGCTGTCGATCGTGCGCGACTTCGCCGGTGACGGCCTGTTCACCGCCAGGCACGACGAGCCGGTATGGGGCCACGCGCATCGCATCCTGATGCCGGCCTTCAGCCAGCGCTCGATGAAGGCCTACTACCCGCAGATGCTGGAAGTGGCCGAGCAGCTCGTCGCCTCGTGGGGCGGACGCCAGGGCGAGGACCTGCCGGTGTCCGACGACATGACCAGGCTCACGCTGGACGTCATCTCGCTGACCGGGTTCGGCTACCGGTTCAACTCCTTCGACTCCCCCGAGCTGCACCCGTTCCTGCGGGCGATGGGCGGCGCGCTGACCGAGGCCATGCACCGCAACCAGCAGTTCCCCCTCGTCACCAAGCTCAAGCGCCGGCAGGAGGAGGCCTACCAGCACGACATCAAGGTCATGCGCGACCTCGTCGACGACGTGATCAGGCGGCGCCGTGCCGGGGACGTGGGCGGCGCGAAGGACCTGCTCGGCCTCATGCTGGAGGCCTCGGACCCGAAGACGGGCGAGCGGCTGTCGGATGAGAACATCCGCAACCAGGTACTCACCTTCCTCATCGCGGGACACGAGACGACCAGCGGGCTGCTCTCCTTCGCCCTGTACAACCTGCTGCGCGACCCGCACGCGCTGGCCTTGGCGTACGAGGAGGTGGACAGGCTGCTGCCGGGCGACGAGCCGCCCACCTACGAGACGATCATGAAGCTGGACGTGATCCCCCGGATCCTGGAGGAGACGCTGCGGATCTGGTCCCCCATCCCCGCCTTCAGCGTGAACGCCTTCGCGGACGACAGCATCGGCGGCTACCCGGTGGCCAAGGGCCAGGGAGTCGTCGTGCTGCTTCCCCCGCTGCACAGGAACCCGAAGGCGTGGGACAGGCCCACCGACTTCGACATCGACCGGTGGCTGCCCGAGGAGAAGAAGACGCACCATCCGGCGGCGTACAAGCCGTTCGGCAACGGCGAGCGGGCCTGCATCGGCCGCCAGTTCGCGCTGACGGAGGCGCGGCTCGCGCTGGCGATGATCCTCCGCCGCTTCGCGGTCTCCGATCCCGCCGTCTACCGGATGGAGATCAAGCAGACGCTGACCCTCAAGCCGGACAACTTCACGATCAGGGTCCGCGAGCGCAGGGCGCACGAGCGCGCCGCCGCAGGCGCGCGGCCGGTCGAGCAGACCGAGCAGCAGGACGTCGCGGTCACGGGCGTCCCGCTCACCGTCGCCTACGGCTCCAACCTCGGCACCTGCCAGGACCTCGCCGAACGGCTGGCCGAGCGGGCGGGCCGGTCGGGCTTCGCCACCACACTGACGACGCTGGACGACCTCGAGCCGCCCGGTGAGGGGCTGCTGCTGGTGCTGGCCTCGTCCTACAACGGCAAGGCGCCCGACAACGCCCAGCGCTTCGACGCGCTGGAGGAGCTGCCCGACCTGTCGGGCGTACGGCTGGCCGTGCTCGGCTGCGGCAACACCCAGTGGCCCACCTACCAGGACTTCCCGCGCCGCGCCTTCGACAAGCTCACCGCGGCGGGCGCCGTGCCGCTCGTCGAGCGGGGCGAGGCGGACGCCGACGGCGACTTCGACGGCGACGTGTCGGCCTGGACGGCGAAGCTGTGGGCGGCGGTGGCCGAGGAGTACAGCGCCTCGGCGGCCGACGCGGGGCGGCGCTACGAGATGGACGTGCTCACCGAGGCGGAGGTACGGCCCGCGGTCGTGTCGGCCAGAGCCGTGCCGCTGAAGGTGGTCGCGAACGAGGAGCTGACCGGCGACCCCGAAGGGCTGTGGGACTTCTCCGTCGAGCAGCCGAGGCCCGGCGTGCGCTCGATCGTCGCCGAGCTGCCCGAGGGCGTCACGTACGAGGCGGGCGACCACCTGGCGGTCTTCGCCAAGAACGACCCCGAGCTCGTGGAGTGGGCGCTGCGCACCCTGCGGGTGCCGAGAGAGCAGGTCGTCAGGCTGCGCGCCCAGGGCCCCACCCACCTGCCGGTGGACACGCCGGTGACCGCGGGGCTGCTGCTCACCGAGTTCGCCGAGCTGCAGGAGGTGGCCACCCGCGCGGACCTGGACGCGCTGGCCGCCCACACCGGCTGCCCGTGGACCACGGGACAGCTGGCCGAGCTGTCGGCGAACTACGCCGACGAGGTGCTCGCCAAGCGGCTGTCGGTGCTCACGCTGCTGGAACGCCTCCCCGCCGTGGAGCTGCCACTGGCGGTGTTCCTGGAGCTCGCGGGGCCGATCAGGCCGCGGTACTACTCGATCTCCTCCTCGCCGCTGGCCGAGCGGGGCCGGGTGCGGATCACCGTCGGCCTGGTGGAGGGACCCGCGTGGTCCGGCAGCGGCGCCTACCGCGGCATGTGTTCGGCCTACCTGGCGGGGCTGGCCGAGGGCGAGGTCTTCTACGGCTACATCAGGGTGCCCGCGCCGCCGTTCAGGCTGCCCGAGGACCCGAGTACGCCGGTCATCCTGGTCGGTCCTGGAACCGGGTTCGCGCCGCTGCGCGGGTTCCTGGAGCAGCGGGCGCTGACCGGGGCCACCGGCAGGGCCGAGGTGTTCACCGGCTGCCGCCACCCCGAGCACGACCTGTTGTACAGGCAGGAGGTGGAGGCGTGGGCGGCGGTCGAGGGGGTGCGCCTGCACACCGCCTTCTCAGCCGTGCCCGGCCACCCTTACCGCTTCGTCCAGGACGCCGTCGCGGCGCAGGCCGACGCGGTGTGGGAGCTGCTCCAGCAGGGCGCGCACGTCTACGTTTGCGGTGACGGGCTGCGCATGGCGCCTGCCGTACGGCGGGCACTGCTGGAGATCTACCGGGAGAAGACGGGCGCGGACGGCGAGGCGTGGCTGGCGGAGCTCGAACAGCGGGGCCGCTACCAGCAGGACGTGTTCGCCTGACCCGGAGCCGGTGGGCTGGGCTCAGCCCACCGGCGCCTCTTGTCGAGAGAAGCGCTACCATGTATCTCCATGTCTGACGGTAGCACTTTCGTTGATCTGGTGACCAGCCTGCGCGCGCTGCTGGCCGGGCTGTCACCCGGCGACCGCCTGCCGACCAGCAGGGAGCTGACCCAGCGGTTCAAGGTCGGCCCTGGCACCGTTTCCAGGGCGATCGCCACGCTGGCCGCCGAAGGGGCCGTGGTCACCCGTCCCGGCAGCGGCACGTACGTGGCCCACCGTTCCGGCAGGGCCGGAGTCGAGCCGCCCGACCTGTCGTGGCAGGCGGTGGCGCTGGCCGGTCGCGACTTCGACACGGCCAACGCCGCCGAGGCCGTCCAGCCCCCTCCCGAGGGCGGGATCGCGATGGCGGGCGGCTACCTGCACGAGACGCTCCAGCCGACCAGGGCGCTGGGCGCCGCGCTCGCGCGGGCGGCGCGCCGCCCCGACGCGTGGCACCGCGCGCCGACGGCCGGGCTCGCGCCGCTGCGCGCGATCTTCGCCAGGCAGGCGGGGGGCGCGGTCAGCCCCGACGACGTGCTGATCACCGGCGGCGGGCAGGGCGCCCTGTCGATGCTGTTCAGGGCGATCGCCGCGCCGGGCAGCCCCGTCCTGATGGAGTCGCCCACCTACCCGGGCGCGCTGGCCGCGGCGAGGGCGGCCGGGCTACGTCCCGTGCCCGTCCCCATGGACGACGAGGGCCTCCGCCCCGACCTGCTGGCCGACGCGTTCGCCATGACGGGAGCCCGCCTGCTGTACTGCCAGCCGACGTTCCACAATCCGACCGGCGCGGTGCTCGCGCCCGCCAGGCGCGGCCAGATCATCGACGTGGCCCGCGCCGCCGGCGCCTTCCTCATCGAGGACGACTTCGCCAGGCACCTCGGCCACAGCAGGCAGGTTCCGCGCGCGCTGGTGGCCGACGACCGCGACGGCACGGTGGTGCACGTCACGTCGCTGACCAAGCCCGCGTCGCCGAGCCTGCGCATCGGCGCGGTGATCGCCAGGGGTCCCGTCATGCGGCGGCTGCAGGGCATGCGGTTCGTCGACGACTTCTTCGTCACCCGCCCTCTGCAGGAGGCGGCCGTCGAGCTGGTCAGCACCCCCGCGTGGGACCGGCACCTGCGGGAGCTGTCGGCGGCGCTGAGGGAGCGCTGCGCGGTGCTCGCCGACGCCCTCGCCCGCGAGGTCCCCGAATGGACACTGACCAGGTTCCCCTCGGGCGGGCTTCACCTGTGGGTCGAGCTCCCGCAGGGGAGCCAGGACTCCGTCATGGCGGACGCGGCCCGCGCCTACGGCGTCGCCGTCAACGCGGGCGGCCGCTACTTCCCCGCCGAGCCGTCAGGTGCCTACCTGCGGCTCGGTTTCGCGGCCGCCGCCGACACCGCCGAACTGGTCGAGGGCGCCCGCCGCCTCGGCGCTGCGGTCCGCGACGGGTCATGAAGGCTCAGCGCGACGGTGCGCGGCGGGTCGTGAAGGCTCGGTGTCGGGGCGCGCGAGGGGTCAGGAAGACAGGAAGAAGGCGCCGATGTCGGCCGCCAGGGTCCCGGGAGCCTGGTGGGCGGCGTAGTGGCCGCCGCCCGGGTACTCCTTCCACGACACGATGCGGCCGTGGTCCCTGCGGGCCAGTGCCCTGATCGAGTGGAAGAAGTCGTCGGCGAACCCGGCCAGGGCGACGGGAACGCCGGTCGGCTCGGCAGGGCGCCGAGCATCGGCGTCCTCGCGGTAGAAGCGCATCGAGGATCCCGCGGTGCCGGTCAGCCAGTAGATCGTGACGTGGGTGAGGACATGGTCGGGGTGGACGGCCCTGCCGAAGAGCTGGGCGTTCCACGCCAGCAGGCCCGCGGGCGAGTCGGCGAGAGCGTGCGCGAGGGTCTGCGGCGTGCTCGACTGGAGCGCCAGGTAGGCGCCCTTCTCGGCCATGAACCCGCGCAGCGACGCCAGCCTGGCGCTGTCGCCCTCGTCGAGCGCTTCGAGCTCGGCCGGATCGCCCGAGGGGACCGAGAAGATCTGGGTGACGTGCACGCCGATGACGTGATCCGGGTCGGCGCGGCCCAGCTCCAGCGAGATGGAAGAGCCGACGTCGTTGCCGACCGCCCCGTACCTGTCGTAGCCGAGGCGGCGCATCAGCTCGGCCCACGCTCTCGCCGTGCGGTACCTGTTCCAGCCGGTGGCGGGGCCGGAGAAGGCGAAGCCCGGGATGGAGGGGATCACCAGATGGAAGTCACGGGTCAGCGGCTCGACCACGTCCAGGTACTCCACGACCGTGCCCGGCCAGCCATGGGTGAGGATCAGCGGTAGGGCGTCCCCGTTCGTCGAGCGCACGTGCAGGAAGTGCACGCTCTGGCCGTCGATGGCGGTGGTGAACTGCGGGAGGGCGTTGAGCCTGGTCTCCCATTCCCGCCAGTCGTAGCCGGTGCGCCAGCGTTCGACCAGCTCGGTGACGTAGTCGACGGGAACGCCGTAGGCCTCGCCCGGCGGCCCTTCGGAGAAGCGGGTACGCGCAAGGCGGTCGGCCAGGTCGTCGAGCGCCGCCTGCGGGATGTCGATCGTGCAGGCGGTGACCTCCTCATCGGGCATCGGGGGCCTCCAGGGTGTCCATGGCCTGCGACAGGGCCTCCAGCGCCTGCCGTACGCGCCGGAACTCGTCGATGCCGAGCCTGTCGGCGAGCACGGTGGCGACCTCGCGCTGACCGGGGGTGATGCGCCGTACGGCGGCCAGCCCGTCGGGGGTGGGTTCGAGGAGTTTGGCGCGGGCGTGGGCGGGGTTGGGCCGGTAGACCGCCATGCCCTTGTCGACCAGCAGGTCGGCGATGCGCTGGACGCTCTGCCTGGTGATGCCCATGGCGCGGGCGATCCCGGCCACGGGCAGCGGCTCGTCGAGCACCGCGCCGAGCACCTGCCACCAGGCCGCGGTCAGCCCGGCCGGCTTGGCCAGGTTCTCGGCCACGTCCAGGAACTGCCCGTTGAGGCGGAACACGGCAAGCGCCACGCCCGCCATCAACTCCCCCGCCTCCGCGGCGTCCTGCCGGCCGCTCACGCCTGCGCCCCCGCGGCGAACTCGGGGTAGGCGGAAGCGTCCTGCTCGCCGAACAGCCGGTACCAGGCGTGGAGGACCTTCGGCTCGTAGACGCCGAGCCTGGCCAGTACCTCCCTGGCGAACTCGACCGGCGCCACGGGGCTCGCGGTGATCAGGTCGCCGTCGGTGACCGCGGGCACGTCCTGGTAGCGGGCGGCCCCGGCGTACCCCGTCGCGGCCAGGTACTCCGGCGCGCTGCTGGTGTGGTCGCGGTCGTCGAGCAGCCCCTCCCTGGCCAGCCCCGCCGTGGCGCCGCAGATGGCCGCCACGGGCACCCCCGCCTCCAGGAACCGCCGCGCCTTGCGGCCGAAGGCGTGGTTGCCCTCCTCCCATGTGTAGGCCCCGGGCAGGATCAGCATCGCGCTGCCCGCCGGGTCGAGGTCGGCCACGGTCAGGTCGGGCAGGACGCGCATCCCACCGGCCGTGGTCACGGGGTCGAGGCTCTCGCCCACCGTCCGCACGTCGTAACGCGCGCCGCGCAGGTGGGCGATGGCGTGGCCCACCTCCCAGTCGGCGAGGGTGTCGTAGACGGCCACGTGCACGATCTCAGTCATGACAGCATTCTGTCATTGAGACAGAATACTGTCAATCTGGACCGAGGGTGAGGAGGTGCACAATCGTCACTTTCTGTAGTACCGTCATTACTTTCTGTAGCAAGATCGGTTTTGTGACGTCGGCGGCCGGCCGGAGTCCCTTGAGACGTGATCCAGCAGGAAGGACGGTGCCGCGTGGGGCAGCGTGCTCGCGATGTGGGGACATCGCAGACGGTTCCGGATCCCGTCGCTCAGGGCCGGAGGCCGGGGAACCTCGCAGGGCGCATCGGCCAGGCAGCCGCCACGCGTGGCCGCCTGGTGATCGCGGTGTGGCTCGTTCTGGCGGCGGTGTCCCTCATCCTGCTGCCGCAGCTGGCGCGGACGCTGAAGCCGCCGACATGGGAGGTGGAGGGGTCCCCTTCGCAGCGTGCCGCGGCCCTGGTGGCGCGGGGCTTTCCCGACCTCGGCGAAGAGCAGGTGGTGATGGCGTTCGCCTCGCCGACGTGGCTCGCCTCGGCGGCGGAGTATCGGCGGACGGTGGCCGCCGCCGTACACGCGCTGGACGCCCGCCCCGAGGTCGCCGCGGTCCGGCCGCTGCCATTGCTGACCGGCCAGGATCCGCGCCACGTCTACATCGGATTCGGCGTCGCCGGTGACGAGGCCAGCCGTCGGCAGCGGGTGGCGGCGCAGGAGGCCGCCGTTCAGAGCGCCGTACGGCGGGCCGCGGGCAGCGCGGTCACGGTCACCCTGGTCGGCACCAGCGCGGTCTACAGGGAGCTCAACCGCGCCGGCCTGGACGATCTGCGACGGGTCGAGATCATCACCATCCCCGTGGCCATGCTGGTGCTTGTCCTCGGACTGGGCGCGGTGGGCGCCGCCGTCGTCCCGTTGCTCATAGCCGCCGCGGCGATGCTGGCCGGCATGGCCGCGCTGGTCGTGGCAGGGGCCATGGTACGGATCGACTCGGCCGTGCTGACCGTGATGGCCACCCTCTGCCTGGGGCTGGGCCTGGACTACACGCTGCTGATCCTGCTGCGCTACCGCCAGGCCCGCGGCGCGGGCGACGGCCCGCGCGTGGCCGTCGTCCAGGCGGTGACCACCGCGGGCACCACCGTGGCCTGGTGCGCCATGGCGATCCTGCTCGCGTGCGCGAGCCTGCTGATCGTCCCGGCTCCCGCCGTCCGAACGCTCGCGCTGGCCGGGATGCTGGGCACCTTCGTCACGATGTCGGCCGCGCTGACCCTGCTGCCCGCCCTGCTGCCGTTCCTGGATCGCCGGCTGAGCTGGGGGAGGCTGCCGTGGCGGCGTACGAGCAGGGCGATGCCGGGCTGGGTCGCCTGGGCGAGGCATCTGATGCGTCATCCCTGGCGATACGCCCTCGGTGTCGCCGCCATCATGCTGCTGGCCGCGGCTCCGGTCACGGACATCCGGCTGGGCATGCACTACGAACGGGCCGCCATCTCCCACACCGACACCGGACGAGGCCTGGCACAGATGGAAGGCGACGGGCTGGCCGGCACGTCGATGCTGGCACTGCCGCGTCCACCGGGCGCCGCGCCGGTGGAAATCGGTGCGCTGGCCGCCGAGCTGCGCGCCGATCCGCGCGTGGCGATGGTCTCGGTCATGGACAACGGCAGGGACCTGACCGTGCTGTCGATCGGTGAACGCCACTCACCGGACAGCGCCGCCTCGGCCGCCTTGCACCAGCGCATCTACGACCTCGCACGGCAGGTGGCGCCGACCGGCCCGCGGCCACTGGTGGCGGGTGCCACGGCGCTGCTGGCCGACCTGACCGCCGAGCTGCGCACGCGCCTGTGGCAGGTGCTCGCGCTGGTCCTGGCCTGCTCGTTCGCCCTGCTGCTCGTGATCTTCCGGAGTGTGCTGATCCCGCTCAAGGCGATCACCATGAACCTGCTGTCCATCGCCGCCGCGTTCGGACTGCTCACGCTGTGCTTTCAGCATGCGAGCACGGCGGGGACCGTCGACGTCGCCCTGCCGCTGCTGGCCTTCACCATCGTGTTCGGCCTGTCCCTGGACTACGAGGTCTTCCTGGCCCACCGGATCGCCGAGCACTATCGCTCCACCGGCGACAACACCGAAGCGGTCGTCGAGGGCATCCGGCACACCGCCCGTCCCATCACCTTGGCCGCCGTCGTTCTGGCCACCACGTTCCTCGGCCTGCTCTTCACCCACCGCCAAGATCACCAGCAGGCAGGGTTCGCCGTCGGCGCCGCCATCATTCTCGACGCGACCCTCATCCGCATGGTCCTGGTTCCGGCGCTCATGCGGCTGTTCGGTGAACGCAACTGGTGGCTGCCAGGGCCGTTGTCCCGGCTCCTGCCACCCCCTGTCCACCGTCCCGCCGCCACCGGCGAACGCCACGTCCCGGAGCCCGGCTACGCCGGGACGGCACACACCTCCTGACGGTCAGGCGGAATCGCGCGTCGCCGTCGCCCGGAGATGGACGCGCCGGATGAAGGGGCGCTCGAAGAAGTGGTAGAAGGCGTAGATGCCGAGCTGGAAGATCATCGCGAAGACGATGCCCTCCAGTGACCTGGACCAGACGGCCCAGCCGTAGGCGTGCAGGTTGCCCACGCTGTACATCGGATTACGCAGGTAGCGGTAGGGGCCGGAGGTCGTCAGCTCGCCGGGGACCGCGCCGCCGAGGAACATGTCCCTGCAGTAGTAGACGTCCAGCCCTGTCGCGTACGCCGCCCAGGTCTTGCACGACAGCCCCACCACCATGAGGATTCCCCCCGCCAGGCAGCTCGCCCAGACCGGGACCACGTCCGGAAGACTGTCACCGAAGGCGTAGATGATGACAGCCTGCGCGAAGCCCTGGTTGAGGAAGAGGACGCCCAGGGCGACCTCGTAGATCGCATAGGCCCGCGCCTCGCCGAACCGCCCGATCAGGCGCCGCCGTCCCGGCCCGCCCAGCACCAGGCTCAGCCCGCCGTAGTAGAGGACCCAGACCGTGGCCGCGTACCAGCAGGCGACGGACGGCGTGACGGCCGGCGGCGCGGCGAGGTAGTACAGCACGACCACGCCGGCGAAGAGGGCGACGCGCGGCACGCGTCCGGCGTGGCGGTCCAGCCGGAGTCCGGACATTCCAAGACTGATGACGGCGAGCCGCCACACCGGCGATGTACGGCTTGCGGAGCTGAGCATGCGGCACCTTCAGCGGGATGTGAGTCGACGACGGCGTGGACCATCAGGACCGGCGGCGCACGACCACGCGGCAGTCGTCGCCCGGGGAGTTGGAGACGGCCTTCCATCTGATCGGCTCATCGCGCGCCCCGGCGGGAGAGAGCGTCACCGAACGGGTGAAGACCTGCAGGAACGTCTTCATCTGCATGAGGGAAAGCTGATCGCCCAGGCAGGTGTGCGAGCCGCCGCCGAACGGCATCCACCCGTAGCCCCCTGGCCGCCTGCCGAGCCAGCGTTCAGGCCGGAAGGCCGTGGGATCGGGGTAGAGACCGGGTTGGTGATGAAGCGCCCGGAGATGGACGATGATCGTCGTGCCCGGCCGCAGCCGGCGACCGCCCAGCTCGAACGGGCGCCTGACCACCCTGCCGACGAACGCGACCGGCGGCCGTACTCGCAGCGTCTCGTATGACACCGCGCGGGCGTAGACGTCCTGGGTTCCCTCGTCGCTCTCGGCGGTCAGCCGGCGCAACGCGTCAGGATGGCGCACCAGTCGTTCGAACGCCCACGCCAAGCCTGTGGCGGTGGTCGTCCGCGCACCGGCGATCAGGCTCATCACCTGGTCACGCAGCACCTGGTCGGTCAGCCGGGCCCCGCGCTCGTCGCGGGCGCGCATCAGCAACCCGAGCAGGTCCTCTCCCTCTTCGCCACGCCGCCGCCGGCGGCCGATCTCGGCATGGATCAGCCGGTCACACGCGTCCTTCGCGCGGTGGTAGGCCGGCCACAGGGCGAGCCCCCCTGCGTGTCGCAGGCCGTACCGGACGGTGATCTCGTAGGAGTCGGCCCGCCGGAACAGCTGCCGGAGCGGCTCATGCCATTCGCCGCGCTGCCGGACCCGGTCGACGCCCATCGTGATCGACAGGACGGCCTCCATCATCGCCGTGTGGAGCAGGGGCCGCAGGGCGAACGGCGTGCCGGTCGGGCACTGGTCGACGACTCGCTGGGCGAGCAGCGCCGTCGTCTCGCACAGGCGGAGCGACGCGTGGTCGCGAAGGGGCGGCAGCATGATCGTGCGGAGCTGACGATGACCCGCGCCATCCAGCCTGCCCAGCCCCTGCGGGCCGATGACGGGCTCCTGCACGCGGTTCGCCTCGGAGGAGTCGATGACGTCGGCGGGAGCCCGGAAGACCTCCCTGACCAGGGCGGGATCCGCCAGCATCACGGCCTTGCCGACGCCGGGGAACCACAGGCCGAACATGCCGCCCGTTCGGCTGAACATGTGGTCGACGACCTGCTCTCCCAGGATGAGGGCGGCAGGCATCACCATGCTGCCCCTCAGTGATTCCCAGATCGGACGTACTGCTCGGCCAGGCACTGGCCCTCCTTGATCGAGGCAGGAACCGCCTCCTGTCATGTGACCGGCGTCGTGACGGAAGCGGCGGCCAGTGGATCCGCGAGCGCGTCGGAGGGCTCCCTGCCCTCCGACCCCCAGCGGTTGATCACGTTCAGGCGGTCGGCGACGACGGCGACGGCCTCCAGGAGCCGGTCGACGTGGGCGTCGGTATGAGCCGCGGTGACGCTGAGGCGGATCAGGGCCTTTCCGCTGGGGACACTCGGCGGGAGCATCGCGTTGGCCATGACCCCCTCGTCGAACAGCTCGGACCAGAAGCGACAGCACAGCAGGGCGTCGCCGACCTGTAGCGGGACGGTCGGGGTGTCCGCAGGGGTCAGGGGAAATCCGATCGCGGCCAGGCCGGAGCGGAGGCGCCGGGCGGCTGCCAGGACCCGCCGGCGGCGTTCCGGCTCGGTGCGGATGATGTCGAGGGCGGCCAGCGCGGCCGCGGTGCACGACGGAGGCAGGGACGCGGAGAACAGGGCCGCCCTGGCGGAGTGGCGCAGGTAGTCGATGACCTGCCGGGGCCCGGCGACGGCGCCGCCGAGAGTGCCGAAGCACTTGGAGAAGGTGAGGGTCTGCACGTCGACCGCCGGCTGCCGCGCGTGGTGCTCGGCGGCGCCGCGCCCGCCGGCGCCCAGCAGGCCCACGTCGTGGGCGCTGTCGAGGATGACGCGGGCGCCGTGCCGGCGGGCGAGCTCGGCGATGCCGGGCAGGTCGCACAGGTCGCCGGTGACCGAGAACATGCCTTCGGTGAGGATGAGCCGCCCGGCCGCCGGATCGACCTCCTCCAGGAGCCGGCCGAGGTGGGAGGTGTCGTTGTGCCGGTAGCGCCGCAGTTGGGCCTGGCCGAGGCGGGTGGCCTCGATGAGGGAGGCGTGGATGTGCCGGTCGGCGAGGAGCACATCGTGCCGGCCGAACAGTGGGCTGAGGGCGAGGTTGGCCTGGAAGCCGGTCGAGACCACCATCGCCGTCTCGTGGCCGAGGAAGTCGGCGAGTTCGCCTTCCAGCGTCCGGTGCAGCGTCAGCGTGCCGTTGAGGATGCGGGACCCGGAGTTGCCGCTGCCCAGCCGGCGCACCGCGTCGACGCCCGCGGCCTTCAGCCGCGCGTCTGTCGACAGAGCCAGGTAGTCGTTGGAACCCGCCATCAGCACGCGGCGGCCGCCTACCACGACCTCACCGTCGTCCAGCCGCTCCTCGATCGGCCGGTGGTAGGGATACAACCCCGAGGCGAGGATGATCTCGAGTTCGCGGGGAGGCCGGCATTTGCTGAAAGCGTCGGTCATGGGGTCTCTCACCCGCCCGCGCTGGAGTAGGACAGCAGTGACACAGCATCCCCCGGATCCGGTTCGTAGCGGCTCGTCCACGAGCTCAGCGGCCAACTCTCCGAAGATCGTAACTCACTGTAATCGCTCATAATGATATTGTGACGACTGCTGATACGGCGCCCAGCGTCGCCGCCCCGCGAGCGGCGGTGTCGCAGGCTCGTAGCGCCCGCCGTCCAGGGCATGTCGGCCGGTTCGCACGACATCCGGCCAGGTAAGTCACCCGACCCGCAAAGGACCCGTGCATGAGCGACGAGGAAATCTTCGTGGAGCTGCGCGCCATCTGCGCGCGGATCCTGTCGGTCGATCCCGCGGTCATCGCGCCCGATCTGGATCTGCGCGATGAGCTGGAGGCCGACAGCCTGGACATGGCAGAGCTGGCCGCGGCGACCGAGGACCGCTTCAAGATCGTCGTGGATCTGGACACCGCCAAGCAGGCGCGCACTCTCGCCGACGTGGTCACCATGGTCCGAGACGGGGGCCACCAGGCCAGGGCCGCCCAGGCCGGCTGATGCTGGAGCGCGGACGAGTCGCCGTCACCGGCATGGGAGTGCGCACCCCGGCCGGTAACGATCTCAAGGCCCTGTGGAGCACCCTGACCGACGGACGTTCCACCGCTCGCACGATCACCTCGTTCGAGGCCGACGGCCTGCCGGTCGACTTCGCGTGCCAGGTCCCCGACTTCGCGGCGTCCGAGTACGTGATGAGCAAGCAGGCCCGCCGGATGGACCGCGCGACGCTGCTGGCCGTGTGCGCCGCGGCTGACGCGCTGGCCGACGCCGGGCAGGTGGAGACTCCGCCCGAGCGCCGCGGGGTCGTCACGGGGACGGCCATGGCCGGCATCGAGACCAGCGAGGCCACGCTCCTCGGACACGACGAACGCGGCCGCGGAAGGCCTACCGTCCTGTACATACCGAAGGTGATGCACAACGCCGCCGCGGCGTTCATCAGCATGCGGCACGGGATCCTGGGCCCGAGCCTGACGGTGGCGACGGCGTGCGCCTCCGGTGGCCACACGATCGGGGAAGGGCTGCGCCTGATCCGCGACGGCTCAGCCGACCTGGTCGTGGCCGGCGGCACGGAGGCGTGCATCTCGCCGACCATTCTGCTCGCCTTCCACAGGTGCGGCGCGCTGTCCCAGCGTGTCGCCGAACCCCAGCGCGCCTCACGCCCCTTCGAGGCCGACCGCGATGGGTTCGTGCTGGCCGAAGGCGCGGCCTTCCTCGTGCTGGAAAGGCTCGAACACGCTGTACGGCGCGGCGCCCGCGTGTACGCGGAGCTCGCCGGTTACGGCCGAACCTCCGACGGTCACCACCTGACGGCGCCCGACCCGGACGGAGAGGGCGCCGAACGATGCATGCGCCAGGCGCTGGCCGACGCGCGACTGTCGCCCCGCGAGGTCGTACACGTCAACGCCCACGGGACCGGCACCCAGCTCAACGACGTGACCGAGGCGCAGGTGATCGCCCGGCTGTTCGGTCCCGGCGAAGTCCCTGTCACCTCGACCAAGAGCGTCATGGGCCACGCGATCGGCGCCGCGGGAGCGATCGAGGCCGTCGTCAGCGTGCTGACGCTGCACGAGCTCGTGATGCATCCCACCATCAACCTCGACGTCCAGGACCCGCGCTGTGAGATCGACGTGGTGCGTGCCCCTCGCCCCGTCTCGCCCGGCGCCGTGCAGTCCAACTCCTTCGCCTTCGGGGGCCACAATGCCAGCCTCGTCTTCACCCCTTCCTGCTCCTGAACCCTCGCTCCGGCCGACGGCCGCTGAGGGCGGAGGGCGGGGCGCGGCGCTCCCCGGCTCGCGGCGATCGCCTGGCCAGGATGAGGTGACGGCCGAGCCCGTTCGCACTCGCCGCCGGCTCGGACAGTTCATCGAGTTTCCATACCGGCTGCATCGCGGCGACCCGCGTTTTGTGCCGCCGCTGCGCGGCGACTGCCGGCGCCTGCTCGACCGGCGGCGCAATCCGTTCTTCGCCTACGGCGAGGCCGGCCTGTTCACGGTCCGCAGGAACGGTCGCGTCGCGGGCCGGATCGCCGCCGTGCACAATCCGCGCCACAACCAGGCCCACCAGGCGCGCGACGGCTTCTTCGGCCAGTTCGAATGTCTCGACGACCACGCCGTCGCCCGCGCGCTGCTCGACGCCGCCACAGGGTGGCTGCGCGAGCGCGGGCTCGACACCATGCTCGGACCGGTGAACTTCACCACCAACGACGAGTGCGGCCTGCTGGTGGACGGCTTCGACGCCCCGCCACGGGTGATGATGCCTTACAACCCGGCCTACTATCCTGCTCTGCTGGAAGGCTACGGCCTGACCAAGGCCAAGGACCTGTGGGCGTGGGAACGCGGCGGGCATCCCCTCGACGACCGGCTCCTGCGCATCACGGAGCGGATCCGGCTGCGGCACCGGCTCACCGTCCGGCAACTCGACATGAACGACTTCGACGGCGAGACAGCCCGGATCAAGCGCGTCTACGACAGCGCGTGGCAGCACAACTGGGGTTTCACCCCGATGACCGACGCGGAGTTCGCCGACCTCGCCAGCCGCGTACGCGAGATCGTCGATCCGAGGCTCATTCACCTGGCCGAGGTGGACGGTGAGCCGGTCGGCGTCGTCGTGGTGCTGCCCGACATCAACCAGGCTCTTCCCGCCGCGCGTGGCCGGCTGTGCCGCTTCGGGCTGCCGATCGGGTTGGCACGCCTGGCACTGGCGGCTCGCCGCATCGACCGGACCCGCGGCATCCTGTGGGGCGTCGTGCGGCGCCTGCAGGGCTGCGGCATCGAAACGCTGCTGTTCGCCCGCGCCTACGAGGCGATAGTGGCCGGCGGCTACCACGGCGGCATGGAGCTCGGCTGGACGCTGGAGGACAACCAGGCGGTCAACCGGTACCTGGCGGCCGTCGACTGCGTCCGATCCAAGACATACCGCATCTACCGGTACGAACTGTGACGCGCAAGCCACTCCGCTACCTGCTCACCGGGGCCACCGGCTTCGTCGGCGGCAACCTGACCCGCATGATCCTGGCTCGTGGTGACGCGATCACCGCGCTGGCCCGCCCTTCGGCACGCGCGCACGCACTGCGCGAACTGGGCGTCGAGGTGGTCCACGGGGATCTGGCAAGCGGGCGGGGCGTTCGCGAGGCGGTCCACGGAGCCGATCGGGTGATCCACCTGGCCGCCGTGGTCAAGGCACGCACCCCGGCGGAGTACTGGGCGACCAACCGCGACGGCACCGCGCACCTGGCGGGCGCCCTGGCCGTACTGCCGAACCCACCGAGGCTGGTGCTCTGCTCCTCGCTGGCGGCCGCCGGTCCCTCATCGGGCACGCCGGTACCCGTGTCCCACTACGGCGCCAGCAAGCTGGCCGGAGAGAAGGTCGTTCGCGGCCTCGCCCACCGGGTGCCGTCGGTCATCCTGCGTCCCGGAATCGTCTACGGCCCCGGCGAGCCCGCGCTGGTGCCCGCGCTCCTGCCGATGATCCGGCTCGGCGTGGCGCTGAAGGCCGGGCTCGGCCCCCGCCGCTACTGCATGGTCTACGTCGACGATCTGTGCACCACCCTGCTCGCCGCGGCCGAGCGTGGCCGCACGCTCCATCCCGACGATCCCACCGCGGGCCTGTATCCCATCAGCGACGGCATCACCTATCACTGGCGTGACATCTGCGCCGCCCTGGCCCGCGCCGCGGGGCGCCGCGCCCCTGTCGTGCTGCCCGTCCCGATGCTCCTCATGGACGTCGCCGCCTCCCTGGCCGAATGCGCCGGGCGGATCCGCCGGACGGCACCCTCCCTCAACCGGGACAAGGTCCGCGAGATGCGCTGCGCCGCCTGGACCTGCACCCCCGAGCGTGCCGTCCGTGAACTGGGCTTCACACCCACCACGTCGCTCGATCGGGGACTCGCGGCCGCTCTGGCCGCGGGGAGCCGTCACCCGAGCGTCTGATCGGCTTTCACCCGATCGGGTCCTGGAACGGCACGGCTCTCGAAGGCTCCTCTCGCGCCGAGCCGGCGAGTGATGACATGGGCGGCCAGAGCCACCAGCAATCCGGCGACCGCGTCGGAGGCGTAGTGATACCAGTCGTACACCACGGCGATCGTCAATCCGGTGGTGAGAACGCACAGAACGAGGTGGACGCGGTGCGAGGCGAACCTGCCCAGGCACAGCAGAGTGATCCAGGCGCCGGCCACGTGCGGTGAGGGGAAGTACGCGCCCGGCGGATCGAAAGCGGCCATGATGCGGTCCTGCAGGGCGGTGATCACGTATCCGGACGGCCTGCCGGAGGCGAACTGGTCCGGCAACGACAGGGCCGGTCCGGCCAGTGGGACGAACATGAATCCCAGGTAGCAGATCAAAAGGGCGAGTAGTGCGGCGAACAGATAGCGCTCCCCGAGCGCCCGATGGCCACGAATGTACAGAAATATCGGGATCAGGAAGCATCCATAGAAGGAGAAGTAGCAGAATGTCAGCAGTTCGGTCAGCAGCGGGGAACCGATGGCCGCTACGGCGACATTGGGGTGGGCCCCGAACAGCCACAGCTCCCACGCGTTCACGGCCTCGTCGAGAAACCGGCCGTGCAAGGCGAGAATCGTACGCGCGGCCGCGGCATACATGAAGGGCAGCGCCAGGAGCGGATAGGCGAACCGGAGCAGCGCCACGCGGCCGTTTCCGGGGAAGCGCCACTCGCTCCACACCACGACCAGCAGGAGCAGGGCGAACAACCCACATCCGGCGAGCAGCCCCTGCCGGTCGGTCACCGGCCCTGCCGACACCGACCCAAGAGTCGCCATAATCCCGAAATAGCCCAGCAATAGCAGCTCGACCGGCCGTATTCTCACAATTGCCCCCGATTCGGGCTTATCTGCTGCCGCAGCGGGCAGTGCACATTACTGTCGATCACATTAGTCAAAGAGAGGCCGGATCGAGCATGTCTGACATTCGGCGCTTCTCAGGCCTGATGCGCGCCGGATAATCAGCACGCTGTCCAGAATGGCATTCACCGTCGCTTCAGCCGCGAAACTAATATGGCGGTTGTGAACGATGATCCTTCGAGCGGTGTGGCGTCACGCCACGCACCATGGCCACACGATGCGGTGCCCCTCACCTTCGGTGATCATTACCAGCTGTGCCTCGGGGCCGGCATGGCCGACGACTCCCGCCTGCACGTCGGTGGCGGCGCCCGGATGGCGGGACCCCCGCCCGCACCGGAGGAACTGCACGAACTCATCGCCGTAAAGGTCACGCGGGCGCCCGTCCTCACCTACCGGCTGACCGGCGCGGGACGGCGCGCCCGCTGGGCCCCCGACCCCGCGTTCGACCCTGTCCACCACGTGGAATACCACCGGGTACCGCGCGGCCTGAGCCCCCATCAGGCGGCCGTCGAGGCCATGGCCTCCCGGCCGCTGTCCCGCGAGCGGCCGCTGTGGAGCCTGATGGTGCTGCACGGCTACGCCGACGACGAACACCTTCTGTGCTACCGCGCTCACCACGCCTTCCAGGACGGCGTGGCGGGCCTGAGCGCGATCAGGGCCTTGACGGGCGACGAGACACTACCGCCCCCCGCCCCCGATCCCGGTGCCGCGTCCGGGCTCCCGAAGGGTGCGGCGGCGCGCGGGCTGCTGGCCGATCTGGTCCAGCTGACCGGCACCCCGCCGCGCTGGCACGTCTCCTGCGCCACGAGCACGCCCGGCCGCCGGTTGCATGTCGTCGACCTGGACATCGCGCCGTTCCACGACATCGCTCGCGACACGGGCGCCAGCATCGCGCAGATCGGCATCGCCCTCGTCGCCGGCGCCCTGCGAGCATGGAGTCCGCGGGCCTGGCCGCCCTCGCACCGCCGCCCCAGGAAGATGGTGGTCGCCCTGCCGGTCAGCTTGAGGGGTCGTCGGCATCACTCGGCGCTGGGAAACCACGTGGCCTTCCTGCCCGTCGCCCTGCCCTGCGCCGAGCCGTCGCCGGTCGGCCGGCTGCGGCGGGTCGTCGAGCAGACGACCGTCGACAGGATCATCCGGCTGCGACGTGCCGCCCGAGAGATGTACCGGATACCCGCGGGGCCCGCGCGGACGGTTCTCCAGCTGGCACTGCCCTTCTTCCTGAGAGGCCCGGGCAGGCGGCTCGACGTCAGCGTGGTGCGCCGGACCCAGGAGTTCCCTTCAGGCCGTGACATGTTCACCCTTCCTCCCCTGGCCCCGGGGTCCGCCGGCATGATCGCGATTCTGCACGGCGACAGCGCGGTGTCGTTCTCAGGGGTGTTCGACACCAGCGTGTCCCACTCCGAACGACTCGTCGCCCTCCTGCGGCAGGCCCTCGCCGAACTGGAGGCCGACGTCCGGAATCACTTCCCCGCCGGACCCGCCGGAGGAGGGGCACGGCGGGGCTCGCCCGGCCTCCACTGACATCGGGGCATGCGGTGCGGCGATGGTCGCCGGACGCGGAGAACCCGCCGGCGTCGTGCCGCGGGAGCCGGCGGACATGAAGATCGCGGCGGGTCGGCGAGGTCCGGTGCTTCAGGGGCGGGCCGCGGCGTACAGGATGTCGCGCATGCCGGGCAGCGACTCCTGGTCTTCCCGCCAGACCAGGCGCAGGCTGAGATCCGGGAGCGGGAGGTCGAGCTGGATCAGGGCGCCGGAGCGGAGGCTGTCGGCGACCGCGAACCGGGGTAGCAGCGAGATCCCGAGTCCGTGCTCGGCCCATGCGCGCATCACCGGGACGCCTCCGGCTTTGATCCGTTGCGGACCGGAGCCGAGGATCCTGTAACCGGCCATCCAGAACGAGCACTCGGGGACGTTGACCAGGAGCCGCTCGCCCTTGAGGTCATCGGGAGTCAGCGCGGCTCGGGCGGCGAGCGGGTGGGTCGGCGCTGATACCAGTGCGAGAGGCACCGGGTCGAGGTCGACGAAGGTGAGCGGTTCGGCGGGAGCGGGGAAGCCGAGCCCGCCGACGTCGTCGCCGGAGTCCAGCAGCAGGGCGGCTTCGAGTCGTCCCCCGATCACGTCGGCGAGGAGTCCGTCGCGGGCGCGTTCGGAGTGGATCTCGACCTCGATGTCGGGCCGGCGCGCGGCGAATCGGGCGAGGACCCGGGGCACGTAGGACCCTGCGAGGGTCTCCAGCGCGCCGAGCCGCAGCAGCCGCCGTTCGCCTCTGACATCGCGGGTGGCCCGCTCGGCCTGGTCGAGCAGGGACCGCGCCCATCCCCGCAGCCGCTGTCCTGCGGGGGTGAGCTCCATTCCCTTGGGTCCGCGCACGAACAGGGCCACCCCGAGCGTCGCCTCGAGCGTCCGGATCTGCTGGGAGACCGACGAGGGGGCGAGGTCGAGCGCGACGGCGGCCTCGGTCACGGTCCGGTGCCGGACGACCGCCTCGAAGGTCCTGAGCTGGCGTAGCTCCACGCGCAGACGAACGACGCCGAGCGTTCGGAAATTCCGAACGGAACGTGCGGCTGTGGCGGTGGAGCCGCAGGCCTGCCGGAACGCACAGTGGGTCGCGTCCTCCCAGCCTTCTCCTCGGGAGCCGTCTCACATGACCCTCGTGAATTCACCCACGCCGGTGTCGGCGAACCTCCGTCCAGGGGGGCGTGCCCGCGCGCTGGCGGGCATCTCGCTGGGCTACTTCATGGTGCTGCTGGACATGACCGTGCTGTCGGTCGCCGAACCCGATCTGGCGTCGTCGCTGCACACCTCCATGGCCGGGCTGCAGTGGGCGACCACCGGCTACACCGTGGCCTTCGCCGCGCTGCTGCTGTCGGCCGGGGCGGCGGCCGACCGCTTCGGCGCCGAGCGGCTCTTCAGGGCCGGGATCGGGATCTTCACCCTCGCGTCCCTGCTCAGTGCGTTCGCGCCGGGGCTGTGGGCCCTGGTCCTCCTCCGCGCGGTTCTGGGGGTCGCCGCCGCGGCGTGCGTGCCCGCCTCGATGGCGATGATCGCCCAGCTCTACCCGGAGCAGGAAGTTCGGGCGCGCGCGGTCTCGGCATGGGCCGCGATCAGCGGTGCGGCCGTCGCGGCGGGCCCGATCGCGGGCGGCGCTCTGGTCGGCGCGGCAGGATGGCGGTCGGTCTTCCTGGTCAACGTGCCCATCGGCCTGGCGGTGCTGACGCTGACGCTGGGCCGGGCGGTGGCCTGCCCGCGTGGTGAACGCCGGATCGACTGGCCCGCCCAGGTGGCGGCCGCCACGGTGCTGGCCCTCTTCACGGACGCGCTGATCGCCGCCGGTTCGCAGGCATGGGCCCACACCGCGTGGTCGTCCATGGGGCTCGGAGTGTCGGTGCTGGCGTTCCTGGGCCTGGAACGGCGCAGCCAGGCGCCGGTCCTGAACCGGGCCCTGCTGAGGTCGGGCCGGGTGCGGGCCGGGCTGCTGGCCGCCGCGGCGGTGAACTTCGCGTTGGCCGGAGGCCTGTTCGTGCTGCCGCTGCTGTTGCAGCGGGAGTGGCACCTGGGCCCGCTGCAGACCGGGCTGGCGTTCCTTCCGCTGACGGTTCCCTTCGCCGCCAATCCGCTGTTCACGGGCAGGATCGTGGCACGGGTGGGTCCTCGCCGTCCGATCCTGGCCGGTCTGGCGCTGCTGTCCGCCGGAGGCGCCGTGCCGGCCGGCGCGATCTTCGCCGACGGCGGTTATCCGTGGCTCGCGCTGGGCCTCCTGATGACCGGCTTCGGCGTGTCCTACGCCCTGCCTGCCCTGGTCGCGGCCATGGTCAGCGTCGCCCCCTTGGGGACGGCCGGTGCGGTGGGCGGCCTGCTCAACGCCGTACGCCAGATCGGAGCCACTGTCGGCGTCGCCGTCATGGGCGCCGCCGTCGCCGCGGGCACCGCATGGGCCCTGCTGCTGTCGGCCACGGTCTGCACCGTCGCCTGGTTCGTGTTCGCTCTCGCACGCCGCGAGTAGAACGCCGGATGACCCCGGCGACCGGAGCCACCTCCAGGCATGGGCTACGACCACCAGACGGTCCAGCCGCGGGTCCGCCGCCGATGTGCGATCATCCCTGACGGCCAGGCCCACGCTTGTCAGCACTCGATGACGTTGACCGCCAAACCACCCCGCGACGTCTCCTTGTACTTGTCCAACATGTCCCGACCCGTATCCCGCATCGTCTTGATCG
>NZ_JBEZDO010000011.1:236505-268748 GCF_040648355.1 Nonomuraea sp. NPDC049152 | reverse complement strand
AGCCACAACAGCAGCAGCGGACCCTCATCAGCCACACCCCGTCGTCCTGGGCATCCAGAGCGACTCACTCCAGACAAATCGATCTTAGGGAACCCACATGACCATGCACGTGACGTTCACTCACCCCGACGTGTTCACCAAGGGCGTCCAGGAGGGCTGGGCCGACCCGCGCACCGACCCGACGCTGATCGACTGGCCCGCCCGCCAGGCCGCCGCCGCGATCCCGTTCCCGGTGATCGACGGCCACCCGGTCAACCCGTGCGAGTCCACCGGCATCCGGTACGGACGCAACGAGCTGGGCCACTGGGGCGAACAGCTCGCCGCCGACGCCATCGTCACCGCCAACACGGCCTCCGGCCGTTGGCTGTTGCTGGTGGAGCGCTCGGACGGGCACGGCTGGGCGGTGCCGGGCGGCTACGTGGAGCCCGGTGAGGACCCGGAAGCCGCCGGTGTCCGCGAGCTAGCCGAAGAGACCGGACTGGTGCTGGACGGGGTGGCCCGCCAGGTGCTCCCGGCCCGGTACGTGCCCGACCCGCGCGCCAGTGACGAAGCGTGGATGGTCACCGTCCCCGTCACCTTCAAGTTGAGCGCCCTGTTCGCCGTCGACCTGCCCGCCGTGGTCGGTGCTGATGACGCCAAGCGCGCCCGTTGGGTGCGCGCCAACAGCTACGCCGACCTGGTCAACCAGCTCAAGACCTCCTACGACGGTCAGGTGTTCCGCGCCCACCAGCTCATGCTGAGCGACCTGCTCGGCTGAGCTCGGCTCTATCGCCTCGATGGTCGCAGGCGGGGTTCGACTCCCCGCTGGGGCACTCCGGCTGCTCTGCCGGGTTCATCAAGCCAAGGGAGCTTCCCATGCAGCCCGCCAAGAGCGTCGGCCGGTTCCTGCCGACGCTGTTCCTGATCGGCTTTGTCATTTACCTCTTCACTGACCCGCAGAGCGCTGCCGTGGCGGTCAAGTGGGCCTTTGAAGCGACCGTGACCGGCGCTCAGCAGTTCGCCGAGTTCATCAAGGCCATCAGCAAGTGACCTTGCCCCCGCCGGGTGCGGCCCCCATCCGCCAAGACACGAGCCGCCCCCGGCCCTCCCTTCTCAGAGAGGTGTTCTCATCATGTCCTACGGGTCCCTGACCGATGTGCAGTGGATCTGCCAGGTGTGCGACGGCGCGGAGATCTCCGCGCCCGGCTCCGAGCCGCCCTCGCCGCCCGTCTGCCACACCTGCGCCCGGCTCTGCCTGATCGACGCCCTTCGCGCGCTGGGGGTGGCGCTGTGACCGCCGCCCTCATGGCCGCCCTGCTGGGCGGCGAAAGACAGGCCGGACTCCTGGCCGACGTAGCGGATGCCGGACCGGCCTGCCAGCTGGCAGACGCCGACCTGTTCATCGGCCCCGATATCGAGACCGACTCCGAGCGGCGGGAGCGTGAGGCCAGCGCCAAGGCGCTGTGCCGCCGCTGTCCGGCGCTGACGGAGTGCCTGGCCTACGCCGTGGCCACCGCCCCCCGCTACGGGGTGTGGGCCGCGCTGACCGCCGACGAACTCCGCGCCCTCAAGGCGGAGGTGGCCTGATGGCTCGCTTCCGCTGCTCGCACTGCGGCCAGCGCTCCGCGAGCGTCATCGGTTGCCGCCGCTGCGGCAGCGCCAAGGGCCGCCGTACCGAGCTGTGCCCGATGCACGGCGCGGCCTGCCGCCCCGGCTGCCGCGCCTGCCGCATCCGCTTCCGCGCCCAGTCCCACGCCTGAAAGGAGGGTTCTCGTGATCTCCGTACTCGGCTACCTGCTGGTGTTCATCGCCGGTCTCATCACCTGCGACCTGATCCGCATCGCTCAGGAGCGCCGCGCCATCAGGCACATCACCCGCGTCATCTTTCACCAGGCCGGACCTGCCGAAGCCGCCCTCAGCGAATGGTCCGCCGACCCGCACAACATGTGCGACCGGCCCGGCTGCCCGCGCTGCTGGGGAGGGTGGGGCCGCTCATGACCGCCGTCACCGCTACCGACCCGGCCACGGCCTACCCGCTGCTGACCGCGCTTGCGAACGGCACGCCGCTGCGTGAGGTGCGCCTGGATATCACGCTGGCAACGCCGTCGTTCCACGGGCAGTCCACCTTCGTCATACGCCCTGGCGTCATCGATGCCGACGCCCTCGAACTGTTCGGCTTCGCCGAGTGCATGTTCCTGGCCGCCGCCGTCGCCGAGCGCATCGGCTGCGGCTTTGCCCTGATCGAGCGCTACCACGCATCCGATGGCTGGAAGCCCACGCACGTAGCCGCGCACCTGCCTGACGGCCTACTGCTGGACATCGACGGGCACCGCACTTTGGATCACGTTCTGGCCGACGTGCGCGCCATCGGCCCGTGGCCCTTGCGGCACCGGATGGTCCATACCTGGCCCGAGGTTCTGCCCGAGCGCGGTCAGTCATGGCGCGACACGCTCACGCCGTTAGTCGCGGAGATGATCGACGTGTTCGCCGACGTGCTCGTGGAGGCCGCCTCATGAGCCGCATCCGCGCCCGCTTCTGGGACCCTACCGGCGCCCGATACAGCATCCCCACCTACCCGTGGCAGATGGCCCCGCCGCATCTGCTCACCCTGCGCCAGCTCGCCGCCCGCGGGCTTCGCCCCGCCGGGCAGGGCGTTCAGGCACAGATCTTGTGGCGCTCTCGCCGCTATGGCGCGCCGGGTGTGCGGGCCGCCTACCTGTACGACGTGCGGTTCGCGCTGCCCAAGCGCACCCCGACCCCGGCTCAGCTCGCCGCGCTGGCCAAAGCTGCCGCCGCCCGCCGCACCTGCCCCGACTGCAGTACCGATGTCGGCTACGTCCTCCCCCGCCATCTCGGCACCTGCCTCGACTGCGCCCGAGAGGTGGCCGCATGAGCCGCCGCAAGCTCGACACCAGCGGGCGCCCCGGCGTCACCGTCCACGGCGAGAAGCTGCCGACCTTCTACCAGCCCGAAGCCGGACGAGACGGCTTCATCGAGACCGACCGCAAGCACGGCATGAACCGCAACCAGCGATCCGACCGCGACCGCCGCCCCAAAGGAGGGGAGCGCCCGTGAGCGCCGTCAACCCTGACCCGATCCCCGAACCGACCCCCGAAGAGGTAGCCCGCGGGCTGGCCGAACTGGAGCGGCACGTGGCCAGCCAGGCGCCCGCCGCACCTGCGCCGGCCGAATCACCCGGTGCGACCCGGCGCGTGCTGCGGTTGCGCGCCGAGGTGGCCGAAGCGCACCAGCTCGCCGACCTCCAGGCCGACGACACCCCGCTCATGCTCGACACCCCCAAGGTCCGCAAGCGCCGCAAGGCCGCCCAAGAGGCCGCCCGGCTGCACGCGCTGGCCCAAGACCCGCAAATGCGTGCCTGGCAGGCCGCCCGCATGCGGCGCCTGCTGGTCACCGCGGCTCTGGTGTCGCTGACGCTCGCGCTGGCCTGGTCCACCGCCGGTGTGCAGGCGTTCGCCGCCGACGGCGCCAAGCCCTGGTCACCTAGCTGGGTGTTCGCCTGGCTGGTTGAGCCGTTCATGTCCCTGGCCCTGCTCGTGGTAGTCGGCGCCCGCGCCTACATGGGCACCCGCGGCCAGCCGCTCAACAACCCGATCCTGACCCGGATCGAATGGCTGTTTCTGGGGCTCACGCTCGGCATGAACGCCTGGCCGTACACGCCCTGGGGGCTGCCGGACGGCACGCCCTTCACCGTCTCCCGGCTGGTGCTGCACATCCTGGGACCCATCGTCGCGGTGGCCATCGTCACCGCCCTGCCCATCATCCTGGCCGCGTTCGCCAACCTGGATCACGGCAGCCGCGCCACCCTTACTGGCCTTACGTACGGCGCAAACACGGGCGTGAGCACCGCTCTGATCGAGCGGGCCCGGACCCTCATCGCCTCCGGCGAACTGCCCGCCGAACCCAGCGCCTACCGCCTCCAGCGCACCCTTGGCTGCGCCATGGACGACGCCCGCGCCGTCCGTGACGCCCTCCGCAACGACCCCACCACCGGAAAGGACTGACCCGCCATGCTCACCGTGCTCGCCCCCGCGATCGTGATCTCCCTGGTCTGCCTGGCCGTCCCCGTCTCCATCTGGGTGCGGATGATCGCCACCCGCCGCCGGACCGTGGCCGAGATCCACTCCACCATGGCCGCCCACCGCCGCACCTGCTGCACCCACCTGGCCGACACCAACCGCGAGGTGACCTCATGACCGAACCGCGCACCCCCGCCCTCATACGACACTTCACATCCGCCGTGCTGACCGCCCTGATCGGACTGACCCCCACGGCCTGCCACGTGGCCGACAAGGGCACGGGCAACGACCCGACGCCGCCCCCCGTCCTCTGCCAGGACAACCGCTGCCGCTGGGCCGACACCGACCCGACCCCGCCCGCCGAGGAACCCCCGCCGGTCGAATGCACCGGCAGCGGACCAGACGCTCACTGCCAGTGGACCAACACCGACCGCGAGGTGACCTCATGACCGACCTTCAGAGCGTTCCCGACCTGGTTGTGAGCGACGACTTCGACGCCAGCAACCCCGCCGACCTGGCCGCGCTCGCCGAGCTGACCGGCCAGCCGACCGGCACCGGCGACTGCACCCCCGGCGACCTGCTGGTGACCCTGCGCGCCGTCTACGCCGAGATCCTGCGCCGCAAGAACAGCCACCGCCCGCTGTGGGTCGAGCTCACCAACCTCAACCAGTACGAAGCCCTAGGCCGAGACCCCGGCCCGGCCGGACAGGAAGCCCGGTGGCTGGCCCGCTGGATCCACCTGGAGGGCTACATGGTCGGCGTCGGCGTGGTCGCCGACTACGGCCCCAACGAACTGCCCGACGACGACCAGGACACCGACCAGGACGTGACTCCATGACCCACCGCGACCCCGAAACGCCGCGCGTCATCTACATCACCGACGAGATCCAGGCCGCGATGGCCCAGCACGTGCCCGTCAACGGCGACCTGCGCGCCCTGGTCGCTCTCCTGCTCGACAAGGGCAGGGTCGCGCTGGCCGATGGCAAGCAACCCCTTCCCCTCAAGGTCGGGGACTCCACGGCCTGGTTGGAGCTGCTCGACATCAACCCCGACGCCGAAAACTGCCAGGCGTGCCTGTTCGCCGACGGGCTCTGGCCGCGCTGGCCGCACGGCTCCTGCCCCTACCACTACGGCATCAACCAAGCGCTCGCCGCCACCGACATCAACGAAGACGGCCAGCTCGACTGGCCTGACGAGCCGAGCCGCTCGATCCCATCCACCACGCAGGGCGCGACCCCTCCCGCCAAGAAGTCGGCCGCGCCCTGCCACCCCGCCACCTGCGAAGGAACCGAGGTGACCTCATCATGACCGACCAGCCGCACGAGCCCAACACCAACCCCGACCCGGACCGCGGCGACCTGTCCGACTTCCAGTGGTCTGACCGCCCCACCACCGACGCCGAGCACGCCGAGGGCGGGCAGGTCGTGCCGCTCGACTCCCGCCGCCGTCCCCGCCCGCTGGACGCCCCCGACCAGGGGGACGGCCCGGCGACCGACCCGGCCGGTGAGCCGGACAGCCGACCGGGCGAGCGGACCGCCGTCTACGACACTTCCTATGAGATCGAGCTGGACGGGCCGCCGCCCGCTGACCAGGCGCCGACGCTGGTGGACCTGCCCGACGGCCAGGTCCCGGAGTTGGTGAGCGAGAGCCGCCGCCCGATCATCCCGCCCCCGCTGCACCGGGCGAACCTGCCCGCCACCGTCAAGGCTGCGCTCGGCAGGTGGGCGCACGTGGCCGCCTTCCACGTGGTGCGCGCCCCGTGGTACCTGCTCAAGGTCGTCTGGTTCGCCATCGTGGGCGTCTTTGCCCTGGTCAACCGGCAGTTGCGCTGGTGGTGGGTCAACGAACAGTACGCCCTCCTCCAGACCGCCGCCAGCGAAAACGACCCGGAGATGTGGCTCAAGCTGCACAAGGAAGGCAAGGCCACCCGCCGCTGGCGTGGCGTGGTCCTGTTCTTCCAGCTCATCGCGGCCATCGCGGCCGCCGTCGCGGTGGCCAACCTGCAACCGCTCTTCCAGGCCGCCGTCGCTCTCGCGCTGGTGCCGGTGCTGGCCCGGTGCGGCAAGCCCCAGGGCCGTCCGCTCATCCCCACCGCCGCCGTCTCCCGCCGCTACCGCCTGCTGAATGCCGACGTGGTGCTGCGCGCCTACTATGCCGCCGGACTCGGACACCCCGACAAGCCCCACCAGCAGATCCAGTTCGGCTCTCGCATATCGCGCGATGCTGCCGGTACCGGCTCTGAGGTCGTGGTGGACCTGCCATACGGCAAGACGTTCGACCACGCGATCAAGGCACGCCCCGAGATCGCCTCCGGTCTGGACGTCACCGAACAGCAGGTCTACATCACCCGCGACCCGTCCTCCACCCGGCGGCACAAGCTGTTCGTGGCCGACCGCGACCCCCTCGCGATCCCCGCTGGGCGCACGCCGCTGCTGGACGGCAAGCCGCGCAACATCTGGAAGCCCGCCCCGTTCGGGCTGGACGAACGCGGACGTCAGGTCGCGCTGCTGCTGCTGTGGATCTCGATCCTGGTGGGCGCTCAGCCGCGCAAGGGCAAGACGTTCGCCGCCCGGCTGCTGGCCCTGTACGCCGCGATGGACCCCTACGTCAGGTTGACCGTGGTGGACGGCAAGGACAGCCCGGACTGGCGCAAGTTCAAGCTGGTTGCTCACCGCATCATCTTCGGCACCGTCATCAACCGCGACGGCGACCCGGTAGAAGAGCTGCTGGACGCCCTACGGGAGATCAAGGCGCACATCCAGCAGGTCAACCAGTTCTTGTCCACCCTGCCCGTCTCCGAGTGCCCCGACGGCAAGCTCACTGAGGAGCTGTCGCGCAAGTACCCCAACCTGCGGGTGTGGGTGCTGGTCATGGAGGAGTTCCAGGTCTACTACGAGCTGGACGATCAGGACAAGAACAAGGAGATCGCCGCTCTCCTGAGCTTCATCATGGCCGTCGGCCCGTCCGCTGGGGTCATCATCCTGTCCAGCTCGCAGAAGCCGTCCGGGGTGGGCGCCGGTGACGTGCAGCGGCTGTTCGGCCGCTACCGCGACAACCACGCCGTGCGCTTCGCGCTCAAGTGCGGCAACCGCAACGTCTCCGAAGCCATCTTGGGCGGGGACGCCTACAGCGAGGGGTTCGACGCCTCCTCCCTGCCCAACGGCAAGGAGTACCGGGGCGTCGGCTACCTGTACGGCGCATCGGATGACACCCCGACCGTGCGCACCTACCTGGCCGACGCCGCCGACGCCGAAAAGATCCTGACCACCGCCCGCGCCCTGCGTGAGCGCGCCGGGACCTTGACCGGCTACGCCGCCGGGGAAGAGATCAAGCGCGAGGTGCGCGACGTGCTGGCCGACGCCCTGTCGGTCTTCCACCCCGGCGAGTCCGGCCTGTCCTGGGCCGAGATCGCCGCCCGCCTGGCCGAGCGCATCCCGGAGCACTACGCCGACCTGTCCGCCGACGCGGTGTCGGCTCAGCTTCGGGACCTGGCCGTGCCGAGCGTGAACATCAAGCGCGACGGCAAGGTCCTCAAGGGCGCCAAGCAAGCCGACATCGCCCAAGCGATCCGCCGCCGCGACGGCGCCGCGTGAGCCGTACGGCAGAGCCGCCGGACCCCGTTCGACGGCTCTGCCGTACCCCGCCCGCACCCCGCCGCGAGAGTCCTCCGGGGTCATGAAAGGTAGCGGCTGGCTCGCTACCGGGTAGCGGCTGCGCTACCGCTGCCGCTACCCCTCACACCCCTTCTGATCAGCCCGAATACCCGCAGGTAGCGGGTAGCGGGCCGCCTTCATCGTGCTCGAAAACCCCGTATCGGAGCCCTGCCGTGACCTTCCACGCCGCTACCGCTACCCCACCCCCCGCTACCCCGCTGAGTGATCTTCTGCCCCCGCTCGCGACCCTGCTGGCCGCCGCCGTCGGCGTGCTGCTGCTGTGCGCGCTCGGCTACACCGCCGCCTGTGCCGCTTCCCCGTTCGCCCGCTGTCGCCGCTGTGAGGGCGTCGGCAAGACCATCAAGCCCAACGGCCGCGTCAAGCGCTGGTGCCGCCACTGCAAAGGCACCGGCCTGCGACTGCGGACGGGCCGCCGCGCCTACAACTACCTGCGCCGTCTACGCCGCCAGGGCACCCGCCCCACCCGCGTCCGCACCACCCCACCCCGCCCATTCGGCAAGTGACTCAACCCCTGGAGAGGACACCGATCATGACCAGCACCACCCGCAACCGGCTCGTTCCCCTCACCGTCGGCCACCTCTCCCGCCGCGTCACCCGCGAGGAACTGCGGCGGATGAACCAGGCCGACGCCATCCGCTCCGCCCTAACCGCGACGGGCGCAGATGCCACCCGCGCCCGCCAGTGGCTACACCGCAGGGGCGTCACCGTAGCCCACTTCAACCACGCCGCGAAGAAGGTCCAGCCGCGCAAGAACATCGGCCTGCTGACCGAAGACGGCGTGGTCGACCTGATGGCCGTCGATCTGGTGGTCACCAGCCAGCGCCAGGTCCAGCTCACCCCGACCGAACGCCTCCTGGCCGCCACCCGCATCCTCGCTGCCGGTGGGGGCGTCGGCGATGTCGCCCAGCGCATGGGCGTCGAACACACCATCGCCCGCCGCCTGGTCAACCGCATCACCGCCGAACTCCCGGCCCCGCTTCAGGAGGAAGCCGCGTGACCACCCCGCCCGCCACCATCCCCACCGAACCGGTCCCCACCGCCACCACCGCACCGGAAGCGACCGGATCGAGCCCCACCTTGTGGGGACACATCGCATTGGCCCTCACCTGGCTGGATGCCGCCAACCCCCGCACCGACCACGAGACGGCAATGCGTCTGATGAAGGTGTCTGAGGAATGCGGGGAAGCCGTCGCCGCCTACATCGGCATGACCGGCCAGAACCCCCGCAAAGGCTTCACCCACACCCTGGATGACCTGTCCGGAGAGTTGTGCGACGTGGCCATCTCCGCCCTGGTCGCGCTGGCCACCCTGACCGGCGATGCCCACACCGCCGAAACCCACCTCACCGCCCACCTGTCACGCCGCTACCCGCGCCTGGTGACCCTTCTGGAGAACGCCCATGTCTGAGCACAGCTCCATCGAATGGACCGACACCACGTGGAACCCGGTGACTGGCTGCACCAAGGTCTCCCCGGGATGTGACCACTGCTACGCCGAGACCTTCGCCGAGCGGTGGCGTGGCATCCCCGGCCACCCGTTCGAGAACGGGTTCGACATCACTCTGAGGCCGGAGCGGCTCGACCAGCCGTTCCGCTGGGCCAAGCCGCGCAAGGTGTTCGTCAACTCGATGTCCGACCTTTCTGGCGGGTCGACGATCTTTAACTTTCTATCTCCGCAGGTCGCAGCCACAGCATGTGGTCGTTTCCGTGCGCGACATGCGTTGCGGACGGGGAGTTCAAAGGGCCTCGTTCTTGAGCAGGGAGCCAAACCACGCGTCCACCCGAGTTCCTCGGTGAAAGAGCCGCTTCCGGAGCGTGGCCTCCACGGTGAAGCCTGCCTTCTCTGCGACTCGGCGAGACGCCAGGTTGCCTACTTCAGCGCGCCACTCGATCAGTTCCAGGCTGTGGGTGCGGAAGGCCCATCGACACACAGCTCGCACCGCGTCGGTCGCAACGCCACGTTTGCGGGTTTTCGGATCAACCCAGTATCCGATCTCGGCCGTGCCCGGCGTACCCAGCCACAGACCGACGCGGCCCAGGCGTTCTCCCGTGGACGCCTCCTCAGCGAGGAACTCCAGACGCTGTCCGCTCTGTCCGCCGGCGATGGCCAGCTGCTCGACGAAGAACGCCGCGTTTTCCATGCGGTAGGGCGACGGCAACTCCACGAAGTGCTGCAACGCTGGATCCAGGGACACCTCATAGACCCACGGAATGTCGTCCAGCGTAAATGGCCGCAGGGTAAGCCATCCCGCTTTGATCACGTCTCGCTCCATAGAGTGATCTTCATTGATTGGCCTAAGGCCGCGCAATGCGTTAACCGTCGAGCCGTCCGAGGTGGGGACCTGCGGGCAAGCGGTGTCCGCAAGGTGACCTCAGCGCCGCAGCTCACCGGTGCCGGCCATGGATAGGTCCGGAGCCGCAGCCGATCAAGGGCGGGTGCGGTTGAGCTGGTTCATCAGTCGCCGGTTCGTCTCGCGGGCGGCGGCGAGTTCCTCCTCGCGTTCTTCCAGGAGCCGCCGAAGGTCCAGGACGGTCTGTTTCTGGGCCTCCAGCTCGTCTTGGAGGGCGGCGGTGCTGGTAGGGGCGCCGAGCCCGCTGCGGTCGAAGACCTGTTGGCCCAAGAGTTCGGAGAGCCGGTCTTCCAGGTCGCTGACGCGCTGGGCGAGTCTGCGGTTCTGCTGGTGCAGATTCGCGTTCTCGGCCAGGACGGATCCACCAGCGCGGCGCCGTCACCTTCGTCGACCGGCGCGGCCAGAGCTGGAACGGCATGGAGAAGCTGGCCCCGGCCGACGCGGTGCGGATGCGCCGCGTCGGCAAGAAGGCCGCCGGACGCGAGCTGGACGGCCGCACCTGGGACAACTTCCCCGGAGTGGCGGCATGAGCGCCTACAGCCCCGGAAAGGACGCCGCATGAACGACTGCACCCGCTACGCCCTGGCCGCCGCCGCGCGCGGCTGGCATGTCTTCCCGCTCGTCCCCGGCGACAAGGTGCCGCTCAAGGACTGGGCGTGGAAGGAGCGCAACACCACCGATCCCGAGGTCATCGCCCGATTTTGGGCGCGTCAGCCGTACAACGTCGGCGTTGCCACCGGCCCTTCGGGGCTGGTGGTGGTGGACCTCGACACCCCGAAGGAGGGCGAGACCCGCCCGCCGGCATGGGACCTGCCCGGCATCAACGACGGCGCCGACGTATTCGCCGCCCTCTGCGAGCGCGCCGGACAACCGCTACCGCTGGAGACCTTCACCGTCAGAACCAGGCGCGGCGGCACCCACCTGTACTACACCGCCCCGGACGGGATCACGCTCGGCAACACCCAGGGCGCCCGCGGCGGGCTCGGCTGGCTGATCGACACCCGCGCGACCGGCGGGTACGTCGTCGGCCCCGGCAGCTTCGTCGACCTCGACGACGGCACCGGCACCTACGAGGTAGTTCACGCCGCACCGGCCGCGCCGCTGCCCGGATGGCTGGCCGACCTGCTGCGCCCCGCCCCGCTCCCGCCCCAACGCCCCGTGACCATCACGCTGGCCACCGACCGGCACGGCAACTACCTGCGCGCCGCCGTCGCGCGCGAGGTGGACCGGGTGACCGCCTCCCCGCCGAACGGCCACAACAACGCCCTGTACTGCGCCGCCGTGGCGCTCGGGCAGCTCGTGGCCGGTGGCGAACTGCCCGAAGCCGACGTAACCGGATGGCTGGCCGACGCCGCCGCCAGCGTCGGTCAGACCTACGGCGAAGCCACCCGCACCATCGCGTCAGGGCTGCGCGCCGGTGCCCGTCGCCCGCGAACGGTCGCCGCATGACCAGCGAGCGCCCCTCTCACCTGCGCCTGGTCTCCGGTGATGCCGTCCACGCCCCCGGCGACCAGCCGGGCGCGACGGTGCCGTTCCGCACCTCGTGGACCGCCGACGAACTGATGGCCATGACCTTCCCCGAGACCAAGTGGGCCGTGCCCGGCGTCATCGCCGAGGGGCTCAGCCTGCTGGCCGGACCGCCCAAGGTCGGCAAGTCATGGCTTGCCCTGGCCACCGCCATCGCAGTGGCCGCCGGGACCAAGGCGTTCGGAACCATCGACGTGGAGCCCGGCCCAGTGCTCTACCTGGCCCTGGAGGACACCCCGCGTCGACTCCAGAACCGCATGGCCAAGATCCTGCGCGGCGCTCCTGCACCGGCTCAGCTCACGCTGGCCACCTCCTGCCCGACCTTGCCTACCGGCGGAGCGGAGCACATCGCGCGCTGGCTGGAGCGCAACGTCGGCGCCCGCCTGGTCGTCATCGACGTGTTCGCCAAGGTGCGCGGCACCACCCCGCCCGGCCTGTCGGCCTATGACGCCGACTACGCCGCCATGGGCCACGCCAAGCGCCTGGCCGACACCTTCGGCGTGGCCGTCGTGCTCGTGCACCACGTCCGCAAGATGGGCTCAGACGACTTCCTGGAGCAGGTCTCCGGCACCAACGGCCTGGCCGGTGCCGCCGACTCCACGTTGGTCCTCAAGCGCGCCCGAGGGACCGCAGACGGCGTGCTCCACATCACCGGCAGGGACGTGGAAGAGGCCGAACACGCCCTGTCCTTCCACCACGACACCGGGACCTGGCACCTGCTCGACGGCCCCGCCGACGAACACGCACTGTCGGCCACCCGTGCCGCCATCGTCCGCCACCTGCGCCAGCACGCGGCCAGCCAGCCCCGCGACATCGCCGAAGCCGTTGGCATCTCCCGCGACACCGTCAAGAAGACCTGCGCCCGCATGGCCGCCGACGGCCAGCTCTGCGCCGACGCTGCCGGACGCTACCGACTGCCGGGGACAGACCCCACAGGAAGTGTCCCCGCTGTCCCCGCTGTCCCCGAACCGCCTCTGACCAGCACCGACGCTGCCGATTTCCGGGGACAGCCCTCCCTGCCGGGTGTCCCCGCTGTCCCCGGTGAGGAGAACCACCCGTCATGACCACCCACGCACCGGAAGCACTACAGCTCAGCGATGTCCAGCTCTTCTGCGTCCGGGACGCAGAGCGCCTGCTACGCCTGAGCCGGTCCGTCATCTACGAACAGGTCCGCGCAGGCCGCCTGCAATCGGTCAAGCAGGGCCGCGCCCGGCGGTTCACCGCCGACGGCATCCGCGAATACATCGCCCTCCTGACGAAGGAAGCAGAGGAAGCAGCCTAATGACCAAACGACGCAGTAGAGGGGACGGCGGTCTCCGCTGGGACGAGAGCCGCCAGCGCTGGGTCGCCACGCTGACGGTCGGCTACACGCCCGCCGGAAAGCGCATCGTGAAGAAGGGAACCGGCAAGACCAAGACCGAAGCCAAGGACAAGCTCAGAGAGATCATTAGGGACTACGAGGACGGTCTCACACTCGCGAAGGGCGACGTCACCGTAGAGCAGGCCGTGAACGACTGGCTCAAGTACGAGCTGAGCCGCCGGGACAAGGCCACCTACGAAGCAGGTCAGATCATGTGCCGCGTGCACGTCATCCCCGCCCTGGGCAAGCGGAAGCTCCGCGAACTCAGTGCACAGGATGTGGACAAGTGGCTCTCGGGGAAGGCCAAGACGCTGAGCACGAGCACGCTCCGGCTGATCAGGTCGTACTTGAACAGGTCCGTCAGACGCGCGATGGCTCGCGACCTGGTCAAGCGGAACGTGGTGGACCTCTGCTCTGTTCCTCGCGGCAAGGATGGCCGCCCGTCCAAGGCGCTCACGCTGGCTCAGGCGGAAGCCGTACTCAGAGCTGCTGAGGGGACCCGGATGTACGGCTACCTGGTCGTGGCCCTGCTCACAGGAGCGCGCACCGAGGAACTCAGGGCTCTGACATGGGATCACGTGGACCTGAAGGGGAGTCCGGAAGCAGAGCCCGTGGTTCCACCGTACGTGGCCGTGTGGCGGTCAGTGAGGACCGGAGGAGACACCAAGACTCCGAAGTCCCGTCGAACGCTGGCGCTTCCGCAACGTGCTGTGGACGCGCTGAAGGCCCAGAAGACCCAGCAAGAGGAGGACAAGGAGACCGCCGGGGAACGCTGGCAGGATCACGGCCTGGTGTTCGCCTCGACCGTGGGCACGCCGCTCGACTCCCACAACGTGCGCCGCGCCTTCCGGCTGATCATCGCCAAGACCGATCTTGACCCGAAGCAGTGGACGCCGCGAGAGCTTCGGCACAGCTTCGTGTCCCTGCTCTCAGACCAGGGCATCCCGCTTGACGAGATCTCCCGCTTGGTCGGCCATCGCAGTACGGCAGTGACCGAGCTGGTTTACCGCTTGCAGATCAGGCCGGTACTCCAAGAGGGTGCGACCGCCATGGATAGGATCTTCAAGAGTCCGGGGGCTTAGGCACCCAGTTAGACACCCAGAAGCCCCCTGAGATCACTCAGGGGGCTTCTGACCTGGAGCCGCCTTCGGGATTCGAACCCGAGACCCCTTCATTACGAGTGAAGTGCTCTGGCCGACTGAGCTAAGGCGGCGCGCCATACAACGCGATGAAGTCTACAGGAGCCCAAGGGGTTCTCGCGCCTCCCTTCAGTCGATCTCGGGACACCTGGTGTCCCGCGTCGGCGCGCGGCCGGTCAGCAGGTACGTGTCCACGAGCCCGTCCACGCACGCCGAGCCGTTCAGGTAAGCCGTGTGACCGTCGCCGTCGAAGCTCGCCAGCACGCCGGACTCCAGCTGGGCGGCCAGCGAGCGCGCCCACGGGTACGGCGTGGCAGGATCGCGGGTGGTGCCCACCACGAGGATCGGGGGCGCGCCCGACGCCTTCAGCCGTCCGAGCGGCGTGGTGGAGGGGACGGGCCAGAAGGCGCAGGGCAGCGAGCTCCACATGATGAACGCGCCGAAGCCCGGCACCTCGCGCTCCGACTTCGCGGCGGCCTTGGCGAAGTCGGCGGTCGTGCGGGGGTAGGGGCTGTCGGCACAGTTGATGGCCATGTTGGCCTCGGTCTGGTTGGTGTAGGTGCCGTCCTCGGCGCGGCCGACGAGCTGGTCGGCGCTTCGCAGCAGCAGCCCGCCGTCGCCGTTCGCCGCCTCGTGGAGCGCGTCGGACAGCAGCGGCCACGTGCCGCGATCGTACAGCGGGGTCAGCGCGCCCAGCGTGGCCAGCGCCTCCGTGACGTCGCGCCCGTCACCGCGCAGGGGTTTGCCGTCCGTACGGCGAAGCAGCCCCGCGAGCTCGGCCATGGCGCCGTCGACCGTACGGCTCTTCAGAAGGCAGTCGGGGGCGGCGACGCAGTCCTCGGCGTAGGCCTTGAACGCGTCGGAGAAGCCCTTCGCCTGCCCCTCGTTCAGCTGGACCCGGTTCAGAGCGGGGTCGATGCCGCCGTCGAGGACGAGCGCGCGCACGCGGTGGGGGAAGAGCTCGGCGTAGTGCGCTCCCAAGTACGTTCCGTAGGACTTCCCCAGATAGGTGAGCCGGTCGTCGCCGAGCGCGGCGCGCAGCACGTCGAGGTCGCGGGCGGCGTTCGCGGTGCCGAGGTGCGGAAGGAGGCGGCCCGAGAGTGCCTGGCAGCCGCGGGCGAACTCGCGGGAGCCCGCTTCGAGCGCGGCCAGCTCGGCCTTGGTGTCCGGGGTGGCATCGAGGGAGAGGAAGGCGTCGAGCCCGGCGTCGCTCAGGCAGTCGACGGGTGCCGACTCGCCGACTCCCCGCGGGTCGAAGCCGACCACGTCGAACCTGGCTCGCACCTGGGGGCTGAGGACCAGGCGGGCGGCTCTGCCGTAGTCGATGCCCGACCCCCCGGGGCCGCCCGGGTTGATCACGATGGAGCCGAGGCGGTCGTCGGTCGCGGGCAGCCTGATCACGCTGATGGCCAGCTGCTCGGCGCCCGGCTTGGTGTAGTCGAGAGGCACGGCGAGCTTGGCGCACTCGAACCCGTCGCCGCAGTCGTCCCAGGCGAGCTCCTGCTTGTAGGGGTCAGGGGAGGGCGTCGTGGTGTGAGTACCGCATGCGGCCACCAGCAGGCTCAACCCGAGCCCGATGGCGAACCCGCGCCCTCGGCCCATCACACCCTCTCCTGACCGCTCCCTGTGCCCCCACGAGCCGGTCGCAAGGCGCACGGGAGATGTCCAAGAGCCGATACCCGTGAGCCACCGGCGAAACGCCGACCGCTACCTTCGTGCGGAAGACCCCCAGGAGCGGGGACTCTCGCCACCCCCCTGCGGGAGACGAGCCGGTGCCCGTGAAAGGCCGGTCGCCTCCACCACGCGGTCGCGTTCGTGCGACGTCCGCCGACCAGTGGGAACAGCCCTGGGGACGATCGTCAGTCGCCACCTCCATACGTCGAGTCGTACGCCTTGCGCGGACCGCACACGCTGGCCTTCGAGCACGAGCACCGGCGCCCACCGTCGTTCAGCCGCACCACCACCGAATCGGACGGCACGTTGTGCCCCACCACGGTCCCCGGCCCCTCAGGCGTGTCCACGGCCACCCCGACCCGCGGCGCCGAAGCGCGGTACTCCTGGTACAAGGGGTGCTCGTACTTCAGGCAGCACATCAACCGCCCGCATGCCCCCGCGATGCGCAGCGGGTTGACCGGCAGGTCCTGGTCCTTGGCCATCCGCACCGAGACCGGCTCGAAGTCCTTCAAAAACGTCGCGCAGCACAGATCACGCCCGCAGGGCCCGATCCCGCCCTGCAGCCTCGCCTCGTCGCGCGGCCCGATCTGCCGCAGCTCCACCCTGGCCCGCAGGTTGCGCGCCAGGTCACGGACCAACGCCCTGAAGTCGACCCGGTGGGGAGCCGAGAAGTAGACCGTGTAGATGTTCTCCTTGTCGAGATAGTCGACACCCACCACCTTCATCGGCAGCGTGTGGCGCTTGATGAGCCGCTTGGAGACGCTGCGGGCCTCGGCACGCCGCCGCTTGTTGGTCTCGTCGCGTGACAGGTGCTCCTCACCCGCGAGACCCTCGCACACCGGCAGGCCGTCGATGTCCTCGCTGGAGTACTGCGGCGCCCACACGCATTCGGCGACCTCCGACCCGGAATCGGTGGGAACCAGCACCTTGTCGCCCACTTTGGGGCTGTGCCCACCTGGATCGAGGTAGTAGAGCCTTCCGTAGCGGGTGAAGCTCACGGCCATGATCATTCCCATGGGCTCGCGCTCGCCTCCTGACGGCCTCGGGGATTGCTTACCGGCCTTCCTTCCCACCCTACGAGAGGCGCCAACGCTTAGGGGGCTCGGCAGAGCTCCTTGTCGGCGCCGGACAGGAACGACACCGCCCGACGGAACCACGACGAGGACTGCAGCGCGTAGCACCCCTGTTTGATGACCATCGAGACGCCCTCGATTTCTGTCGCCGCTTCGACCAGCGCGTCCCAATCGGTGCCAGGCCGCAACCGCAGCCGGAAGGACTCGGGCATGTCGTCGACAACCACCACCTGGGCGAGGTCGCGTCGCGAGCGCCGGAACTCCGCGAAGGCCTCCTCCTGGCTCTCGAACCGGATCTCCTCCACCTGAGGCATCGCCTGGAGCGTTCGCTGGACGGCGTTGCGGTCGACGGGCGCGGCTCCCTTGCACGCGGGGAACGGCGATTCAGGTTTGCACAGGTACACCGACACGTCGGACACCCCGTCATCGAGCGCGGTCAACGATACGCCCGCCGCCAGCACCAGGCGCTGCTCCTGACGTTCGGCAGGCCACAGCGCCACGGCGGCGACGACGCCGGCGAGCGTCACCGCGATGGCCATGAAACGCACGTCGACCCGCCACCTCCTTCGCCTGGCCGGCGCATGCAGCGGCCTGATCGTCTCCGGCGCGACCGTCGCGGCCGCGGCGCTGAGAGCGTCATGCAGGCGATCCTCCATCGGACTGTTCACGCGTGCTCCCCAAGCGCTCGGGCCAGGGCGGCGAGCCCCCTGGCGATCGTGGACCTCGCGGTGCTCCCGCTGATCCCCATGGCGTCAGCCACCTCCTGATCGGACAGATCGAAGTAGTAACGCAGCGTCAGCGCCTCGCGCCGCCGCCGCGGCAGCGCGCGCAGCGCCACCAGAACCTCTTTGCGGTCCTCGCCGACCAGCGCGGCGCTCTCCGCCGACCAGACCGGCGGCTCGTACGGCACCGCCCGCCGGAACACGGTCGCCCTTCTCCGCAACACCGACCTGCACCCGTTGAGCACGGCGGAGCGCACGTACGTCAGCGCCCGATCAGGGTCCCGCAGCCGATCCCTTCCCGCGTGAGTGCGCGCGAACGCCTCCTGCACGACGTCCTCGGCCGTCGCCTGGTCGCCGACCATGATCAGGGCAAGCCGTACGAGGCCCAGGTGGTGTTCGGCGAAGATGGCCGCCACATCCACGAGCTCCCCGCGCGGGAGCGATTCGACTTTCACATCACAGAGACGTTCGGGGACGGCGTCTGCTGCTCGAGTCACCCGCCGAGTTTCTCGCGAGCTCTCCAAGATCCGCGCGAGTTCTCCGAGCCTCTGGGCTCTCCGACTCCCCGGGGACTCTCCTTAGTCACCGGCGAGTCTCCAGGGGCGGCATGCTGCTCAGGTCGACTGCCGAGCAGCAGCCCCGGACTCGGTCAGGGGCGGCGCAGGCCCAACATCATCGCCTCGACGGCGATCTGCGGGTTCACGTTCGCCGCCAGCCTCTCCCTGCACTGCATGATCGCGTCGATCCGCCGCAGGCTCTCCTCCGGCGTCGACGTCCTCGCCAGCGCGTCGAGGTGGAAGCGATGATCCTCGTTGGCCAGCTCCACAGGGGCACCGAGCTGGACCGCCAGCACGTCCCTGTAGTACGACACCAGCTCCAGCAGCGCGACGTCCAGCGAGTCGCGCTTCACCCTCGTCGCCCGCGACTTCTGCCGGTCCTCCAGCTCCTTCAGCGCCCCCGCCCCGCCCCGCACGAGCCCCCTGTTGAGCCCCTTGCCCGACGACCCCTCGCCGTAGAGCTTCCTGAGCTCCGCGGTCTCGGTCTCGTTGAGCGCCGCGGTCGCCGCGGCCGCCTCCTCCTCGGCGGTCTTCACCAGCCGCTCGGCGGCCGTGATGCACTCGCCGACCCCGCCGAGCGACCGGGGGATCGACAGTACGGCCTCGCGGCGCTGCCGTACTCCCTCGTCGAGGGCCAGCGCCCGCGCACGGGACAGGTCACCCTGCGACGCCCGCGCGGCGAACTCGGCCATCTCCCACGGCACGCTCTCACGCGTGGCCAGCACGTGGGCGACGGCGGCGCCCGAAGGCGTGACGAGGCCGACCACCCTGCACCTCGACCTGATCGTGATGATCATGTCGTCGGGGGCGGGCGCGCACAGCAGCCACACCGTCCGCGGCGGCGGCTCCTCGATGGCCTTGAGCAGCGCGTTGGCCGCCGATTCCGTGACCCTGTCGGCGTTCTCGAACAGGATCACCCGCCAGCGGCCCTGAGTCGGGGCGCCCGCGGCGCGCAGGATGAGCTCGCGGGTCTGCTTGACGCTGTAGGACAGGCCCTCGGGCTTGACCGCCTCCAGATCGGGATGCGAGCCGATCATCACCTGGTGGCACTGATCGCAGTGGCCGCACCCGCCCGACGGGCACAGCAGCGCGGCGGCGAAGGCGCGGGCCGCGTCCTCCTTGCCGGAACCGGGCGGCCCGGTGAACAGCCAGGCATGCGTCATGCCCGCGCCGCGCCCGCCCGCGACCGCCTCGGCGGCGGCGAGAGCGGCTCGCGAGAGTACGGCAGCAGCCTGCTCCTGGCCCACCAGGTCGTCGAAGACGCTCACCGGGACAAGGTTAGTCGCGGATGGCGGGCATCGTGCCGGTGATGTCCTCGGACTCGCTCGGCACCGGGTCGGGAAGGATCTCCCGCACCCTGTCCTGCACCGTCCTGCTGATGTCGTCCAGCGGCAGCGTGCCGTCGACCACGAGGTAGCGCTCGGGAGCCGCAGCCGCGAGCGTGCGGAACTCCTTGCGCACCCTCTCGTGGAACTCCATCGGCTCCGACTCGATACGGTCGGCCGCACCGCCCAGCCTGGTCAGCCCGACCGAAGGCGGGGTGTCGATCAGCACGGTCAGGTGCGGCACCAGCCTGCTGGTCGCCCAGGCGTTGACCTCGGCCACGTCGGCGGGGTCGAGCGCCCTGCCCGCCCCCTGGTAGGCGAGTGAGGAGTCGACATAGCGGTCGGTGATCACCAGTGCCCCCCTCTCCAGCGCCGGCCTGATCACCTTCTCCACGTGCTCGGCCCTGTCGGCGGCGTACATCAGCGCCTCCGCCCTGGGCGACAGCCCCTTCTCCGCCGCGTCGAGCAGGATCGCGCGCAGCCGCATGCCGACCTTGGTCGAGCCGGGCTCCCTCGTCTGCACGACGTCGAATCCCTGGTCGCGCAGCCAGATCGCCAGCAGCCTCGACTGCGTGGTCTTGCCCGAACCCTCTCCGCCCTCAAAAGCGATGAACACCCCAGGCACTTCTTCCACATCCCCCGATGTGTAGCGCTCGCCACGCAGCGCGGCGAGCATGTCCTCCGAGAGTGGCACGCCCTTCCTGTCGTCCACCCGGCGCAACGCCAGAGCGCCGACCACCATCATCAGGCCGCCCATGGCGAGCAGGGCCAGCATGGCGCCACCGGCGAGGCCTGCCGCCGGAGCGACCACGGCGGCCGCGAGCAGCAGCGAGACCTTGGCGACGGGTTCCACGAACGAGCCGTCGAGGACCTCCATGCCGACCCGCCACGCCACGCCCGCGCACAGGCCGAGCACCACGGTGAGCATGACGACCACGGACTGGTCGCGGACGAGCGCGATCACCACCAGCGCCGCGGCCACCGCGACGACCGAAGCGCCGAACAGCCGCAGCCGCGACAGCTGCGTCAGCACCCGGGGACCGAAGAACAGCCCGGCCGCGACACCGACGCACAGCGCGCCGAACACCACTCCGTAGGCCACCGCGCCGCCCAGCACGCTGACGCCGATGAGCGCGCCACCCGCGGCGGCCGTGGCCAGCAGGCCCGCGCGCACCCCGCGCGCCACCCCGTCGCGGCCCGAGGCTCGCCAGCCTTCGAGCACCGAGGGCGTCGAGGCCGCGACACCGCGCCTGGGCAGGCCGCGAAGCGTGAAGACCAGCGCGGCCGACAGCAGGTAGGCGAGCGCGCCCCCCGCGACCATCCACTGCCCCGCCGTCGTCAGTACGGTGAACAGCAGCGCGGCGACGGGCGCCGTGCCGTACGTCACGAGGACGCCGAACCTGGTGGCCTCCTCCTGCCGCTCCTTGGGCACCAGCGCGGGCACCGTGGCGTCCCTCGCGGGCCCCCAGAAGAGAGTCGCGCACTCGATCAGGAAGGCCGCGGCCACCACCCACTGGTAGAGGCCGATCAGCGGCACCGAGACCACCAGCACGAACCTGGCCAGGTCGGCGACGAACATGGTCAGCCGCCGGTCGAGCCTGACGGTGAGCGGGCCCGCCAGCGGGCCGAACAGGAGCGCGGGCAGCAGCTTGGCGAGGAACACCCCGCCGACGGCCGCCGCCTGTGCCTGGTAGCCGCTGGCGGCGGTGAGCTGCGCGGCCAGCGCGCTCAGTGCGAGAAGGGTGAGCCAGTCCCCCAGGCTGCTCGCGGACATGGCCATCCACAGCCTGCGGAAAGGGGAGATGTCCAGCACGTGGGCCGGTCTGCGGATGGTCATGGTGTCAGGGTATCCAGGGGGGTTGAGGGCAGGAGTCTGATATGCCCGGCTGTTCGTGGCCTGAGGGTAATACCTGTGAACTCGTCACGGAGGCAAGTTGCACCAGGGAGATCTCACCGTACGGGCCCACCGGCAACAGCGGTATCCCTTGCCCCGCCTGCCCGTGAGTACTCCAGCCCTGTGCGCACCGGCAGACGCTCCTCCGAGAGAAGCCGACCGGACACATCGGCCCTTCCCACCGGCACGGAGCACGGCGCGAACGACCGCAACCCCATGACCGGAGAAAGCGGAGAGCGCGTGGCTGTCGGCGGGCGTTCTGTGGGTGAAGCGGACGAGATGCGGCCGTCGGCGGCGACGGCGGCTTGATCGGAAGAGCGCGACGCACCCGAGGTCACCGGCGTGTGGGAGGGAGGGCCGGAGGGCCGCGGGATCGTCATCACCGGTGGGTGGGAGGTAGGTCGTCCTGACACCACGAGCCGGGCACGGCGGGTGCCGTGCCCGGCTGGGAGCATCCTGATGACCGGCTGCCAGATCACCCCGTCAGCTTACGGTCCGTGACCGACGATTCACCGGTCACGATTTGGCGGCAGGCTTCTTCCGCGTCGTCGTGGTCGCCTTCTTGGCGGGCGCCTTCTTCGGCGCGGGAGCGCGCTCACGCCGCTCGGCCAGCAGCTCGGCGGCCCGCTCGATGGTGATGTCCTCGACCGTGTCGCCCTTGCGGAGCGAGGCGTTGGTCTCCCCATCGGTGACGTAGGGCCCGAACCGCCCCTCCTTGACCACGACAGGCTTCTTGGAGTTGGGGTCCTCACCCAGCTCACGCAGCGGCGCGGCGGCAGCCGTACGGCGACCGCGCTGCTTGGGCTGCGCGAACAGCTCCTTGGCCTGCTCGATCGTGATCGTGAGCAGCTCCTCCTCCGACCCGATCGACCGCGAGTCGGTGCCCTTCTTGATGTAGGGCCCGAACTTGCCGTTCTGCGCGGTGACCTCCTCGCCGTCGATCGCGCCGACCACGCGCGGGATCGACAGCAGCTTGAGCGCGTCGTCCAGCGTGATCGTGTCCAGCGACATCGACTTGAACAGCGAGCTGGTGCGCGGCTTGGGCGCGTCGGCCTTCTTCGTGCGCTTCTTCGGCTCGTCGGGGGCGGCCTCGGGCAGGATCTCCGTCACGTACGGCCCGAAGCGGCCGTCCTTGGCGACGATCAGGTGCCCGGTCACCGGGTCGCGGCCCAGCTCGCGGTCGCCCGTCGGCCTGGCGAACAGTTCCTCCGCCTTCTGCGCGGTCAGCTCGTCGGGCGTCATGTCCTCGGGGATGTTGACGCGGACGCCTTCGCGGTCGAGGTAGGGGCCGTAGCGGCCCACCCTGATCACGATGTCGCTGCCCCTGATCGGGAAGGAGCTGATCTCCTTGGCGTCGATCTCGCCGAGGTCGGTGACCATCTCCTTCAGTCCCTCGTCGCCATCGTGGCCGAAGTAGAAGCGCTGCAGCTCAGGAACGCGCTCGGCCCTGTCGTTGGCGATGTCGTCGAGGACCTTCTCCATCTCGGCGGTGAAGTCGTAGTCGACGAGGTTGCCGAAGTGCTGCTCCAGCAGGTTGACCACGGCGAAGGCCAGGAACGAGGGCACCAGCGCGGTGCCCTTCTTGAACACATAGCCCCTGTCGAGGATCGTGCCAATGATCGACGCGTACGTCGAAGGACGGCCGATCTCCCGATCCTCCAGCTCCTTGACCAGCGACGCCTCGGTGTAGCGGGCGGGCGGCTTGGTCGAGTGGCCGGAGACGTCGAGCCTGGCCAGCCCGAGCGCGTCGCCCTCCTCCAGGTTCGGCAGGCGCTTCTCGGAGTCGTCGCGGTCGGTCGACGGGTCGTCCGCGCTCTCGACGTAGGCCTTCAGGAAGCCGTAGAAGGTGATCGTGCGGCCGGTCGCGGTGAACTCCGCGCCCCCGCCCGCCACCTTGACGGTGACCGACTCGCCGACCGCGTCCTTCATCTGGGAGGCGACGGTCCGCTGCCAGATCAGCTCGTACAGGCGGAACATGTCGCCGCTCAGCCCGGTCTCGCCCGGCGTACGGAACTCCTCGCCCGAAGGACGGATCGCCTCGTGCGCCTCCTGGGCGTTCTTCACCTTGCTGGTGTAGACGCGCGGCTTGTCGGGCACGTACGCCGAGCCGTACAGCTTGATGGCCTGCGACCTGGCGGCCGCGACGGCCGTCTCCGACAGCGTGATGCTGTCGGTACGCATATAGGTGATGAAGCCGTTCTCGTACAGCCGCTGCGCCACCTGCATCGTGTACTTCGCGGAGAAGCCCAGCTTCCTGCTGGCCTCCTGCTGCAGCGTGGTCGTCCTGAACGGCGCGTACGGCTTACGGGTGTACGGCTTGCGCTCCACCGACTGGACGGCGAACGACGCGGTGCGCAGTCGTCCTGCCAGCTCGGCGGCGGCCTGCTCGGACAGGTGGAGCACGTTGGCGTTCTTCAGCTGCCCGTCGGGCCCGAAGTCGCGGCCCTGCGCCACGCGCTTGCCGTCGACGCCGGTCAGCGTGGCGGTGAAGTCGCGCGGCGTCTCCTCCGGCTTGTTCGAGTCGAACAGCGCGGAAAGGTCCCAGTAGTGGGCGGCGGTGAACGCCATCCGGTCGCGCTCGCGCTCCACCACCAGGCGCGTCGCCACCGACTGCACGCGGCCTGCGGAAAGGCGCGGCTTGACCTTCTTCCACAGCACGGGGCTGACCTCGTAGCCGTAGAGGCGGTCGAGGATGCGGCGGGTCTCCTGCGCGTCGACGAGCCGCAGGTTGAGGTCGCGCGGGTTCGCCACCGCGTCACGGATCGCCTGCGGGGTGATCTCGTGGAAGACCATGCGGTGCACGGGCACCTTCGGCTTGAGCACCTCGCGCAGGTGCCACGCGATGGCCTCGCCCTCGCGGTCCTCGTCAGTGGCGAGGTACAGCTCGTCGGCGTCCTTCAGCAGCTGCTTCAGCTTGCTGACCTGAGCCTTCTTGTCGGGATTGACGACGTACAGCGGCTCGAATTCGTGATCGACGTTGACGCCGAGGCGTGCCCAGGCCTCCCCCTTGAACTTCTCGGGGATGTCATCTGCCTTCTCCGGCAGGTCGCGGATATGGCCGATGCTCGATTCGACGATGTAACCGCGCCCAAGGTAGCCCGCGATCGTCTTCGCCTTGGCCGGCGACTCGACGATCACCAGGCGATTTCCGCCGGCGCTGCCGTTGTTGGCTGGCACGCTGCTTCCTACCTCGCTGTTCGCTTGCTTATCCCCCTGCCGGGAGCGGGCACAGATCTGAAAGGTAACCCGTGTCGGGAGATTTTCCTTCCCCGGGGGTCACCGTCTCACTCAAGGACGCAGAATAAGGCCGAGTGAGTGCCGTTGCTCCCTAACTCACCCTGGAGACTAATCGCTGTGCTGGCCTACTCCTACATGGATGTCTATATCCCACGCGACACTTCACGCGAAGCCGCACGTCAACTGCTGACCGAACACGCCGAATACGGACAGTGGGAGCTCGCCAGAGTGCGGCTGCACCCCGATGGCAGCCGACACGTACGGCTCCGCCGCAAGGTTATCCGGGTCCGAAGCACCTTGTGACATGGCTTTGCCCGTCCCAGGGCCGCGCCCCCCAGAACGGGCAAAGCGTCTTTGCCTTTGCCCGTTCATGTCTCGACGAGAGCGGACAAAGTGTCATGTGTGTCCCACCAGGGACAACAGTCTTTGCCCGCCCCTGGCTGGGAGCGGGCAGAGGTTCCTGTGGCGCCGTGCTCACCCGCAGGATGCGGGTGGCGGGTTAGCTAGTTCTTGCCCAACGGGCTAGCTACTTCTTGCCAAAACGGACACGGCGGGTGGTCGCGAACAGCGTGGCCGAGGCGGCGAACATGGCACCCACGACCAGCGCGAGCAGCGAGTTGGAGTTCATGCCCGTGACGCCGGACGGCTGGGCGGCGCTCATCAGGCCCAGGTCGCCGACGGGCAGGGCGCCGGTGGCGGACCCGACCGCCCCACCGACCGGGGTGGAGGCGACCAGCGAGCTCGCCGGGCCGAGCGCGGAGGCGGGGTTGTCGGCGGCAGCGACCTTGCCCTGGTGCTGAGCGGGCGTGGTGGGCTGTCCGGGCAGGCCGGGCAGACCCGGCAGCTCGGGCAGGCCGAGCGTGCCGGCCAGGTCGCCCACCAGCGGAAGGTCGGGCAGGCCCGCGCCGCCCATCTGGTGGGTGACGTTACCCACATCCTTCAGGCCGGCCATGGCGGGCACGACGGGAAGGGCGGGGAGCAGACCGCTGGCCTTGGCGCCGGCGAACTTGCCGCTGGTGCGCGTCCACTGGTCGTAGCCGCCGGGGTGCTCGTCGACCGGCTTGCCGACCCTGGAGCCACCGAGGCACCCTGCCGCGGCGTCGCCAAGGACGGCCACCGCGTTGCCGCAGACGTTGATGGGAGCGGTGATCGGCGCGACCACCTGGTTGCCCGCGAGGACACCGGACCTGCCGGAGGTGGTGTTGCCGCCCCCGCCCACGCCGTCCCTCGGAGAGACGGACGCGCCGCCCTTGCAGTGGGCCTCGGCCAGGCCCAGCGCCGCCACGGCGTTGCCGCAGGCGTTGATCGGCGCGGTGATCGGGGCCACGACCTGGTTGCCCGAGCCGACGCCCGACCTGCCGGACGTGGTGTTGCCGCCCGCGCCCCTGCCGCCGTTCTTCACCGACACGCCGCCCTTGCAGCCTGCGAAGGCCTGGCCGAAGACGCCGGCCGCGTTGCCGCAGACGTTGATGGGAGCGGTGATCGGCGCGATCACCTGGTTGCCGGACAGCACGCCCGACCGGCCCGAGGTCCTGTTGCCGCCCGCGCCGCTGCCAGCCGCGGTGTTCTCGACCGAGCTGCCGCCCTTGCATCCGGCGGGAGCGTTGCCGACCGCGTTGCCGCAGGCGGTGATGGGCAGGCTGATCGGGGCGATCACCTGGTTGCCGCTGCCGGCGCTGAAGCGCCCGTCGGTGTCGTTACCCGAGGAGCCTGGACGCCCGGGGGTGCTGTGGTAGCCGTGACCCGGCCCGCCCGGCCCGTTGGTGACGCTGGAACCGCCCTTGCAGCCCGAGAACGCCTCGCCGAAGACGGCGACCGCGTTGCCGCAGATGTTGATCGGGCCGCTGATCGGCGCGATCACCTGGTTGCCGCCGAGCGCGGAACTCCTGCCCGAGGTGGTGTTGCCACCGGCGCCGACGCCGGTGTTCCGCACCGACGCGCCGCCCCTGCAGCCCGCGGTCGCGTCGCCGAAGATGGCCAGCGCGTTGCCGCAGGCGTTGATCGGGGCGGTGATCGGCGCGGTGACCTGGTTGCCGCCGAGGATGCTGTTGTCGCCGGAGGTCCTGTTGCCGCCCGCGCCGCCCTTGCCGACGTTCTTGACCGAGGCGCCGCCCTTGCAGCCCGCCTGGGAGCTGCCGAACAGCGACAGTGCGTTGCCACAGGCGTTGACCGGCGCGCTGATCGGCGCGTTGACCTGGTTGCCGCCCAGGATGCTGCTGTTGCCTGACGTCTTGTTGGGGATGCCGCCGTTGCCGACGTTCTCGACCGACGCGCCGCCCTCGGAGGTCGCGGTCGACTCTCCGGCCGCGCCGATCGAGTTGCCGCTGATGTCGACGGGAAGCGAGATCGGCAGGTTGACCTGGTTGCCGCCACCGATGGAGTTGTCTCCGGAGGTGTCGGCGACGGCGGTGCCGCCGCCGAAGGACATGACCGCTACCGCGAGCAGAGCCGCGGGAGACGAAGCCTTGGCCCACGTACGCATATCAATGCTCCTTGTGGTTCTTGGGGGGATGTACCTGACAGTTCGCGGCCAGCAGAGGACGAGCGAGGTCGACGGGACGACCGCGCACAGCGGAGACCTCAGGGAATTCGCGAACCAGATCTGACGGGTGAAATCACACGCTCAGCGGAGGGGACTCGGCCCACACTCCTGCTCTTGAGCGGATTCAGTCAGGTGAGAAAGAAGGGTCGTCCGCCGCTGTGCGGAAGACCGGGGGCAGCACGCACGCCAGGGGGGCGCGCTGAGCCGTCTCGCGCGGCTCGAAGAACGACCGCGCGATGTCCCCCATGCCGGGCCCGAACGGGCCGTTGCCACCGCTGTTGGGGGCCAAGCCGTTGGCGCCCATGCTCTTGCCCGCGGTGGAAGGTGCGGGGAAGCCGGGCTTCGACTGGCTGGTCAGCCCGTCGACCTCGGCTCCGGCCATTGCCTCGGTGTTGTCCATCACCAAGGAGGCGCCGCCTGCCGTGGGGAATCCGGCGACGGCCTGAGAGGTGTCGGCTCCTGTCGCCGCGGTGGTCTCCGCAGCCGCCGGAGCGGCTGAGAGCAGCCCGAAGAGCATGGCGAGCAGCCAACCGGCGACCAGCAGGCCGCCTACTGTCAGCGCTCGTGCGATGACCGAGCGGGCGCCGGCCGCGAACCGCGCCATCCGGGCGGCCCGATCGGTGATCGCACGCTCTCCGGAAACAGCCACGGGCACGCGCCGAGCAGGGAGGGCATGCGCCCTCCGCTGCCGCACCGGCATGCGTGCCACGTGACCTCCCGAGCTCCAGAACCGACCTCACGTGTGAGGCCAGTCCGTGGACTCACCCCTCAACGGTCCGTAACCGTAGCAGCACCCAAGGTGGTCGCAAGAGCTTTTCAGGAGAGTCCAAGGAATCGGTCAAGCACCCTTACCCCAAACCGGAGCGAATCGACCGGCACCCGCTCGTCCACCCCATGGAACATCCCAGAGAAGTCCAGGTCGGCCGGCAGCCTCAGCGGCGCGAAGCCGTACCCGGTGATACCCAGCCTGCTGAAAGCCTTCAGGTCCGTGCCGCCCGAGAGCGTGTACGGCACCGCCTTCGCGCCGGGGTCCTCCGCGACCAGCGCCTCGGCCATCGCCGACACCAGCGGCCCCTCGAACGGGAACTCCAGCGCCACCTGGTGCTGCACGAACTCCCTCGACACGTTCGGACCGAGCAGTTCGTCGATCGTGGCGAAGAACTCCTCCTCGAACCCGGGCAGGAACCGCCCGTCCACCACGGCCTCCGCGCTCTGCGGGATCACGTTGGCCTTGTAGCCGCCCTGGAGCATCGTCGGGTTGGCGGTGTTGCGGAGCACCGCGCCGATCATCCGGGCGAGCGGGCCCAGCTTGTCGACGTCGTCGGGGCCGATCTCCAGCTCCTCCAGGAGGCGCTTCACGGTCGGCGTCAGCCGTACAGGCCAGTCATGGCGACCGACGCGCGCGACCGCCTCGGCGAGCTCGGTGACGGCGTTGTCGGCGTTGAGCATCGAGCCGTGGCCCGCGCGGCCCTTGGCCTTCAGCCGCATCCACGCCATGCCCTTCTCCGCGGCCTCGATGAGGTACAGCCGCCTGTCGTCGCCGAGCGACACGCTGAACCCGCCGACCTCGCCGATCGCCTCCGTGACGCCCTCGAACAGCCCCGCGTGGTTGTTCACCAGCCAGTTGGCCCCGTAGGCGCCACCCGCCTCCTCGTCGGCGGTGAACAGCAGCACCACGTCGCGCGGCGGCCTGCGCCGCTCCCGCACGCGCTGCCTGGCCACGGCCAGGATCATCGCGTCCATGTCCTTCATGTCGACGGCGCCCCTGCCCCAGACGCAGCCGTCCGCGATCTCACCCGACAGCGGGTGGTGCCGCCAGTCGCCCGCGTCGAACGGCACGACGTCCAGATGCCCGTGGAGCAGCAGCGCGCCCCTGCCGGGATCCTCGCCCTCGATGCGGGCGATCACGTTGGCCCTGCGGTCGTCGCTCTCGAGGATCCGCGCCTCCAGGCCCACCTCGGTGAGCTTCCCGGCCACGTACTCCGCGGCCTGCCTCTCGCCCGGACCGGCATTGTCGCCGGCGTTCCTCGTATCGATGCGGATCAGGTCGCGGCAGAGGTCGACGACCTCGTCTTCGCCGGTGAGCTCGATCATGCGGACTCCTTCGATCAGGTCTCGAGGAATCACGGTATGACGCACCCCGAAGAGTTTGCTAACCTTACTGAGCCGACGCGGGATGACGGTCCCGCGTGCAGGCACCAAGTCCGGGTGGCGGAATAGGCAGACGCGCTAGCTTGAGGTGCTAGTGCCCTTTGCGGGGCATGGGGGTTCAAGTCCCCCCTCGGACACAGACCCGTACCCCATATGGTCCTGGTTGCTGGAAACAGCGACCAGGACTTTGTGTTGTGAGGGGTGGTAGACCAGCTCCAGGCCGAGGTGCGTGTAGATCTTTGCCTAGCGGGTTCGGTCGGCTCTCCCCAGAACCTCAACGAGACTGCCCAGTTCGCGCAGGGATGCGGCCAGGCCGTCGCGATCCAAGGATCGGGGCTGAGCGAGTGAACAGCTCACGGCCGAACGACAGCTCCATCAGCTTGGGGTCGAGCGCCCAGATCTCCACCGGGCCCGCTTGCATGGCGGGGAGGAGCCCGCGGATGGTGTCCCAGAGGAACGAGCTCTTGCCCGCCCCAGTGGCGCCCGCGATCAGGATGTGCCCGCCAAGGATCTTGAGCTTTAACCGTTGACCGTCCTCGCGCTTGCCGATCTCCACAGGCCCGATCGAGGGTTCGCCAGGGATGGGGAGCGCTGGGATCGGAGCGGCCAGCGCGATCGCGACGAGCACCAGGCGGTCAGTGACCAAGGTGGAAGTCTGATCGTCCCGTCACCATCACCCCAGGACAAGCCCAGCAGACCCGCTTCCCTGACGGGTGGGATGACGGTGACCGGAAGATCAGGGCAGGGGAGCCGTCCGGAGCGGACTTTTCAAGCTCCGGGACATGTGCCGTATCCCCGGACACCATCAGCGCTGTGTTCTCCTGCCGAGACGATTCGCTTCTCCGGCCTTACCAGTGAAAGGCCCTGACACGGGCTGCCGCCGGGATCGCCCAGGTGTGCAGGTGTCCGGCGAGCCGCAGCAACGGCCCAGCCATCAGATAGGCGCCCACGGCGAGGCCGTAACCGAGGTAGATCCACTGGCCAACGGTCAGGGGCTTGATACCCGCGACGAATGGATACCACAGTGCGCTGAACTCCGGCGTGTAGAAGCAGATCGGAGCCTCGTAGTGGCCGGCCCCGTCGGGCCAGCAAACCTTGGGGACGTCAACGTCTCCGAACACCGCCCCGTTGAGCCCAACCCAAATCGACAGCCCGAGCACCACGACTGTGACGAGGTCGGCCAGAGCCGAGGCATCCGACTGGTAGCAGCGTACGGCTAGCGCGAACGCCGCGGGAACCGCCGCGAACAGCAGGTACCGCGGCCCCCAGAACGATGAACCGCTCCACGACCAGTACATCCCGTAGAGCAGGAGCAGACCGATCACGAACGCCAGCCATAGATCGTAGAGCTGCCGTCCGGCGGCCAGGTGGCGCAGGCGCTGCCTGACGGGCAGGAACAGTCCGGGCGCGAAGAAGAGGAGGCCTTTACCGAAGGAGAAGATCAGCGACAGAACCCCGAAGAAGATCGGATAGCTGAGGCCTGGCAGGCCTGAGTACGGCATGATCGTGCGGCGCCCCTGGTTGTCGGCCTCATAGCCGGTCGCGAACGGACTGCCACGCCGCAGCCATGCCTCCGCCATCACCAGCGCGACCGCCGCGCACACCGCCAGTACCCAGCGCAGTCGCCGGACGTCCCAGATCCACTTGGCGGTCATCAGGGCCATCGCGGGTAGGGCGGCGGGGGTGCTGGCGACCCCGACGGCGACCGTGAGCCATCCCGACCACGTTTTGCCCCCGAGGAGCGCAACGGTTCCGATGAGAACGAGGATCGCGGTGAAGACCTCGCCGTTGTATCCCAGCTGGTGGTGGGCGAACATCGACGCGAAGACCAGCAGCAGGATGAACCGTCGTAGGAGCGGCCGGGGCAGCCGGTCACGCAGCGCGAACCAGACGAACGCCACTCCCCCCATGAGTAGAAGGGGGTTGTAGCGCAGCGTCCACCAACTCGGCGACTCTACGAGTTTCCCGATCAGCCAGAGCGGCGTCGAGATCAGCGGCCCGACCATCGAGTATTTCTCTTCCGGCACCGTCCCCTGTGTGAGTAGAGCCGTCAGCTGGAAGTAGCGGATCGAGCCGTCACCCCAATCCAAACGGGGCAAGAGAAAGAGCATGCCGGCGAACCCTGCGATGATCAAACCTGTCTCAAACCTGGCGGCCAGGCGATTGTCTTCCTTGGCAGGCTCGTGGACTTTTGGACACTCTTCAACCCTGATGCTCACGCTTCAAGACCATGACTGGTGGCCGCTCAAGAGAATGCCAAAGACACGGCCCGGCATCATCACAAGGCGGCTGGTAACAGGATGGAGCCGGTTTGAACCCGCAGTTCGAGCACCCTGCGATGAGCTATGAAGCGGTACAAGAGCGTCGGATGATGAGAGCCCACGTTCGGTGGAGGACGGCGGCTCAACTAGCGGCACCCTCGGAATGCGCCCCTGAGCCGACCGCGCAGAGCCAGTTCATAGAGAGATGCCATTCTTCTTGCCGTCCGGATCCAAACGCCGAACGGCGAAGGGCCCCGCCTCCGGTTCCAGAGGCGGGGCCCTGCGTGATTCTTAGTCCGGCCAGCGGGACGGAAGGCCTAGCCGGTTACTCATAGGTATTTCATGACTCGGCCGGGAATGGGGCCCACCATGGGCGGGCTTGCTCGAGGTCGGGAATCTGATAGCTGGGTGGGAACTGACCCCACCATGGGCGTATCTGCTCGAGGCCGGGCATTTGAGGGTCGGTTGGGAACGGGCCCCACCATGGGCGCCCCTGCTCGAGGCCGGGCATGTGATGGCCGGGCTTGTCATCACCAGGCTTGTGATCACCAGACTTCGGATGGCAGGTCTTGTCATGGCCGGGCTTGTGATCATCATGCTCCGGATAGCCGGGCTTGTGATGGCCGGGCTTGCAGGACTTGGTGGGCTTCGGAGTCGGTGTGATCGTCGGTGACGGCGTCGGGCTCGCCGTGGGCGACACGGTGGGCGACGGGCTCGCCGTGGGCGACACGGTAGGCGACG